>CAUTUR010000025.1:0-15294 GCA_963541585.1 uncultured bacterium | reverse complement strand
TAACTCATCTTAGTGATACGATTCATAAAATAAAATTAAACAATTACCAACTTGCCTTTCTAAGCCCCATAATTAGCCCTTCTCTTGCATATCTTCTAAGGCATACTCTACAAATTCCAAAATCTCTAATATACGCCTTAGACCTTCCACAAAGTCTACATCTGTTATAATATTTTGTAGGCTGTTCAAGGTTCTCTCCTTTTACGAACCTTTTTTCAAACATTTTTCATTGTTTAGCTTTTAATGCTGTTCTTGCCATTGCTTATTTCACAATAAAGATAAATACCATACTATTTGAAGATAAATCCTAGCTCCTGAAGTAATGCTTGAGTTCCTTCTGGAGTTCCTGCAGTACTCACAACAGTAAGCTGAATCCCCATAGGAAGCGTCACATCATCTACTCAAAGCTCAGGAAAGATATTATAATTCTGAAGACCAAGATTAAGATTCCCTTTTGGATCAAAATTCTTCTTTGAAATTCCACTAAAGTCTCTTACTCTAGGAAGCACTAATTTACAAAATCTATCTAGGAAATCATAAGCTCTTTCTCCTCTCAAAGTCACTTTTAACATCACTGGCATTCCCTCTCTAAGCTTGAAGTTTGAAATAGCCTTTTTAGATTTTATCAATACTGGCTTTTGACCAGTAATTCTAATCAGATTTCTCTCAAATTCTTCAAAATCCTTATGTCCTTTCCTTGTTACCAAAGACCCAATTCCCATAGCAACAATCACCTTATCTACCTTTGGAGCCTGATTGATGTTTTTAAGGTTCAAATGATCCTTAAGTTTTGCAAACAACTCAGATTTTTTCATAGCTAAACCATCAAAAATATTTAAAACAATTAATCAATAATTTTTCCAGTAACCTTTGCCTTTCTTACCTTCTTACCCTCTTTGGTAAGTTCAACCCCAATCTTTGTAGCCTTTTTTTGATCCGCAAGATAGTAAGCAACGTTAGAAATATGAAGTGGCAAAGTCTTTTTTACAAACCCCTGCCCTTTAACTGCTTTTTTCACAACATTCACATCCTTCACCGTTACCATTTCTCCATCTAAAGCCTCTATCACAGAAACACTACCTTTTGCCTTCCCTGCAATTACGATAACTGGATCACCTTTTCTCAATTTTTTCATCAGAACATCTCGTTACAAATAAAGTTCATTAGCCGAATTACAATACTTCTTCTGCCATATTAGTAATTGGTCTATAATTTTCTCTAAGCTCTCTTGCAACAGGACCAAAAACCCTCTTTCCAATAGGATTCATATTTCCTTTTGCATCCTTTGTCAAAAGAACCACTGCATTATCAGCAAATCTAATATAGGTTCCATCTTTTCTGGCAATCTCTTTTTTAGTTCTTACAACAACCGCTTGAACCACTTGCCCTTTCTTTACTGAAGCAGCAGGAGCAGCCTCCTTAATAGCAACCACAACTCTATCTCCAACATGTGCTACCTTTCCATAAGAACCCTTTAATACTCTGATAATTTTCGCCTTTTTTGCCTGAGTGTTATCAGCCACCACAACTAACGATTCTTGTTGCAACATCGTTCAAAACCAAAACTAATTAAAACTATAAGACCTCGACAATATTCCATCTCTTGAGTCTAGAAATTGGCTTCACCAATCTCAACTTTACAGTATCTCCAAGAACTGCTTTATTCCCTGTATTATGAGCATAATACTTCTTCCTTACTACAAATCTTTTCTTGTAGATAGGATGCATTTTTACAGACTTTACCAAAACAACACAAGTCTGATCCATTTTATCACTTACTACCTCACCAATGAGTTCTTTGATATTTTTTTCACCGATAATCGTCATTATGCATTCACTTTAGAGTGTAAAACGGTATTGATCCTAGCAATTTTAACTCTAAGATCTCCTATCTTATGGGTTTCTTTTAGAGCTCTTACGCTATTTTTCATTCTGAGCTCAAACAGTTCATGTCTAGCCTCTTTTCTCATAGCTACCAATTCCTTGATACTCTTACCAGCAAGCTCTTTCATAAATAAACCAGTCCCTTTCATTATAACAACTTCTTTAGAGGTATAAAAATATTATTTAATTTCACCCTTAGCTACAAATCTTGCTTTAATAGGCAACTTCTTAGCAGCACTTATAATTACTTCCTCAGCCAATTCCCTTGAAAGCCCAGAAATCTCAAAAACAACTTTCCCTTTCTTAACTGGAGCTGCATAAATATCCACATCTCCCTTTCCAGATCCCATTGGCATTTCTAGTCCTTTTTTAGTAATCGGTGTATCAGGAAACACTCTCATCCAAAGCTGACCAACCTTTCTAGTATGTCTAACAATCACCTTTCTAGCGGCTTCCAACTGCTTATTAGTCACATAACCACTCGTCGTAGCTTTTAGACCATATTCTCAGAAAGAAATTGCCGTTCCTCTGGCACTTTTTCCCTTAAGAGAAGGAACAATCTGCTTTCTATATTTCCATTTCTTTGGAGTCAATAACATGATAATAACAACTGATCAATTAAAACTGAAATCCTGAGTATATTTTCTTAATCTAGATTCAGAGTTTTCTTTCCTTTTTTCTTTGCTGAAGGAATCACCCCTTTTTCAATCCAAACTTTAATTCCAAGCACTCCATACTTTGTCATAGCCTGGAGGTAGTGATAATCAATATCTGATCTAAAAGTCTGAAGAGACACTCTACCATCAATAAACTTCTCGCTTCTTGCGATATCTGCACCTCCAAGTCTTCCTCCAATCTGAATCTTAATACCATTAGCACCTTTCTCCATAACCTTAGCAAGGACATTCTTTACTACTTTTCTATAAGGCATTCTAGCCTCAAGTTGAGAAGCAACATATTCAGCCATAATCTTTGCAGAAAGTTCAGGAGTTCTTACCTCTTTCACATTAATCTTGAATGGCTTTCCAAATTTCTTGCTAAGATCCTCTTCTAGTTTCTTAATCCTCTCTCCATTCTTTCCCATAAGAAGACCAACCTTTGAAGCGAAGATAATAATTTCACCCTCTTTAAGCGTCTTTCTAATCACAATTTTAGCTACTCCAGATCTTGCGAGTTGCTTTTCAACGAAATCTCTAATTTGGATATCCTCTACAAAAAAGTCTGCATTCATTTTTCTTGTTCTAGCAAACCATTCTGACGGTCGTGATTTCATAATCCCAACTCTCATTCCAACTGGATTTACCTTTTGTCACATCCTCACAAACTACTTAGTATTTAAAATAACTTTCACATATGCTCTATACTTCTCATAATGACTAATCCTAGATCTAGAAACAAATCTTACTCTTTTAATCTTAGGACCTTTTCCTACCTCAATCCTCTCAATAAAAAGTTGATCAAGTGGAAGTTTATTATTATTCACAGCGTTAGCTGCAGCTGATTTAATAAGCTTATGAAGCACTCTTGCACCTTTTTTTGGCATAAATTCAAGCATATCCAATGCAGCAGTCACCTTCTTTCCTCTTACAAGATCAGCAATAAGATTAAGTTTCTTATCAGAAAGCAGTGCATATTTTAATGTTGCTGTAACCTGATTACTCATAACAATATAATTTTACACAAGTAAAGTAAATAGTTTTAATACTGAATCCGACTTCAGTAGGCAAACCTTAGAACGGATGTCCTCTAAAGGTTCTCGTAGGAACAAACTCTCCCAATCTATGCCCCAACATATCTTCAGTCACATATACACTTACAAATTGTTTTCCATTATGCACAGCAAAGGTATACCCAATAAATTCAGGAACAATATGACAAGCCCTATCCCAAACCTTAATCACTTTCTTATCTCAGGTTTCATTCATTTTCAAAACCTTATTCATAAGTTTTTCATTCACATAGAAACCTTTTTTCAGAGATCTAGCCATTTAACAAAACATATCTAAATAAAACGGAATCGGAAGATTATTTTCTCTTTGAAACAATAAATTTATCTGACCATTTCTTTCCTCTTCTTGTTCTCATTCCAGCAGAAACAAGTTTTCCACTAAAGGATTTAGGTCCTCTCTTGGAACCAATAGGAGAGTGAGCTTCTCCACCTCCAAGCGGATGGTCCACTGGATTCATATTCTTTCCAAGCACTCTTGGCTTTCTACCAAGTCGTCTTTGTCTTCCAGCCTTACCGATTTCAACATTTTTATGATCTGCATTAGAAACTTCACCAAGTGTTGCCCAACAGTTCTCATTAAATTTTCTTACTTCTCCTGAAGGCATTTTAACAAACACAACCCTCAATGCTTCATCTCTACCCGCCAAAGTAGCAAAACCACCAGCAGACTTAATCAGCTTTCCTTCTGAAAAAGGAGTAACTTCAAGATTAAAGATCGTCATTCCTTCCGGAATATCTTTAAGCTGTTTTCTGTTTCCTGGAGCAATTTCCCCCTTTCCACCATTCATAACTATCTGACCAGCTTTTGCACCTTTCCAAGCCAAAACATATCTCTTCTCCCCATCAACATAATGCAAAAGAGCAATTCTAGCCGTTCTATAAGGATCGTATTCTACCGCAGCAACTTTCGCAGGAATATCAACTTTATTATACCCCTTAAAGTCTACTATTCTATAGAGTCTTTTATGCCCTCCTGCCATAAACCTAGAAGTAATTCTTCCTTGATTATTTCTTCCTCCAGTTCTTCCAATCATTGTAGTCAATGATTTTTCAGGCCTTTTTTTAGTAAGCTCTGAAAAGTCATACCCAATCATAAATCTCCTGGAAGGAGTATATGGTTTATATTTCTTTACAGCCATCTGAACAAAACATTATAATTACTAAAGAAAACAACTACACAGCAAAATCAATCTTCTCTTTTTCTCCCAAAGTCACTATCGCCTTTTTAAAAGCTCTCTTTACGAGTTTTCTTCTCTCTCTTCCTTTAAAAGCAGTATTTACAACATTAATCTTAAGAGGAGTCACCTTATAAAGATACTGAATAGCAGCATCAATATCATTTTTATTAGCATCGCTATGCACTTTGAAAACATATTTATTAGCAGACTCTTGCTGTTTATAAGTCTTCTCAGTTAATACTGGAGCAAGAATAATATCATAAGGACTAAACTTTACAAGCGCCTTTTGTGCAACACTTTTTCTCGCCCTTCTCTGCAATTTTTCTTTGAACGTCATACCGTTGTAAACAAAAACATAAATAATAAACTAAGCCTGATTTACAAATTCAAGTGCCGGCTTCAAAAACACAATAGCCTCAGCATTTATAAGATCATAAGGATTAAGATAGTCTACCAAAAGATATTTTAAACCTTCAATATTTCTAAAAGACTTAACAATCCCATCTTCTTTCTTATCAAGAACAAAAAGTACTTTTTTATTCTGATTTCCCATCTTCGCAAGAAGATCAATAGCACTCTTTGTGTTTGCTTCCATAGTATCAAGATCTAATCCGGAAACAATTCCTTCCTTCACTTTCAAGGTCAAAAGTCCATTAAGAGCCAGCTTTCTTGCTTTTTTAGTCATTGTTTTTTCAAAGTTTCTCTCTGAACTAGGACCAAAAGCCACACCTCCATGTCTTCTGATAGGAGAATTCTTATCACCTACTCTAGCATTTCCAGTTCCTTTCTGCTTATAAAGCTTTCTACCAGAACCAGCAACCTCAGCCCTTGTCTTTGTAGACGCAATCACATTACGAGCATTTGCCTGCTGAAGAAGAAGATATTCATGAATAAGAGAAGGATTTACGATTTCATCTGAAAAAAGCTCTGGCTTTAAATCAAATTTTGAAGCAACCTTTCCATTTTTATCATATACATCAACCGCATATACCATTTTTCAATTATCTATAAGGTCATAAAAATTATTCTACAAAACACTTTAATTTTCCATTTCTTGCCCCAGGCAAAGACCCTTTAACAATCAAGAACTTATTCCCATCTTTTTCTACGACATTCAAAAGAGGAATTTTCTTAAGCGTAAGCTGCTCTGACCCCATATGTCATGCATGAGGATGTCCTTTCATTGTTCTTCTTGGCTTTCTGTTACCCTTTGAACCTCCAGCTCTAGAAAACTTATGTCCATGAGTAGCTGGACCTCCTTTAATATTACATCTTTTCACCAGTCCTTGGTACCCCTTCCCCTTACTCATTCCAGTAACAGTAAGAGAAGTTACACCTCCTAACAAAGAAGCATCAAGAGCCTTCCCAGCCTCATGAGCAGAAGCAAAAGCTTCATCTACAGGAAATTCCGTCACCATAGTATAAGTCAACTTCTGCCCCTTTTCTTTATTGAGCTCCTTTTTCTCAACCCCAACAACTACAGCAGAATACCCGTCTTTTCCCTGAGTTTTATATCTAATAATTTCTTGTGGAAGAACCTTAGCAAGAGTAACCGCTACAAATTTATCATCAATCCACATCTTGGTCATCTCTTGTTTTGCAACCACAACTCCTCCTTTATTCACCATACTAACAAATTCTGATCAATTAAAACAAAGCACAAATTACCAATTACGAATAGATTTCATACCCACAATCCGTAATTCGTATTTTATAATTCCTTAAATTTAGAAAACCTTAACATCTACAAGAACTCCGACAGGAATAGAAAGATTCTGAAGATATTCCATTGTTTTTCCTCCAGTCTCTACAACATCCAAAACCCTTGTATAAGAGATTCTCTCAAACTGTTCTCTTGCCTTCTTAAATTTAAAGTTTGATCTTAACACAGTATATACCTTCCTTTTCTTTGGCAAAGGAATTGGCCCCTTAATCTGAGCACCTGATTTTACCAAAAGTCCTACAACTTTAGAAACAGAAGCTTCCAACATTCTCACATCATAACTCTTTAACTTAATTCTTAACTTTGGAGTCTGATCTTTTTTTACAGCCGACATATATCCTTTTGATAGTAAAAATAAATATAAGAAAACAGACCCCAGAACCCAGTCTTAAACCTTATCCAAGGTCTGCATCTCTATAGTAAATTATTCAAGTACTTTAGTTACAACTCCAGCACCAACAGTTCTACCTCCTTCTCTAATCGCAAATCTCAAACCTTCTTCCATAGCAACTGGATAGATAAGTTCAACAATAATCTTTGCATTATCTCCAGGCATAATCATTTCTACACCAGGAGCAAGTTCGATATTACCAGTAACATCAGTAGTTCTCATAAAAAACTGAGGCCTATATCCACTCATAAATGGAGTATGTCTTCCACCTTCTTCCTTTTTAAGCACATACACCTCTGCTTCAAACTTCTTGTAAGTTTTTACAGTACCTGGCTTACAAAGCACCTGACCTCTTTCAATAGCATCTTTATCTACACCTCTAAGCAAAAGTCCAACATTCATACCAGACTCTGCCTGATCCCACGCTTTGTGGAACATTTCAATACCAGTAACCACAGTCTTCAAAGGATCAGCACCAAGACCAAGAAGTTCAAGTTCATCATTCATCTTTACAATACCTCTTTCAATTCTACCTGTTGCTACAGTTCCCCTACCTTTAATAGAGAACACATCTTCAACTGGCATCAAGAAAGGCTTATCATTATCTCTTTCAGGAATTGGGATATAAGAATCCAAAGCATCAAAAAGTTCCCAAATAGGTTTTGCGGCAGCCTCATCATTTGGATTTTCAACAGCCTTCAAAGCTGATCCTCTAATAATAGGACAATTTTCATCAAAACCATTCTTCTTAAGAATCTCTCTGATTTCTTCTTCTACAAGATCAATCATATCAGGATCATCTACCATATCACATTTATTCAAGAAAACAACAATCTTTGGCACATTAACCTGCTTAGCCAAAAGAATATGTTCTCTTGTCTGAGGCATAGGCCCATCAACAGCAGAACAAAGAAGAATAGCTCCATCCATCTGAGCAGCACCTACGATCATGTTCTTTACATAATCAGCATGCCCTGGACAGTCAATATGAGCATAGTGTCTGTTGTCAGTTTCATACTCTACATGTCTAGAAGCAATAGTAATACCCCTTGCCTTCTCTTCTGGAGCGTTATCAATTTGATCATACGCTGTAAAATTAGCATACCCTTTTGTAGCAGCAACAGCTGTAAGAGCAGCAGTCAATGTTGTCTTACCGTGATCAACGTGACCAATAGTTCCAACATTTACGTGTGGTTTAGTAGCCATAGTAATACTGTTTAATAAACTAAAAGTTAAACATAACTAAATTATATAACAATTTCCTTTACGATTGCAAGCGATTTTCAAAAAAAAAGCTGATCTTGATCATTTAGCAGATCCTACCATAACACAGTAAGCCACCAACCCTGTTTCAAAACCACCCTCCAGATATTTAACCAAACCCAGTAAGGCAATATACCTAGAGAACTTTTTATTTTCTGAACTAGCAATCTTTTTTAACCTCGGGAATGCGGGACTCGAACTCGCGACCTCTTGGTCCCAAACCAAGCGCTCTAGCCATCTGAGCTAATTCCCGAGAAAGAATGGTGGGCGTGGGTGGACTCGAACCACCGACCTCACCCTTATCAGAGGTGCGCTCTAACCGCCTGAGCTACACGCCCATTCTTTTCTCTCTGCAATATTCTTAGTGGTGCCAAGAGGCAGAATCGAACTGCCGACACAAGGCTTTTCAGGCCTCTGCTCTACCACTGAGCTACCTTGGCACAAGAAGATAGCGAAGATCTTTATAAGAAAATCCTCCTTAAATGCAAGAGAATTTTCAAAAATAAACAACCAGAAATCTCAATACTTCTTTTGTGGCAATATCCTTACCTCAAATATGTCGCAACATTTGAAATATGCTCCTCATTAGTATGCCCATAATGAATTCCTCCTGCCTGATCATGGAGATAAAAAAGATAATCTGTTTTTTGAAAATTCAACAAAGCAAAAAGGGTTTCTTCACTTGGAGAAGATATTGGTGTCGGCATTAAACCAAAAACTTGCCTTGTATTATAAGGATTATTCGCATCAGAAAGATTTGGAACAATATTTTGACGACATTTATCATACGTAACCTTCAGTCCATAGCATAAAGTTACATCTGCATCCAGTTTCATTCCCTTCTCAAGTCTATTAAGAAAAATACCAGCAATAATAGGCTTATTTTGAGAGGTTTTTTCTTCATTTTCTATCACCGAAGCGAGAATTACTACCTGATAAGGAGAAAGACCGTGTCAAAAAGCAACAATCCTGTCATGATAGGAATCCCATATTTTTTGCTGAAAATTTTTCAGTTGAGCCGTAACAAGTTGTTCAGAAAGATCTCAATTCTGATCCAAAAAATAGGTATCAGGATAAAGAAAACCTTCAAGTGATTTTCCTTCAGGCAGAATAGACAAAAAAGAAAATTCTGATTTTAATTTTTGAATAAAACTTAAATCATTAGCCTTAGCTATAAAGGTTCAAGCCTGTATCAAGCCTTTCGAAGTCAATTCTTGATCAATATCATAAATAGATCGCCCTTCAAGCAAAGTAACACGAATAAAAGCCTTTTCTGGACCTTTAGCTATTTGCTCTAGCAATTCTTTTTTTTGATAATTACCACCCAAAACATACTTTCCTTTTTGAAGAGAAGGAATCAGAGCTTTATGATTTCTAAGCCAAAGCTTCATCATAAATGTATGATATCCATTAAGATGAGAATAAAACTTAGCTAACGTATCTCACTCTTGGATTTCAATCTGAGTGTTTTCATCAAAAACCAGAGGAGCATTATAACCAAGACGAAACATAAATCAAATTCCTAAAAGAATAAGAAAAACAATCATAAGAATTCTGATTTTTGATTTTTTTTGCTTTCTAGCCATAGGAAAAAGAGACAAAAAGGAATAAAAAGTTAAAATCGTTTTTTCTTCTTAAATACCAATACGGTGATTAAAGCCATACTAAACATAAATCCCATAAGAATCATAAAGGCCCAAGGATTTTCCTGCATTGGAAGCACAATATTCATTCCATAAATCCCACTAATCATCGTCATAATTCAGATAATTACCGTCAAAACCGTCAAAATTCAGAGATTAGTATTAGTCATCATATTTGTTAGGGTATTGAAAATATCTCAGATAGAATCAATATTCTCATGGATACTTATAATATGCCCAAGAATTTTACTCGTTTTATACTCCAGATCCTCAAAATACACATCAAGATCTCCTTCATAAAAATTAGCAGTTGCTTTTTGAAGTTCCAACAAAATTTCCTCCTGAGGAGCAATAATAGTTTTGAGTAAAACCGCATTTCTCTTCTTGATTAAAACTTGTTTTAGCAGCTCAGTATCCACAAAATTCTTGTCGAAAACCTGTTTCTCCATTTCCATGAGATCCAAGTTAAACTTATTGAGTCCCAAGATAATCTTGTCATACATAACATCAATAATTTTATAGAGAATATAATAAGGAGAAATCTTATACTCTTCTGCCTCATCTCACTCTTCTTTAATTTCCTGTTCATATTCCTGTCTAATCTTTTCTATATTATTAGTCGGATATTTAGTCAAAGTGATGATAAAATCTTTTCCAAGAATAATATTCATTTCATTTGACACATACTTTCAGAGCTTCTCATTATATTTTGGGAAATGCATAATCAAAAAAATACAGTCATCATAGACGTCAATCTTATCATGAGCACTGGGTTCCAAAATATCTTGTTCCACCATTTCGTGCAAATTAAGATTCTTTACAACTTCTTCCAATTCATGATGACTAGGCTTAGAAAGGTAGATTCGTTTTATTTTTCAGATTTTTAATTCATTTTTTATCATAAGGATCTTTTCTACAAGGTAAAAAAGCAACAAGCAAGAGTATATTTTTTTCTCTCACCTTTTCAAAAGAAAAAATCTGAATTTTTCCCAGATTTTCCCTTTTTTACAGCACAATCTTTTACAAGGAGTCTAGATTAAGCTCCTGTTTCAAAACATTTCCATAAAAATCCTCAACCTCAACTCTCAAATTTGGAGAATTGACAGTAAAACTCGTAGCCTGAAGTTTAAAAGTGTTTACAACTTTTCATCAGCTTGTTTCAATAATTTTCCCTCATTTTACACCTGAAATATCATCATCAAAAAACAAACTAACTTCATACTTTCCATCTTCTGTTCTACTCACAGAACTCTGATCTTTTCTAAAGAACGGAGGAGTTTTATCCTCTGAAACGAGCTTAATAGGAACCGTAGCTGTTTTCGTAGCATTCATTTCATCAATTACGGTTATTCCAAGCGTATGGTTTCCATTAGGATAGTTTGAAAGATCAATATCCTTAGAAGCAAAAATCTCAGTACTATTCTCTATAAACGACTTAATGGTATTACTATCAAGCGTAATGTTAATTTTTCTAATAGCAGTAGGCGATTTAATAGTAAAGGAAATTGCATTTTTCTTTGCAAAGTTTGCATTTGCTTGTGGTTTCAAAATCGTAATCGCTATCGAATCATTCAGACTTGGTTGTCTATTTTCACAGAAGTTTTGCGGTTCTTCAAAGAACAAATTGAAAGTATGCTGTACTCAAGACCCCATTTGCTGCTTCCAATAATTTTTAATATCTTCCAAATCCATCTTATTCGGCATAAAGGTAGAAGCCTGAGCCAAGAAACCCTTTTTAAGTTGCTCCATAGGAGTCAAAGGACTTGCTTTTCCATAACAAGACGTATCTACCTCAATCTCTGTAATAGGTCCTTCAACTTCTTTTGGCAAACGACCATTTCGTCACAGTGTTTGAATAACCAGATCAGCAGGCGTTGTTTCTCCAGGAAGTTTTCCAGAGATCTTTGAGATACTAATTCCAGCAGTATCTTTATTAGGCATCTCTTCGTTACTGAGATAATTATTTACAAGAAGACTTGAAAGGAAAGCTTTGATACTATTCGCATGAATTGTTCCTCCATAAGCATTTCTATTCATTGGAGTTGCATTGGCATTTCCAGCCCACATCATAATCACTCTACTTGGGGTATAAGCCGCCAACCATCAATCCCTTGGACGCCCTCCTTTCTCTGTTTTTACATCAGAAGTTCAGGTTTTAAGCGCATAGGTCAATCCCTTAACATTAAATTTAGAAACCCAGACTCAAATCCTATTATTTGGATCCGCAAGGATCTTCCACATCAAAGAAATAATTCCAGGCTTAATAATATTTTGTTTCGTTTCTACTTCTTTTGTATAGAGGATTTTTCCATCACTGGCTTTAATCTCTAAAATCGGATTAATTTTACCAGGAGTAGGTGTAGAAAGATTTGAATAAGCTCCAGCAAGTTCAAGCATACTTACTTCTCCAGCACCTAATGAAAGAGGATATCAGTATTCAATAGTATTTTTAATTCCGGAAAGACCCAAACTCTGCAAATAAGGTTTTACAACAGCCTCTCCTCCGACAGCAAAGAACATTTTTACTGCTGGAATATTTCTACTAAATCCAAGAGCCTTTTTAAGCGGAAGCATTCCATCAAATTTTCCATCAGCATTATTTGGAGTATCCTTTCCTGCCTTAAAGAAAATATCATAAATTGGAGTATCAATCGTAAGTGGAAGTTTATCAAATCCAAGCGCATAAATCAGAGGCTTAATAGAGGAACCAGACTGCCTAGGACTCCTTACCATATCATTCTGACCTTGAATATCTTTATTAAAATAATCAAGAGAACCGACATAAGCCAGAACATCTCCATTATGAGAATCGAGATACAGCATTGATCCATTCGTTGCTCCATTTTCAAAGAATGCTGCCTTATTGTTAGAAAGTGCTGCCTCTGCCAACTTCTGGATCTCATAATCAAGAGAAGTCTTCACAATAAGTCCACCTTCTTTTGTAATTCAAGTTCCATATTCTTTTTCTAACAAATCCTTAATCCAAAATACAAAGTGTGGAGCCCTAATATCAAAAGCACTCTTCTCAAACGTCTTTGTAAAGGTTTCAAAGAAAGCTGACTTCAGCTCTTTTTCAGTAATTTTTCCATCTTCATACATTCTACCAAGTGCAAATTCAGCTCTTCCATTCTCATATTTAACATAATACTCTTTTCCATCAAGTGTAACACTAGAAGGACAAAGCCCAATCACAAATTTTACAAATGCTTCACTACTCTTCTTATTTGAAAAATCAGCTTGAATCAGATTTTCTCTATATTTACTCAAAATCAAGGATTTCAAATTACCATCAAAAACGTATTCCTTTTTATTTCCATCAGTAATTTTAAAGGAACCTAGAAGAGAAGTAGATTTATAAGGATCGTATCTCGTAGGAGCCTTTGGAATAGATGCAAGAATCGCAGATTCTAAAACCGTCAAATCTTTAGCACCCTTTCCAAAATAGGTCTTACTCGCAGCCTGAACTCCATAGGCATTATTTCCCAAAAACACATAATTTAAATATAACTCTAACACCTTATTTTTCATTTCATGCTTTACCTGCTCATTAGTCAGATTTCTATTCTCAGCCTTAATCTGTTTTTGAAGTACATTATTAAGTCTTTTTGCAAGTACAATTTGCTTCAGCTTATAATCAACTTTCTGTAAAAAGCTTCATCCAAAAGGTCTTTCAAGCTTCATAACATTAGTAATAAGCTGCTGAGTAATCGTAGATCCTCCTCATCCATTTTTACCAATCATCGTCTTGAATCATGCTCTGAATATTCCCATTGGATCTAAACCTTCATGATCCCAAAACCTTTGATCTTCAACAGCCACAATAGCATTGATCATATGTTTACTAATATCTTTAAGGTCAATATACTGTCTATTTTCATCAAAAATCTTATAAAGTTCTTGACCGTTTCTATCAGTAATAACGGTAGATTCAATCATGGTCATATTCTTGATTTTACTTACGTCTGGAAGGTCTCCCAAGACTCTAACCTGAATATAAATAAAAAATGAAAAAAACACAAATACCACAAATCCTGCTATCGCCCACATCAGTTTTTTTCGAACATTCTGAGTATTCCAAGAAAACCTCTCTTGCTGAGGAGTAAAGGACCTTCTCTTAAAATTTTTCGGAGTATAAGCATACATCGGATTTCTCTGCATTATCTTTCTCAAACATATAAAGAACATTTTTCAACAACAAACGAGATGACTATACTTATTTCCACGATAAAAACAAGAATAAAAAATCTGATTTTCCCTTTTAAAAAAACACCTTAACCACGAAAGTTAAGATGCTTCTTACATTTATCTTTATGGATAAATATATCCAATAACTCCTCAACGATTTACATTTTCTCGTCTCTTTGTCACAATATATCTACCTGCATAGTTCATATCTTCAATAACCATTGTTCACTGATCTGAATGATACTCTCTAACAATTCCAACATGTCCAGCAGAACTCCTAAGTGCACTATATACAATAATTGCACCAACCCTCGGAATCTGACCAACCTTATATCCAGCCGCTTTCGCATTAGCATACCAGTTTCTTGCATTTCCTCCAAAAGCTCTATTACCATTTGCATCAAACATCCAAGGAGACTTCATAGCCGCATACCAGGTACAGAAACCAGCAGCAAATCCATTTGAAACTTTTGGATTATAATACCACCTTGAAATAATTCCTGACTTTCCTCAATTATTTCCTACGATCACGGCTCATTGTGAAACCGCTACTCAAGCACTAGCAGCATAAGATTTTCCTCAAGATTTTTTCTTAGAAGGTTTCTTCGGTAATTCATCTTTTGGAAGTACCGGCTGAGCCTTCTCAAGAAGACCAATATCGTAAGCTCTCTGTTCTGACACATTAATAAACAACTCCTGTCCTGGATACAAAATCTCACTATCATCCGAAATATAGTTGAGTGTCATAAGATCTTCAAGATTGAGCCTATAAAACTCAGCAAAAAGTCTCAGACTCCACTCTTTCTGAACAACGTAGAGAATTCATTCCTCATTATCACTTACAACAAGCTTCATTCCAGGTTTTACTTCATCTCCTATCTTATTTAATTTTTTCAAATCATTGATAGGAACTCAGAATTCTTTTGAAATCTTCTCTAAAGTATCTCACTCCTGAACAATATAAGAAATAACAGAAAAATCATCTCCACTATCCGAAATATTTATATTATCAGGATTAATTCCAACAGCATTCTCCTCACTTCCTATAAAGTTAGGATTTACAATGATCATCATGTCTGATCCAGAAGATCCAAATACATCCGCATATACCATCAATCAAAGGAAAATGGTAATCTGTGCAATCGTAAATAAAACCTTAGCTTTACTTACTCTGGTGTTCTTTGTCATACAACAATCAAAACATAAATGGCGGAGGGAGTGGGATTTGAACCCACGAACCGAATAATCGGTTAACAGTTTTCAAGACTGCCGCGTTCAACCGCTCTGCCATCCCTCCA
>CAUTUR010000024.1:0-15838 GCA_963541585.1 uncultured bacterium | reverse complement strand
AAACTCACTACCATTATCACTTGTTATACTCATTACTTCATACTCTTTCAATGCTTCTACTATTCCACATATTACCTCATTCTTCCTTGCTCTCTTCAATTTCTTTACTGATTATTGTATAAGGTCTTCTCAGTATTTTTCAATGGCTCTCATATTTATCCTTTGTTTACTCAAAGCATAAATTGTTATTTTCCCCCTTGATTTAATTGTCCTCTTTTCTTATTATGCTTTTGCATCACTAATATTTCTTAGGATATAAACTCGTATTTCTATCTTAGCTATTAGTGGTGCTTTTTGAATTATATTTTTTCAAAGATATCTTTCTCTTGAAATGGAGATCTGCTTTTTTATACTGTAACTTGATTTTTTGACTTTATTATAAAATGCATGGTTTTAGAGAAGAGTTCTAAAAAACTCGTCCATCTTCTTCATAAGGTAAAATTCTGGATTCGAACTAAGTTGGAAATGCTTGATAACTTGCCTAATTTGGTTAAGATTCCACTTGCTATCTTTTTCTTGATTATTGGACTTATCTTTTTTTATGTGCCATTTATTAATGGAATAATCTTCTTGCTTATTGGATCGAGAATGTTATGAAAAAGTTATGTCCAAAAGGTTTTTCGTTTGTTGAAAATTGAAAATACGAGAACTTATCTTTCTTATCGCGAGGCTTTGTTTCATATTCTGAAAAAGTAAAAAAATCTGGATTTGCTTTTTGTACACTTTTTCTTTGAAGTTTTAGTTTATGACTATTGTTTTCTCTTCTTATCCTTTTATTGATTATGATGTCTGAAAATACCAAACTCTTAGCCCTGCTAGATACGGTGATAGACTGCTATCTGGACAAAGGAGAACCGGTTGGTTCAAAGTTTCTTCATGCTTTGGAAGCGGTGGATTATGCCCCTTCAACCCTGAGAAAATACCTCAATGCTTTAGAAAAACAAGGCATGGTCTATCAACCTTACAATTCCTCAGGGAGAATGCCGACTCTACAAGGGCTTTCAGCATATTTGGATACAGCACTTGCCGAGCAGCCTGAAGAAGTTGATTTTCAGCTTGATACTGCGAGAAAAGGACTCAAAAGTCTGGTTGAAGCTTTAGGAGAGGTATCTGATGGGGTAGTGGTTGGATTTATTAGGAATGATGAGTATTATTATCTCGGGATCAATAATCTGCTTCGTGATGATATGATTGATGAATATTCAGCGACGAGGACGATTATCCGCTTTATTGAGGAGAAAAAAATCGTTGCTTTCATTGACAAGAAAATCCTCAAAAATAAAGAGGTCTATTATACTTTCGTAAACGATCAAGAAACGCTGATTTCCTGTGTCTATGTGAAAGTGGATTTTGATGGTTATGATGCGGTGCTTTCTATCGTTTGACCGCTCAGAGTCAATTATAAAAAGAATATTGCAATCCTCAAAAAAGTTTTAGAATCCTTAGCTCATTAGTATGGCAATAGAAAAAGAGCAAAAACCAGAATTTTGATTTGATAAGCTTCTTAATTCTGAACAACAAAAGCAGAAGGATGTCTTTCAATCTCGTATTGATGAGCTTAAAAAGCTTGATCAGTCTACAAAGTCTGGAGCCCAAGAACTCAAAAAAGAAATGGAAACACAGCTTTCTTTGCTAAATCTGGAACAGAAAGTCCAGGCTTTAGATGGTCGTAATCAGGACAAATTCCTTGCTGATGTGGAAAAAATTGAATCAGAGCTTGCTATTTTAGAAGATTCACGTCGTTTGTTCGTGAATTTAAAGAGTACTATTAGTGCCAAAAACCCTCAGCTGTATGCTCAGATTCAGCAGCAATTTCCTGAGAGCTCTGAAATGGCAAATCAAGGAAGGTTGACAAGTTACCAAGCTATAGCTAGTATCAAACCCCAGAAAGGAGAAAATGTTATTGCAAATTTCTTTGCAGGAATTGTAGAAAAACTTGTAGCATAAAATCAGATTTTTTATTTTGATGATAGAGAAATGGCAGGAATTGTTCAAAGTGCAGGTGGAATCGTATATTATATTGCTTCAGACGGAGAACCAAGGTATTTACTTATCAAAAGGCATGCACTCTCTGGAAAAATAGAATGGGTTTCTCCTAAGTGAAAAATCCAATCAGGAGAGAAGATTGAAGAAGCAGCATTAAGAGAGGTCTCTGAAGAATGTGGAATCCCAGTTGATCATTTGATATTAAAACAAAAAGTCTGAATGACTTCATTGAGAAGTTCAGAAACGAAAAAGGGGCATTTAGACAAGGATGTAACTTATTTTTTGATGAAATATACAGGAGATCCTCTTTCCATTCAGATTACGGATGGCGAGGGCTATATCGGGATCTATAAATGGGCTGATATTCAGCAGGTGCTTTGACTTTTGTATTATGAAGATATTAGAGAATTGATTAGAAAAAGTTATTTGATGATTAAAGAAGAGAAAAAGTATCGTTCTGTTCAGCAGGATTTTTTGAAAAAATTAGGCTAAAAATCTGATTTTAGCTTTTAAAAATTAGCGATGTCAAAAATATTCAATCAAAAAAAACGAGGAATAGGGCTTTCTTTTCTTCTTTTTTTATTTTGAGGATGGTATTTTTTGGGGCAACTATTTACTTGATGAGGAGATTTTAGAACCTTATTATCAATCTATTTTTTCCTGCTTCTCATTATCGGCTATTGGAATGTTTCAAATTTTCTTGCTCTTTCAAAAAAGGAATCAGGTGTATTTATGATAGTTTTACTACTTTTGACCTTGCTTATTGTAGGGATCTTGTGAGCTTATGTATTGATGATTTATTGGGATGTTTCTTACTTTTTATCCTGGGTTTTAGATAGAGATTTTTTCAAGGCTTTCTATAACGATGGAATTTGTAAAAGTCAGGACTGTTTTTTTGAGGCTTTGTTTGTTGTTTTTTATCTTTTGGGGGGAATAGTCGCGTTTTGGGGCAGTTTTTTGATTGCTCTTTGGAATAAAAAGAGGAGAAAATAAAAGTCAGCTTTTCTCTTTATGTTTTTATAAGGCGAAAATTTTTGAGCAAGGCTTGCATTTTGTCTCGATTTCAGTAAAAGGAAGTGATTTTATATTCTATTGTATACCACGATGACAACAGAACTCTTGCAGGTAAGTGACATTAAGTTTAAGTTTGTAAATGTTTCCGAAGTAATGGAGGCAGACCTTAAAAAGGCTGTAGATCACCAAATTGCGAATAAAGGACAAACGATTTTGAAGAAAATTTATGCAAAGAATATTGATGCGAAGGTAATTATTGATTATGTGATTACCAAGAATAAAAGCGGACTTTACGAGGCAGATTTTATTTTCCTTTATAATGGAGAAAGATTTGTAGTGGAGAATCATAAAGGATTCAAGGTGGCATCTGATTTAATAACTCACGCTTTTGATAAGTGGAAGAGAAAAGTGCTTGGATTCTGGGGATTCTTAAGTAGATAGTTTTTGGAGTAGATTAAAATATCCGAAAAAATCTGATTTTTTATTTTTATCGTAGAAGAAATATGGCAAATAAAAACTTTCTTACGAGAGAGGGATATGAAAAACTTATTGCAGAACTTCAGGATTTGAAGCAGGAGCAGTTGCCTGCAGTTTTGGAAAGATTAGCAGAAGCAAAGGCGATGTGAGATCTTTCAGAAAACTTTGAATATAAGTCTGCAATGGAAGATAAAGACTTTATCAATTCTAGAATTGTTGAGATTCAGAATTTGATCAGTGATGTAGAGATTATTGAAAAGGAAAAAGAAACTAAAAAAACAGATAAAACTGTTGATGTAGGAACGACTGTTGTAGTGAAGATTGAGGATGATGATAAAGAATATGAGGTTCAGATTGTTGGAACAGGAGAAGTCGGAATAGAAGATGGTTTACTTATTTCTTTTGAATCTCCTCTTGGACAAGCAATTAGAGGGAAAAAGGCAGGAGAAACCGCTAAAATGAGACATGAAAGTGGAAGAAAAAATGTAAAAATTATTTCTGTAAAGTAAAATAAGTATATCAAGAAGAATCCTCCTTCATAAGGAAGAAAAAAAAAGTCTAGTGAGTAATAGATCTTCTAAATTCTGCTTCATAAGGGGGATATTGTTGTTTATAGTGTAAAAGCGAAGAATATTTGACGCACTTTTCATTTCTTAGTCCTGCTCTATGTACAATCCTTATGATTTCTATTTCAAAAAAGCAAAAAAAGAATGATATAAAGCCAGAAGTGCCTTCAAACTTGAGGAAATTCAAGAGAAGTTTTTTTTGATTAAGAAAACAACAAAAAGAGTGTTAGATATCGGTTGTGCACCAGGAAGTTGGCTTCAATATACAATCGGTCAGCTCAAGAAATTTAATGTAAAGGACTATAGTGTTATTGGTTTTGATCTTAAGGAAGTAGATCTGCATCTTCCTGGCTTGAAAACCTATGTTCAGGATGCTACAAAAAGAGAAGAAGTGATGGAAATCCTAAATCATCACCAGATTTCAAAATTTGATTTTATTCAGTCAGATATGGCTCCCAATACTATTGGTTTGAAAGATATTGATGCTATGAGGGCGATAGATTTGTTGGAGCAGACCTATTGGATTTATGATCAGCTTTTCGATGAGAAAGGTTCTTTTGTGATAAAGGTTTTTATGGGACCGGGATTTGATGAATTTGTAGCCAAGATGAAGAAGAGATTTTGAGGGAAGAATATTAAGATATTTAAGCCTATTAGTTGCAGAAGTCAGAGTAAAGAAACCTATGTAATTAAGCTTCCTCCTTCAAAATAAAAACAAAAAACAGAACTCTTCAAGGGAGTCTGCTTTCTGTCGCAGAATGTCCTACAGATAGGCAATTCCACTTACAAGGTTCTACTACACGATGAATATTATATATGTTTTTGTGGATTTGTCAAAAAAAGAGAAACTTTTTCTAAGATAGAGCAACTTTATATTTGTAAAGCTAAAAATTCAAATGGATGCAATAAAAAAACAGCTTTGGGAAAAACTTCAAGATGATATTAGTGAGCTTAATGAGGGACTTCAAGAACTTCTTGAGAAAGGTGCGAATAAAGGAACGATAGAAGAAGAAGATGTCATCTCTGAGATTGATGATATGGATGGAAATATCAAGTTGCTTGAGAAATTTTATGATCTCGCAGATAAATTAGGGGTTAAGATTTTAACGATTGAAGAGGCTTTAGAAAAGGAACAGGAAGCAACTAAAAAAGAATCAAAACTCTGAAAAGTAAGTCTTTATGGGAATACGGATACCTTGGTTGATAGTCAGTATAAGGATTTTATCAAGCTCTATTTTAACGATATTTCAAAGATACCACTTCTTACCTATGAAGAAGAGAAAGAAATCGCAAGGAGAATCAAAAAAGGGGATGAAGAAGCCAAAAAAAAGCTGATTGAATCCAATCTTAGACTCGTGATTTCTATCGCCAAGAGATTCTTTGGTTCTCGTCTGACTTTTTCTGATTTGATTCAAGAGGGGAATATCGGACTGATCAAGGCGATTGAAAAATTTGATCCAGACAAGGAGTTCAAGTTTTCTACCTATGCGACTTGGTGGATCAAGCAGTCTATTACCAAAGCGATCGCCGATATGAGTAAGCATGTGAGGATCCCTGTGCATTTGATTGATGAGATGAATTCCTACAATAAAGCCTATCAACTCCTTTTCCAAAAGCTTGGTCGTGAGCCGACAAGTAAAGAAATCTGACAGAAGCTTGGCTTTCCGATTAAGAAAATTAAGAAACTTGAAGAAGTGATTTTTGGAAATGTTTCGCTTGATAGAGAAGTTGGGGATGAAGGAAGAGATACGCTCGCTGATCTCCTAGAGGATGGAAATACGCTCAGACCTGATCAAATCGCAGAAAGGTCTGCTTTGAGAAATAATCTGGATATGATCCTTGGAATGCTAGATGATAGAGAGGCGAAAATCGTGAAGATGAGATATGGAATTGATGGTCCAAAATTTACGCTTGAGCAGGTAGGGGAGGAGTTTGATGTAACGAGAGAAAGAGTAAGACAGATTGAACAAAAAGTGATTCAAAAGCTCAAAGAGCATCAAGGACTCCAAAAAATGCTCGGTATTGAGGATGATATTGAAAAAATGAATAGTGAATGAGTTAAGAAAAAGAGAGGTCGTAAGCCAGCTTCTAAAGAAAAAGAGTATGATGAGGAAGAGGACTATTATGGATCGTTTGACGATGAAGATGGAGAGTTTGATAGCTTAGATATCAATTTTTCTGGAGATGAAGATGATGAAGAGTAATCTTCAGTCTTAAATTTATTCACAATAGATTACTTCAGGTTCTAGTTGGACTCAAAATTTTTCAAAAACTAATTTTTGTACTTTTTCAGCAAAAGCTTTCACTTCAACTCCATTTCCTCATTCATTAATGAGAATGAGAGCATGCTGTTCAGAAATTTTCACTTTCTCTTCTTGGTGGCCTTTTAATCCACAGAGTTCAATCAGTTGTCCAGCTGCGAGTTTCATCGTTTCATCGTCTTGAAGGAAGCCTTTGAGTTCAGGGAACTGCTCATGGAGCTTCTCCCGTTGAGAAAGTCAGATTTTTGGATTTTTGAAATAACTTCCAGCCGTTCAAACGGTTTTTCGGTCAGGAAGTTTTTTCTTTCTAATTTCTGCAATAACTGCTGTTAACGTTTCTAGTTTGTCGTTCGGATTAAGCGTTTCAAAGACGATTCCTTGTTCAGAAAAAGCTTTTTGAATATCAGCGTATTCAGTATTGAAATCGTAGTACTGATCGATTTTTTTTAATTTAAAAACAATATGAGTAATAATAAAGCGATCTTTGAGCTCCGTTTTAAAAATGCTCTTACGATAGCTAAAATCACATTCTTCATTGCTTAATTTTTGAAGCGTATTACTTTCAAGATGTACTCCAATTACTTCAGCAATTGTTTCACAGGCTTCTTGTCCATAAGCTCAGATGTTAGAAACTGCACTTGTTCCTACGTTTCCAGGAATTGAAATCAGATTTTCTATTCATCACCATTGATTTTTGATACAATGTTTTACGAAATCATCTCGAATCTCACCAGCACCGACTTGAACTTCAACTGTCTCGTCTGTTTCTTTCAGAATTTTTATACCTTTGATCTGAAGTTTGACAACAATTCCGTCAAAAAAGTCCCTAGTAAAGAGGGTATTACTTCCTCATCAGAGAATCCAATGCTTCTCGTTTTTCCATTCTGGTGTTTCTAAGAGTTGAAGCAGTTGATAGGTACTTTCAATTTCAGTAAAGAGTTTTGCAGTGCAAGAAACTTGAAGGGTATTAAGAGCTTGGAGATTGAAATTTTTTTGCATAAGACCTTTATATAAGCAATAAATTCTGACCTAAGACTAGTGATTATAGTAGGAATTGCAAAGGGAAAATAAAAAAAACCTCTGCCAATGAATTCACTAACAGAGGTTTGTGGTTTAATGTGTTTTTTGATATTTTTTGATACTTTTTGCGACTCTGTTTGCGCAACTACGAATTTGTTTCCAAAGCTTTTCAGAAAAGAAAATAATTTTTCTCTTTAGTTTTCCATATCTCTGATTTTCTTCTTTGCATCTACCAAGTTTGCATAACACCCAGTAGGCGAATGCTTTCTCAAGTTGAAGTAACAAATTCTTGTTTTCTTTTGAAAACTTTTCAAGTAGATCAATACTCTCAGTATGAAATACTTTAGCTACTTTAGTTTGATGAGAGACTTTTCCAACTTCGATTGAATTATTGGAAAGCAAGATTACACTAAAACTTTTCATATCATAAAATATTTTTTATTTTTCGCCAGCAATAATAATCTTTTTATGGTGAATGTCAACTAAGAATCTTTACATTTTTCACATGATTTATTTTTAGTAGAGTAGCTTATTCCAGGCCTAATCTCTTTAAAACTTCATCTTCAGGAGTTTTGGGATCGTCATGCAAACTTAAGTCAGGTTTGAGGCCTTCATGATTGATTGACCGTTCTTTGTCTGCGATATTTCGGAGAGCGATAGTATATTTGAGGACAGAACCTTCTTTAAATTGTACTACTTCTTGGACAGAACCCTTTCCATAGCTTTTTTCTCCAATAAGACTGACTTTCGCTGGGAAATAATGCTTGAGCACTCCAGCAAAAATCTCCGCAGCACTTGCAGTTTGTTCATTAATTAGGATTGCAATAGGTTGATCTCCATTAAAGATCGGTTCTTTTTTTGAAGTCAGCATTTCTTTTTTATCTTGAGAGATAATGGAGAGAATTGGCTTATTTAGGGGAAGAAACTCATCTAAGATCCCGACGACTTCATCAACTACTCCTCAAGGGTTATTCCTGAGGTCAAATGCAAACATCTGACAGGATGAAAGTTTTTTCATTTCTTCATCAAATTTCTTTTTTGTCCCGAGATCAAAGGCAGAAATTTTTATATAGCAAGCAGTTCCTATTTTTTTTGTTTTTACAAGCGGAATCTGAAATTTTTCTCTTCTGATCCAAAAATGTAAATTCTGATCTCCCCTTTTTACTTCTACAGCAACAGGAGTTCACTTTTCTCCTTTTAGTTTTTCAATAAAAGTTTCTAGATTCGCAAATGAGGAAAAAGCTTTTCCATCAACAGAAATAATACTATCTCCAACTTTAATTCCTGCTTTTTCCGCTGGGGTATTTTCTATTACTCCTGCGACGATGGGATTCTGATTTTCTTCTTGTAGCAAATATACTCCAATTCCAGCAAATTCATTTTGAAGTCTTTCAAGCAATATTTTCCCTTCTCCTGGAGTATAATATGTAGTGTATTTCTCTCAGAGCTGAGCTACAAAATCAGAGAGTTCATCGTATTTTGGATCCGGAAGATTGGCAAGTTTTTCTTTTTCTGTGAATTTTGTTTTGAGGAGCTGTACAATTCCTTGGACAACCGCTTGTTTAATGCTTTCTGTAATCTTCGAATTCGTCTCTGCTTTTTCTGCTTTTTGTGTAAGAATCAGCTTTTGAAGCTCTTTTTTTAAAACTTCTAGTGTGAGCTTATTCCCTGTTATCACTTGCATTTCCTGATTATAATTTAATTTGAGGAGGAGCGACAAATCAGACTCTAAAGCAGGTCTTTTGAGCGGTAAGTCAGTCTTGATATTCGCAAATTTTTGGTTTGCTACTGCAGTTTGGAGGAGTTGATAGAGTGGGTTTGAAGGTTTTAAATTAGTATACAAGAGAAGTGGCTTCTGCTCTGGAATTTGCATTTCATGGGTTGTGATTCCAAAGTAAAGTTTTAAAAATTCTTCATAGCTTAAGGTTGGCTCTTGAGCAAAACTCGTTCCAATACAGAGAAAAAACATCAGAAAAATCAGAATTCCTTTTTTGAACATGCGTATTTAGAGAGATAAAAAAACTGAAAATACTATAGCTATCAGGTTCTTTTTTTCAAGTATCAAAAAAAACCAGTGCTATCACTGGTTAAAAATTTTCATTACTTACCTTTCCTCAAGAGAGAATTTTTAAGGGTTAAAGTGCTGTTTTGCTTAAAACAAGCGATGTTTTATTTTTGTTTTTGCTCTTGAGAAGAAATGAAAAGTAAGATGAAGAGAATTTTTATCGCTAGACTTTTTTACCCTAACGACACAATAAGTATAGTCAGCGGAGTGAAAATTTGCAAATCTTTTATCAGATTTTTTTTCTCTTGAAAGAGCAATCCACAATCCTATAGTAAAGAGCGATTTTACATCATATTAGTAAAGAAATGTTTAAAATTTCTTATTCCCCAAATCTGAAAGGAGAAGTCATTATTTCATGAAGTAAAAATGCCGCACTCCCTATTGTTGCTGCAAATTATATGCTTGATCATCAAATTCCGCTTACAAATAAGCCTGATATTAGTGATGTTCATGCTATGGAACAGCTTGCTGAACAGGCATTTCAGAATTCCACTAATTTTTTTGATCTTACTTCTGAGCTTGCTACGAAATTTAGGGCTTCGATCCTCCTTATTCCTGTCGGTCTTAAAAAGTTTGGAGAAGTCAGATTTGTTGGGTCTGGAGGCTGTAAAATTGGGAAAAGACCACTTGATACCTTTGATGATGCGCTTCAAAAGGCAGGAGTAGAAATCACGTATGGTGAGCATAAAATCTTTAAGGTCGTAGGAAAGCCAAAGAAAAATATTATGCTTCAAGAATTTTCTGTAACAGCAACTGAAGCTTTGATTAGCTATCTTGCTTTTTTAGAGGGGGTAGATTATGATATTACCGTGTATCAGGTAGCTACTGAACCTCATGTCAAAAATCTCATTGCTTTCCTCAATCATGCAGGGGCAAAAATTACAATGGGACTCGATCATACAATTACTATTTCTCCAAGTACTATGAAAGTTCAAAATTCTGAATTTGAGATTATTAGTGATTATATTGAGGCAGGAACTTACTTTGCGATTGGAGCAGGAGCAGATAATTCTGAATTAGTGATCAAAAACGTAAATGTTGATGATCTTTCTGCAATGTATAATGTTGCAGACAAGATTGGGATCAATTTTAAGATTTTAGACAAACATACGATTAAAGTCGATTCTTATAATAAGGCTAATTATAAAGCGACAAAACTTGAAGTCAGAATTTTTCCTGGTTTTCCAAGTGATCTTCAGTCTATTTTTTGAGCTTTGGCAAGTCAATTTAATGGGATTACGAAAATATTTGAAACCTTGTATGAAGGGCGTTTTTGATATTTGAATGAATTAGAAAACCTCGGTGCAAAGATCGAAATCCTGAATCCTCATCAAGCGATCGTTATTGGTAAGACGGATTTGCATGGAGGCTATGTTTCTAGTACCGATCTTAGAGGAGGGGGAGCTATGGTGCTTGCGGGGATTATGGCACAAGGAGAGACGCATATTCTCAATGAAGAGATTATTGCTAGAGGCTATGCAGATATTCTCAATAAATTGAAAAAAATTGGAGTGCATATTGAGCAGATATCCTAGGTTTAAGAACAAATAATTTGTTTGTCTAAAAGTTCTTTTTTCATGATCTCATAAAAAACAATATTTACTCTGATTTCTTGTGTTATTGTGGTATCAAAGTTCTCTGAAATAAACTGAATTTCATATTTGTTATAAAAATATTGAACCAAAGAAAGCTGATCATACCTGTACTGTAAGGTCAGTTTTTTTGTTATTTCTTTTTGAGCAAAGGGAGCATGGAGAAGTGCAGCTTTTGTGGATTCAGTATAGGCCTGAATGAGTCCGCCAACTCCAAGCAAGGTCCCTCAAAAATATCTTGTAACAACTGCTAATACCTCAAAAATTTGCTGTCCAGAAAGGACATTTAATATTGGTTTCCCAGCGGTATTACTTGGTTCTCCGTCATCATTTGCTCTTTCTTGTTCCGAGGAAACACTCCAATTCCCAAAAAGGTCTTGCTGAGCTTCAAGTCAAAACCTCCAAGCATAACAATTATGTGTAGCATCAAAATAGGTTTTTCTAATCTTGAGTAAACTTTCTTCTATGTGTTCTTTAGAAGAGATGGGAATTAGGATTGTAATAAATCTGGATCCTTTAATTTTAGGGATTTCATATTGAAAGGGTTCTGAGAGTACTTTTGCAGTTAGTTTTTCCATTCAGGAAAAGAGAGTAAAAAGATCGTTATTGTCCGATAATGACTTTTGATGGAGAAATGACAAGCTTATCTTCTCCACTTTCGTAAATAAATCCTTGTTCAAATTCTTGAATGATTTTCCCTTTCAACTTCTCATCATCCGTAGGCTGCATACTTACTGGTTCGTGAAACTGTGCATCAGGAGCCAATCCTATCGCTTCAATCGGTTTGACTTTCAGTTTTTCTAAGCTTTTCAAAAGGTTTTCATACATCATTTGAAGTCCTTGTCCCATAGGAGAAGTTTTTGCTTCATCTGAGAGATTAAGGAGCGATTTCCTGAGGTTTTCAATAAAAGGAAGCAGATCTTTTACGACCTTAAGAACTGCATCACGATCCGCAGTTTCAATTTTTTGTTGAGTCTGTCTTTGGAGGATATCAAAATCTGCTTTTAAGTTCAAATAAGCAATCTGACTATTCCTAGCAATTTCCTCTTTTTCTTGGAGTTGAGTCTCAAGTTCCTTAATTTTATTCAAAAGTGGTCCAAAATCAGCTTGAGCTTCATCAGCTTCTTTTTTGGCGTTTTCAAGCATATTTTCTAAATCAGTATCTTGAGTGATAGTTTCTTCTGTTGTTAAATTTTCATCCTTTTGATTTGTCATTATTTTGTCTGATAAAGTAAAAATCAGGTTTCAGTATAGAGATTTTGGCGAAGATTTTCAAGACATTAAATCTTGGTCACTATAATTTGGAAGCAGTTGATTCTGTAGATTGCAAGTAAAATCGTTCTCAAAAGCTCAGTTTTTTTTCATAGAGTTCAGTTGCAAGTTCTATTCCGAGGTATCTCCAATGTCGTGGCTCTACCATCTTTCCATCAATCTCCTTTCCTTTTTGATAACTCTGATGAAATCCTCGTTTGTGAGCATTCTCTTGTAATCGCTCCAAACTCGCTTTATCAAGCCTTCCTCCGTTTACTCCAAGATCCAATGCTAATCCAGCCTGATGTTCACTACTTCCTGGTTCTGCACATTGTTGTTTGTTTTTACAATAGGATTTCAAAAGCTGTTGCTGATGTTTAAAAGATCTATAGGCACTCGTAATGCTTAGTCTTTTCTTTCCTTTAAAATGATCTCGGAAATGCCGAGCCATATCGGCAAATTTGGTTCAGGCTTCTTGTCTGAGTTGAAACTTTCTCGCAGCATTAAACGTAAAGTCTGAAGGAATCGCTATCAAATCGCTTGGTTCATAGTTGGTATCTTGAAAAGGATGCTTTTCATCAAGGAATTTTTGATAAGAATTATCACTCTCTAGATCAGGTCCTGTTTTGCTAGTTTCGTAGCTGTCAATTGGTTCAATCGAATTAAAATGCTCTTGATATTGGGCTTTTGTAGAAAAATTCCCAAACCAAATCACTAATCCACTACAAAAAACAAGTCCTCATCAGAGAAAAAATCAGATTTTTTTCTTCATTAGGTCTCGGAAAATAAAGAATACTTTCAGCCTAAAGATTTGCCTTTCAAAAGCAAGAAAGAATCTTCCTTAATCTTTTACGTTGAAAATACTTAGGATTTCTCTATCCTGAATTCCGATTCAGACTTTTTTTATTTTTTTTTTAAAGACACTAATGAAGAAACTTCTCTTACTCTTGCTTATTATGGGACTGATTACTGTAGCTGGGTGTGATGCCAAAGATCGCTGTTTAGATCAGGGAGGAAGCTACGATTACGCTAGTAAAAGCTGTGAAAAATCAGCTCCAGGATTGACCTATTCCAATCTCGTAGATCAAGTAAGTCAAATAGAAGTGAAAACGGCACTTTTGCAGGCAGGAATTGCTGAGGAAAATGTTGAGAAATTCTTTGAACAGGTCGCATTTTTCAATCAACATGCAGGAACGGAATCGCTGGTGCAATCAGGATTTATCTATACTGGAACGCTCGTTCCTGAGTATGATTTGGCGACAATCATCTCAAATCTAGAGAAAAACTCTCCAAACTTCATTGGCTATAATTGCAGGATTACTTCTTTTAGCTTGATGAGAGACCTTATTACTATTGCGAAGCTAGGATTGGTCGATGCCAGTCAGCTTTTTATGGATCAAGATGCTTTGAAAACAAGTCCTCAAAAGGTCTTTAGTCCTGAGGAGCAAAAGCAGTTTGAAAGCTTCTATTCGCTTGTTCCGACCATTACGACCAAGGATCAGACCGTGCATTTTGAAAAGATAAAAAAAAGCTGGTCCGAAAAGGGAATCAGTTTCAAGCATGCTAAAGCTTCTTTGATTTCGGTTTGGATGCATTCTCATTTTGAGGGAGAGGAGGATTTCCTTTTTATCGGGCATATCGGAGTGTTGTTGGATATAGGGAAAGAGCTTTTATTTGTAGAAAAATTAGCCTTTAATGAGCCATATCAAGCGATTAAATTCGCTACTCGTGCTGATCTTGTTGCTTATTTGAAAGCGAAATATGATACGGAATATAATCAGCCGACTGCAAGCCCGATTGTACTAGAAAACGATCAGCCTTTAGGGGAATTATTGAGTTCATAGAGATAGAAAAATCTAGATTGCTAGATGTGGTTCGGAATATCTTTCATTTTTGAGATTAAAAATTTTTTTACTTGACATTATTAAATAGATTTATATATTCTACGTACAGAATGTAATAAATATAAACCAAAAAACTATGGAAGAAAAAGATTTATTTACTAGCTATAATATTAAGCATATTATAGCACTAATTTTGGCTGCTCATAAGCAACCAAAAGAAGCAATTCATTTGTCCTTAAAAGTTAAGGACGGTGTTAAAACTTATAAATTCCAAATCCTAATTATCTTTAGGATAGATGGAGATCCTTCAATCTATTTTGGAAAAGGTCTTTATTTGGAGAATGATAAGGTTCTCATACGAATCTCTCATAGGGATTCTGAGTGGGAAAGTACAATTGAGAAATCTTGTTCTTCACTTCCTGGGTGGGATAAAAAAGCCCACTCTATCTTAGCTATGATTACTGGTATTGAACCAAGGAATATTACTGCTAGGAAAGGGGAAGAAAGTTTCATTTTTAAAGATGGAACTTTATATCCATATCCCCAAACGGAGTAAATCTCTTTAAAATGGTCGTGCTGTATTTCAGTATCGATCATTTTTTTCTTTCAAAAATATTCATATAAATCTAAGATAAAGTGTCTTTCTTAAGATTTTCCTCTCTTGAAAATAGATAGAATTTCCTTATATTCAAAGCAATTTCAGAATGCTTGATTTTAGAGGAAAACCAAGAAATCTGATTCTGGTTTTTTATTTTTTTCTGCCAAAAAACAGATGACCATTAGAAATATCGCAATTATCGCCCATGTAGATCATGGAAAGACTTCACTTGTAGACCAGCTCTTAAGGCAGTCTTGAACCCTCAAAAAAATGGAAGAGCAAGACCTCGTTATGGACAATAACGATCAGGAAAGGGAGAGAGGGATCACCATTTATGCCAAAAATACCGCGATTGAATATCAAGGCGAGAGGATCAATATCGTAGATACCCCAGGGCATGCGGACTTTGGAAGTGAGGTAGAGAGAGTATTGAGGATGGTGGATTCTGTAATCCTCGTGGTGGATGCGTATGAAGGGCCGATGCCTCAGACCAAATTTGTGCTCAAAAAAAGTCTTGAACTCTGACTCAAGCCAATGGTCGTACTTAATAAAATTGATAAACCGGCGGCAAGACCTGACCGAGTGATTGATCAGCTTTTTGATCTGTTTATTTTGCTTGGGGCGAGCGATGAGCAGGCGGATTTTCCGATTATTTATGCGAGCGCAAAGAATGGCTATGCGATGAAAAATCTAACTGATGAAGCGAAGGATTTGACTCCGCTTTTTGATGCGATATTAGAAAATGTAGCTCCAGCAGCTGAAAAATCTGATCTTCCTTTTTGTATGCAGGTTGCAAACCTCGGATATGATGATTATTTGGGAAGACTGGGAGTTGGGCGTGTGTATCAGGGGACTTTGAACGCAGGAAGTCAGGTAACGATCATCGGAAACGATGGAGTAAAGAGATCTGGAAAGATTGCACATATTTTTAGAACACTCGGACTCCAGAGGATTGAAATTCCACAGGCAGAATGTGGTGATATCGTGACGATCAGTGGAATACCAAATATTTTCGTGGGAGAAACCGTTGGAGTAGGGGAGTTTGAGGCGATGCCGACGATTGCGATTGATGAGCCGACTTTGAGTATGGAATTTTTGGTGAATGATAGCCCTTTTGCTGGGAAAGATGGGAAATATATGACGACCAGAAATATGGCAGAAAGA
>CAUTUR010000023.1:0-16210 GCA_963541585.1 uncultured bacterium | reverse complement strand
ATCCTTTCTGCTCAAACGACCGATAAACAGGTCAATAAAGTCACAGCAACGCTCTTTCAAACGATTAAACAGCCGGAAGATGTACTGAAGTTAGGACATCCAGCTTTTGAGCAGGCGATCAAATCCATCGGACTCTATAAAGGCAAAGCCAAAAATATCTATCAGACTTCTGAACTTTTGCTTGCAAAAAAAGGGAAAATCCCAAAAACTGAATCCGAACTCATGAAACTCCCTGGGGTCGGAGAAAAAACCGCAAAAGTTGTACTTCATGTCCTCTACAAAAAGCCCGTAATCGCCGTAGATACGCATGTGCATAGAATCTGTAATAGGCTGGGGATTGTCAAAACGAGTACTCCCCTTCAGACTTCAAAACTCCTTGAAACAACCATACCAAATGAATATAAGAGCATTGCTCATCATTGTATGATTCTCTTCGGAAGATATTATTGCACGGCAAGAAAGCCAAAATGCTCCGAATGTCAGCTTCAAAAGCTCTGTCTTTACTTCAATAGTAAAAAATAATGTTCAAAATTCTAATGACTGAACCTCGCCGAGGGTACGAAGTTTTACTCCGTATCGTTGAGCTCGGAGAACACTATCCGCGACTTGGAAATTTCTATCCTATCGGTGCTGATGTTTTCGTTTTTGTATATCCAATTTTTTTAACAGCACTCTATCTCTACGGAATCCGAAAAAAAGATCTTCAATCAAAAAAAGAAGCTTTGTTTATCTTTTTTGCCTGTTTTTTTTCAGTGGTAATGAATATCCTTTCCCAACAGTTTTTTGATAAGCAAAGACCAATCTATGAATTCTGAATTCAGAACCTTGATCAAGAAACCATTCTTCATCAGTTCTTACCTACTACTTCATTCCCTTCAGATCATGCTGTCGTAACTTTTTCAATCGCAATGGCAACCTGGCTTATCGCTCAAAAATACCAGAATAAAAAATTAAAAATCTGGTCAGGATTTTTGTTTATTTTTGCGATAATAACAGGATTGTGTAGGATTGGAACAACAGTGCATTGGACAACAGATATTCTTGCTGGAACAATTATGGGAATTTTAGTACCACTTATCTTGTCGCTTCCTTTTTGTTTTAGACAGCTTGAAAAGCGGATTTTTGTACCAATTATTACCATTGAAAAATGATTGATTCACAAACTTTTCAATAAATAAACGATTTTTATTTTATCAATAATATAATGGAAAACTTAGCTCTCGGTAAATACAGACATTACAAGGGGAAACATTGTGAAGTATTAGGAGTTGCACTCCACAGTGAAACACAAGAACCACTCGTTATCTATAGGAACTGTGAAGATTCTGAAGCAACAAAAACAGAACAGCTTAGAGCGAGACCCTACGATCTCTTCGTAGAAACTATTGAAATTGATGGTAAAAAAGTTCCTCGTTTTGAATACGTTGGATAGGAATTCTTACTTGAAAAGTTTTCTCAAAACACTATAAGAATTCAGATTTCTTTTATCTTTTTGTAATACTCATGAAAATAAAAAAGATCGTGATGATCATTTTACTTGCACTCCTCGTTATCGTAGGGATCGAGGGAATGGTAAGTTTTGGAAGTAATCACAGCTATTATTTAGCAATGATCTTTTCTTGGAAAAATCTAGCGTTAATTTGCGGAGCAATCGGATCTGCATACCTTCCATTGACCTTCATTACCAGCAAAACAAAGCTAAGCTTCAAAAGACTGGTACTCGGAATAGGAGCTGGATTAGGAACCTTTGTCGTACTCCACGGAATATTTACCAAAAGTTTGATAACATTATTTGCTATCATACCACTCCTTTTCAATACGTTCTTACTCTACGCCTTGGCTATAGCATTTATCGTTGCTATAATGGCAGGAGGAAGCTGGATCACAAGGAAACTAAAACTTTTTCAAGAAATCAGATGGCAGGAAAGCCTTTTAACCTTTGGAATTGGACTGGTAACGTTCCTCATCTTGATGCAAATCCTTATGGGAACTCAGATTTTTTATAGTGCAATCCTGCGATTTATTTTTGTAGGACTCCTTGTTTTAGCTCGATTTGAAAAAAAACATTTAAAGGCTCATGAGGAGAATTTACTTGCCTGTTTAGAAAGCTGGAAAATAGAAAGAAAAAATTCAAAATTCTGATGGATTTTCGGAGGATTGCTTCTCCTTTCTTTTGCATATTATTTCTTCAATTTTTCTCATTCTTATATCCCATATTCCACAGCCTGGGATGCAAACCATGAATATATGTATACGCCAAAAGTTATCGCTGAAAATGCTTGAATCCTCCGAGGAAACTTAGGACCAGCGGGAGGGATGCCTTATCTTTGGCATGGTTTTATTGCATTCTTTTTCGGACTTTGGGCTCCAGTTACAAAAATTTTGAATATTGCAAAAGATACCGTAGCCGTAAATCTCAATGCCTTTAGTGGAGTATTGGTCCTCATTTTTGGACTTGGAGTGATCAAAGAGGCATTACTTACTTTTAATAGAAAAAGCGACAACGAAGATAAAAGTCAGACTTCATTCCTTTTAGGATGGGGACTACTCCTGCTTCGACTCACCAGTGGAATGGGAGCCTTTCTCGTGTTTGTAGACAACAAAACGGATATGGGAGTGCTAGCTCTGACCATTCTAGCCCTTCTTGGAGGTTTGATCTTTCTCAATCACTTTCAAAAAAAAGGAGTTCATACTGATAGTAAACAAAGTTTAAAATATCTAATTCTCTCCTGACTTTTCTTTGCCTTTGCAGTAATGGCAAAACCAACAGCATTCATTGATGCGGTAATCTTCGCACTCCTACTTGTAGGATCCTGGCTCAATACCACAACTCTCATAGGAGGAGGAATAGCTATCCTTGGGATGATGGGAGTAGTCCAACCGCTCTTTACTGCGGCATTTATAGATCCAGCACTTGGAAAGTTAATTTTTATTATAGGAATAGTAATTGCTATTATTGGTGGAATTCGTGGAATTATTTGGAGAAATGAACAATTTAGCAAAGGATTCAAACATCTTGTAATTTGGGGACTAACCTTAATTACGAGTCTTTTCATATTTAAAGGACCATGGATCGCAACTTTGAACCTTATCAATAGAAATTTTCAGCTTTGAACCTTTGTAAAGTCTACACTCCTCTGACAAGTTTCTCCTGATAAAAAAACAGAAAAAACTGAACCAAAACCAATGCTTTTCCTTGCTCAGGCAACAGGAACAACAATACTTGAAACCCAATCAGCCATTGATACGACTACATTACTTGAATCTACAAAAGACCTTAGGTACGAACAGTGTTTAAAAGAAGAAAACACTCCTGAAGAACTCAACAGTACAAAACAAAAAACACCAGGAAGTGCAATAAGTGAAGACATTGGAAGATATGTTGGTTACAATCGAAGAGAATTTAAAAAAACAGGAATGGGAGGACTCCTACTCAAAATCCTCTTTCGAAAGAATAATGCTTGTTTTGGATGGGATCATGATGGTGTGCTTCTCTGTAAGCATCGTGAAATCATTGAAAAGCAAAATCTTTCCGAATTAAAAAATCTGATTGCTCAACTTTCAGATGAGGGAACTGCAAAAATCCTTGCTACAACCCTTTTAGAAGCAAATGGGAAAGGAGAAGATCTAAGAGATGAACGAACAGCATTAGAAACCTACTACCAAGAACATAGCATTCAAACCAGCGACACAAGCGTTTTCATTCCTTATAGATACATTGTTCCATTGAATATCATTTTCAACCGATCACTCCAAAACCTTAGCAGTTATTATACTGATATTGGACTAATCTGGCTTTGTGTATTTATTTTAATGCTTGGAGGATTACTTTATGCTGTGTTAACTTATGATAAAAAGCACAAACAGCTCCTCTTCCTTAGCTTCGGAACAGTTATTTGATGGGCAATCCGACGGGCTATTGGTGGAGGAATTGTTCGATATGGGTTAGGACTTATTATCTGGTCTAGTCTAACAACCATTGCCTTCTTTCAAGAATGGGAATCCAAAGAAAATAAAAATCTGAACGCTCGATACGCTTGGCTTATTGGAATATTTGCTTTCTATATGGGGATTCAGGCTTTCTTGAACTTTACAAGAATCGCTTCTCAAGCTAGTGAAGGACCTTTTGAACACTATAAATCTAATGTCGGAGAAAAACAATGGATCTCTGAGAATCTTGAGTTTACGACAAAACAAAGTTATACATATAGTGCCCAAGAAATATTCAATCTTCAGTTTGGGCAATATCAACCTTTCCTTGATGCGGTAAAAAATAGAGCAGACGAAGAAGGGGTATTGATTGCAGGAACCTATATCCAATACTTCTTAGATAACCAAAAAAATCTGATCAGTGATGGAATGTTAACTCGACTCCGAGAAGAAATCTCAGACTTTAATAGTTGTAGATCTTATCAGAGACTAAAAAATGAAAAACTCAAATATCTCATCATTGATCCAAACATTGGAACCGTAGGAAGAGTTTGAGAAGGAAACGAAAGTTTATTCCATAGATTCTTTGCAAGATTAACAGCTGATGAAAAACATATTGAAACACATGGAGCGATCACAATGCTGGTAAAAATGGCTCAAGAAGGATACCTTAAACTCATCTTTACGAATAATCTCTGAGCAAAATACGCATTTAACCTAACAGATGAAGAACTCCAAAAAGTTTTCTGAACTCTGAATGCAGAAGATCTTATTCTCCTTAGAGCAAAGATCGCAGTTGCTAAATTCTTTACAAATGATCAAGAGCTCTTAATGAAACTTTTCACGCTCTTTCAGACAAGACTCATGAGTGATCAAGGGCTATGAGATATCGCGAACATCTTTGGAAAACAAGTAGATGAGCAAAAACTCAATCAACTTCTCAAAGAGCTAGCTTCTGGAAAGCAACCTAATATCACTAATCTTTCTCAAGATGAGAGACTTGTTCTCGCACAATATTATGGCATCTTAAAATTACTAACAACGCCACAAGCCAAAGAACAAGCCGAATCAGTACTCACACAACTCTTCCAAAATAGCCTTTTCGGAAGCAGTCAAATTATCTCATTTGAACTAGAATAATAAAAAAAGAAGAGCTCAACTAAGAGCTCTTTTTATTATCCTCTAATTTTGAACTGCATTGTTTGTTCTACTGACTGTTGATCTTCAAAATCCATCTTTACTTTTATAAGATAAGAACCTTTCTCTGACCAAGATTTTATCATTTCTGTACAAGTTCTTCCTTCGCACTCAAGAGGAGCTTGCCCATCTCAGAAATCCCAGGAAATCTTCTTAGGAAGCCCATTAAAATCCAAAGAAAAACTGACAGAATCTCAAACTTTAGCTTCCTGCGTAGGATGTGATGGAGAAGAAATATCAAGTTTAATTAACTGCTTTTTAACGACAACTGAAGTATTTGATGTAACTGTAATTGAACGTCCTTTCTGAGTATAAATAGTTACTTGTGGAGTAAAAGTCCCATTATTATTCTTATAGTCAAAGCGATATTTATGCTTAATAACTCCGTTTGAGACCTTCTGCTGTTGCTGACCATCTCAGAAATCCCAAGAAAAATAGGTAATCTGATCATTCGTATCATTGAGTCTCGAAGAAGAAGCATCTAAACTCACTTCAAACGGTTCAAATCCGATACTTTCTCAGAGCACCTGTAATTTTCCAATAATATCATCTAAACCAATCCTAGTCGTAAGGACTTCTTCATAGTCAAGACCACGAACCTTATCTTGAATCTGGATTTTTACTTTATGTTCTTTAGTATCTTGAATATCAAAGAGATATTCTCCCTCCGTAGTAAAAATTATGGGCTTCTCATCAAGATAAACATTTACTTTCGTATTAAAAGTTTTAGGTTCAATTTTTAGAAGTTTCAATTTTAATTTTGTAGGAATTTCAGAGAGATGAATCTCTTTTTGTTGTATAATCTTATTAGTATCTAGCTTTCTATAAGTCATATCATTTGGAGAAGAAGTAGAAAGCTCATAAAGAACATTAAATGAAGCCTTATCTACAAGTTGTGCTTCTGTTTGACAAGATCACTTTTTATCATCAGTAGTAATAAAATTCATTTCAATAAGATAATTTCACTTTCCTGGAAAACGATAATTAAAATGCATACCAATATCCGTATCATGGATTTCATCAATTATTTTCCCCGTTGCCTTATCATAGAAAACAAAAGAATAATCCGCGACAAACCTCTCTGCTCCATCAAAAAATGAAGCTGAGATCAAATAGTCATTTATTTTTTGCTGTTCAAGAGCTATTTTACAGACAGGAATACCCGACTGCTCTACTCTAAGAGGAAAGGTATAATATTTATCTGTAAATCCAGGGAAACTAACCCTTGGATAATAGACCTTGGAAACATCATAATTAAAAACAAAGGTTGAATCATCTTTCTTATCTATAATCCCATCATTGTCTCCATCCCACTCAATCGTATAATTTTTAAGATTAAAATCTCTAAACACCTGATCTGCTTTAAACTCGACCTGAGAAGGCAAGGGTCAAACAACAAGCTCATTTTGCCCTCAACTAAGCTGTTTATCAATTCACTGAATTTTAAGTTCTGATCAGATTTTTAACGTTTTTATCTGAAAAGTTGTTGTTTCCTTTTTATTAGTACTTCTAATCGTATGTCCTACGATAAGTGCAATAGGATAATCATTTTTTCTCGTATAAAAACAAGCTCCTTCAAAAAATCTGGTCTTTTCATTATAAGATAAAATCTGACCATTTCCACAATCAAGCTGTAAATTTCAAATATCACTTCCTCCAAGCTGATCATTGATAAATCTATCAAAATTCGTTGTCGTTAAACTCACAGGAACATTTACAGGCGCAATAAGTGGAAAACTTTCATCAATAAGGAAATTTTCAGCATTCCCTTTAGAATCATTCACATTCATATACATAGCCACAATATCATTTGGATTTGCAAGAGAAACAACATCGATCTTACTTACCTTATCAAGCAAAGAAGCTCCAGCTCAAAGACCAATTGACAAGACAACAAGTCACAGAATCATTCCCGCATAATATCGCCCTTTTGGTTTATTCTTGAGAGTAAAAGATTTATAAGCATTGAGAATCAGAATTACAACTCCTAATCCAAGGATAACCAGCATAATTGTCAGGCTCAATCCTTGCAAAATAGACTTTGCTACGGCAGGCTGGATTCCAAGCGTTCAAAATCCTCAGAGTTTCTCAGGATTATTCGCAAGATAAAAAGAAAGAATACTCAAACCTAGAACAAAAAGCCCAATCAATCCTGCACATCCAAGAAAAATCGTCTTCAAAGACAAGTTCCTCTTTGCTCAATTTTTTATCACAACATTTTTATTTACTTGAACACGAGAATACCCCAAGGTTTTCAATTTTTCTTGATTCTTTTGATAATATTCACTCAACTGTTTGAGTTGCGTTTGATACTTAATCATCTCCTCAGTTGGCATCTGAGGATGTTGCTGAATATAGGCAACAACTTCATTGTAAAGTTGCTGCAATTTTTCCTGCTCTTTTAGAAGCTCTTGAATCTTAATATCATCGTTAAGATGTAGCGTTCCGGATCAACCATTAGCATTTTGCTGCAAAAATTTTTCTGAAGTATCCATCTTTTTATTTTTATTTGAATAAATCAGATTTATTATACTTTTTTTAAAGGTTTTTTGCAAATTTTAATAGATTTTTAGTAGAGAAGATCTACTGTATAAAAGGATAAAAAGTTGATTCTTGACATCACCACTCATATTCTTATACTTTGTTTTGAAAAAGAAGCTTTACACCTTAATTCTGAAATATGTATCAAAAAAATGCTCTTTTTGTCTTAAATCCATTTTCTCATAATGAAAAAAATAAAGATAGAAGCTGATTGTTTGAATCATTCGGTTTGGATTCAAACTATTTAGTAGACCTTGATGAAGAACGAGAGAATCCTAAACTTTTGCTGAGAGAAATCGGAATCGGAAAAAAAATAATTCCAGACAAAAAGCAGCTTTTATCTTTTTTAGAACAAGGAACCGACAATAATCCGGTTTGGGAAAAGCTTATTGCTCATCTAGAAAAAGAAAAGCCAGTTCTTCATATTATTTTACCCCTTTTGGATGCGAAACATTTCCTTCAACTTTTAATTAAACACCTCCCGCTCAAACAAAGAATACTTATCCACCTTACCATACCAGAAATTCCTCTTGAACAGGCCCTACAGACCGCTGAAGAGCTACAGTTATTTGTAGACAATTACGAGAAAATAAGCTTTGGAACTCTTATAGGAGAAAAAAGCATTTTTAATCAGAAAAATAATTGGCAAGAAACTCAAAAATCCTATGATGAAATCGTATTTGATCAGACACAAACAAGTTTTTCTGTAGTAGAATACTTAAAAAAACAACAAGAAAGAGAAATCAGTCCAGAAAACATTGCTCCAGTAAGTTTTGTAGAAGCAGAGCCCTTAGAAGACAAAGATATAATGCTTATTTTAGAAAGCGATAGTGAAAAAATCGAACTCATCACACAAGCCTTTGAAATTAGCAAAAATGAACAAAAAAAATCTGATTTTTCTTCTTTTCCGGTAAATTTCATTACCAAAGAGCTAAAAAATTGCCTTATTATTACGGTCAAAAAACCATATGATAGCTATGAAAACATACATCTCCTTGAGAACAAACAGCAGGAAACCCTAGCAAACAAAATTGCAAAACAAGAATGTCGTCAACTCCACCTTGCAGATCATCAGCATCTTAAGCTTATCACTAAATATCTGAACAATGAAGCAGAAATTTTCTACGATGGACAAAAAAATAAAGTATGCGATCCGCTCTTTACTGAAGAAGGTTGCTGTGTACAAACTGCCAATGAAACACTTGTAAAAACTTATAAAAAAGAACTAGAAAATTTTGAAACATTTTTCCTAGCTGCCTCTTTTTCAGAAAAAGAAGATAAACTCCTAAAACAACTTATTTCTCTATCTCAAGAAAAAGAAATCTGAATAGTGATTCTCGATTTTCTAGAAAGAAAAATACGACATTCTGCTGTTATTTGACAAAAAGAAAAAGAAGCAACTATTTGAGAGCTCAAAGAATTTCTTATCACAAATATTAGTTAATAGAAAAAAACTGTTATACCCCCTTCTTCCATCTCTCCAAAATCAACATTGCACTGATCGTATCTGTCGTCGCATTCTTTTTAAAATCAGAAATAATCTCTCCAGATTGCACACTCGTATAATCCTCCTCTACGGTTAAAATTTCTATTCTCTGATTTTCTATAATATAATTAAGCGATTGCATAAATTTAGAAATCTTCTCCTGAATATCCTTTTGCCTACTTGGTCGTCCTAAAACAATCTTTCTAATGTGATACCTCTGGATAAGATCTGCGATATAATAATAGGTCATCTCATCATTCATAATATAGCCAATAGGGAAAACAATATCAGAATTTTCAACAGGTGTATAGGCTAATCCAATATATTTACTTCATCGATCAATTCAAAGAGCATGTGCAGTTTTCATCGTTTTCTATAAAACAAAAAAATAAAAATTCTGATTTTAGCTTACATTCGGTTCAATCATATAGTTTGGCTCTAGCTTTTCTACAGGATGAGAAATCAGTTCCTCCCAGGGTAAAAGCCTCTCCTCTCCTCAAAAGAATTTACATCCATTTTCATCAAAGGTATATTGAAGCTGAGGTATTCTCTGATCAAAATATTCACTTTCATAGGTTTGATCTACAAAAAGCCCATCATATTTCTCCTGCAAAAGCGAAAGTTCAGCCTTCTTTACTGTAGCAATCAAAACATTTTCCTGCAAATCCCAGAGCCAGACATTCAATCTCTGACCGATATACACAGCAATATAACGGCCAATCCACCCCCTTTGATAAAACTTTTGATAAAGTTCAAGCTTAGAAAGGGTAAAAAAAGAAAGCTGATCCTCCTTTAAGGTTTTCAGAAGATTTAAAGCCAAAGTTCCTACCCTCAAATTTGTGAATCCACCAGGTCAATTAAGCACTAAACATTCTGAAAGATTTACTCTTCTATCTCGCTCAACTAAGGTTTTTCAAAGTTCAACATCCACGCCATTCCTTTCCAAAAAAATTGGATCTTCTGCCCCATAAAGGGCAATCTTATCAGAAGAAATATCTACAATTCACTTCATTATTCATAAATTCGTCATGATAAAACTATTCAAACATTCTTTGCAAATCTTTATCTCTAATCATACTAGGACTCCACATCGGATCAAAAGTTACCTCGACCTCTACTTCAAATTCAGGAACTACTAATAAAGTTGCATTTTTCACACTTGCAATCAAAAAATCCGCCATCGGACAAGCAGGCGTCGTAAAAGACATTACAATACACACCTTATGATTCTCTTCATCTACAATAACCTGATAAATTAACCCCAAGGTATAAATATCTACAACTGGAAAATCTGGATCATAAACCGTTTGGAGTGCTTGCTCTATTTTATGCTGAAGTTCTTGCATCATCTTTCCTCTTTGGATCAGTAAAAATCACGTACTGCATCAAAATAAAGAATCATACACACAGCAATCCTAACCATTTTGACCAAAAGTTTGCAATCAAAAGCAAAACATTAATCAAAGAAAAAAGTCAGAATAAAAAAGAGCATTTATAAGCATCCTTTTGCATCCTTTCTTTCTGAACTTTAGTACAAAAAAGCCATTGAGTCCAATAAAAAACAAAATAACTAATCCCTCGGAAGAAAAGAAAAACTCCGACTAAACCAAGTACTAAAGCCACTGCCGTATCTTCTTTGACTGAAATCGCCAATGCATCAACAAGCAAAATAACAAGTCCAAAAACAGACTTTATCAAGGAGGCAAAAGCATAAATTCAGAAGTTTTTAATCATTAAAGAAAGATTGAAAAAGAAGTAAATTCTGATTTTTTATAGCTCCACATTTACTGATTCCTGAGAGCGTTCTTCCTGCTGATGCTCCAAAAGCGTTTGAGTATCCAATTCTGCCTTAGAAGCAAGATAAAAAGGATTTGCACCATTTTCATACATCTTCGCATAAACAATTTCTCGAAGTCCCTGCCCAAAAATCATTAACGGAAAAGAAAGAAGTGGGGTTAAAAGCATTAATTTCTGAGCATCATTCGTATTTACATTAGTGGTCAGTGAAGAACTTCCAAATCCTCAAAGAACAATAAAAACAATACAGAGTCCTAACGCATTTCCCATCAAAGCAGATGCAGAATAATTAGGATTAACAACAAATTCAATCTGAGAAAAGGAAAGAAAAAGCGAAAGGGCAACATACAAAACAAAAAGAATAACAGGAGCATTCTGAGTAGACTGAAAGATAAGAAACAAAGCTACCATTCCAGCAGAAAGAATTGCATTAGTTAAGAGCAAAAGTCAGATCGTCTTTCAGATTTGGAGATATTTTTGAGAAAAAAAGAATCCATAAGCCGTAACAAGTAGTAAATTTCCAACAAAACTCACAAGGAACCCCAAGAAAAGATTGATCAATCGAGAAAGTTCATGCTGATGAGCTACCGCTCCTAAACCTGTAGTTTCAGGCATGCTAGTTCCCATCAAAGATCCTACTGCTCCAAAAAGCACAAAAAGCAGAACCGCCATCAATGCTCCAATCATCAGTCACAAAGCCATTTTCCCCAACAATGCCCATCCAGAAAGAGAACTCGGAGCATTAACAAGACGATCCAATTTTTGCCTTTGTTGACGAGAAAAATCATCAGGATTGGTAGGCGCAATCCCCCCATCAATACTCGGAATGGTAAAAGAAATAGAGGAAGGAGTAGTCATTACCATAGATTCAATAAATAAAAACGCTAATAATTCAAATGAAGAGAAGATAGTTCTTGACTAAATGCTTTCGTATGATCTGCTTCATCACTTGCATAAGAAAGCATCAAAACCGTATTTCATTGCTCAATAAAAAGCTGTGCGACCTCTAAAGCCGAATCCTCATAGCCAATACGATAGGTTTTCAGAATAGCTGGATGAGAGGCCGATTTCCCTTTTATTTCAGTTTTTTTGGTTTTTTCTCTAGAAAGATTATAACCGTCCATTTTGAGCTGATTTACTGCATTTTGAACATAGGAAGCCAAATTTGACTCCTGATTGATTTCACTAGCAAAGACTAAGGTATCCAGATCTGGAGCATTCTCTCAAACCTCTTGATATACCAAATCATTTCCGACTAATATCGGCTGTTCTTGAAAATCGACTTTCAATTTTGGAGCCCAAGAAAAAGATTCTGTCTTTAGCTGAAGACGCGAAGAATCCGAACAAGCAGAGAGCATAAGCAAAAATCCACTTATCAAAGAAAGAAATCAGATTTTTTTGAAAGTATTCATTAAAAAAAGATATAACAAACAGCTAAAACCAATCCTATTCCAACACCAATAATAAACGACTTTTTGAAAATCGTTTCTTTTATCACAAGCTCTCCAGCACCTGGAGTTTTCCCCTGCCAGAGTAAAGCAATCAAATACCCCATCATAATTCCACAAAATATCAAATATCATGGCATCAAAACTTCCCTAAGGATCTTGAAAATTTCAGTTCAAAAAATAATATCTCCCCTCACGAGCAAAACTCCCATCAGGAAAGTAAAAAAATAGAAGAGTCCTCTCAATACTTGGAACAAAATAGACATCTGCACTTCTAAAACTAAAAAACATCATAAAAGTAGTGTTTTATCAAAGGAAATCAAGAAGAAATAAGAATATGCGAAAAATTATTTACGCTCTAACATGACTGAAATTTTATACAACTCTGCTAATAATGAAGGTTTAAGGATATCATAATGCTTAATAATTAGTTCCTTATTATTTTTGAGATAGGTTATTCTAGGAGTTATCGCATTCTGATTCGATTTCACCTGAGCAATAAGCGTTTGAATCGCACGCTCCATCACCCCTTGTTCTCATAGGCATGCCCTAGCTGATTTAGCTTGCTCTACTGCACGATAAAAATCCTCCTCATGAATATTTTGAAGACTGATCGTAAAAAGATCATTCGCTGAAGATAAGGTATTTTGACAGAGTATACTCTGATTCTGAATCTTTTGTAATTCCAACTCTAAAGACGACTGCTGAAAATTTAACCCAGCAAGCAAATGATCTCCACTACTGAGATACTGTTCTAAATTTTTTTCTCTTTGATCAGCATCCAAAAGCTGAACAATATCTATTTTCTGAAAATCCTTTGACTGAGAAAGTAAATCCCACAAGTCAGAAGTCTTTTCTTCTATGACAAGAGCTTCTTTCTTCAAAGCTACAGAAGACCCAAAATTTGCATATTTCAAATGAAGCTGAATAATATCATCCAAATGCGCAGAAGCTAATCCAAATCCAACAAACAGTAAACTTCCAAACAACATAAATAATTTCTTCATCACCTTCTTCGCTTCATAAGCTAAAATCTGATTACATATTCTGAACCTGTTCCATCATACTCGCCATCGGCAAAAAGATAGAACCCACAATCGTTCCTACAATTGCCGCCACGAACATCATCAAAATTGGTTCAATCATTGACATCGCAACATCAATTGAGTTCTTAAAAGAATTACGATAAAAATTCGACATTTTCCCTAAAACCGTTGTAAGTGATCCCGTATTTTCTCACACATTAATAATCTGTATCAAGATTGGATCAAAAAGCGTAGAAGAAACCAATGATTCATAGAGGGTAAATCCAGATTCCAAATCTGATTTCACATCAACCATCTTCTTTTTATAAAGGAAGTTATCAAAAATATTTCCCAAAAGCTTCAAAGACACCACAGGACTTACTCCCGCTTCATAAAACTGAGATAAAAGATTAGAAAACCTATACATATAAAAAGTTTTCACCACCGCTCCTATGACAGGAACTTTAGTAAGCAAAGTATCAATAAAAATTTTAAAAAGCAGAACCTTAGCATACAAAAGTTTATATCCAACCACAAGAAAAACAAGACTTCACAAAAGCACAGCCCAGTTATTTTTAATAAAATCTGATACGCCCATCATAAATTTTGTAATTCATGGCAACTTCTCAGGATCTCAAAACATCTCTACAATTCCTGGCATCACATACAAAAGAATAACCACAACGGCTCCAACTGCCATACAAAGGACAATCGTAGGATAGGTCATCGCTTTTGATATCTTCTGCTGAATCTCTTGAGTATTTTCCAATTCATCTGCAAGTTGAGCAAGGACTTGCGCCATATTACCAGTAACTTGCGCTGACCTCACAAGCTCAATTTCATCAGAACCAAAAAAATAATCATATTCTTCCAAAGCCTCTGCAAGAGACGCTCCTTCAGTCAAAGCAATTACCATTTCATCAATCATCTCCTTAAACCCCTTATGCGTCTCCGATTTATTGATAGAAACAAGAGACTCTCTGATTCCTAGTCCTGCATTTTGTGAAACCGCCAAAAGTCTGAAAAAATTTACCTTTTGTTTTAGAGTAGGTTTACTAAATTGCTGAACAATCGCATCGAATCAGGTTTTTTTCATTTTTGTTTTATAATGATTAAAGTTTATTTCTTATTTCTCATCCTTACAAACCTGTAGAGCTCATCCAAGGTCAGATTCCCATGAATAATCTTAAAAATTCCATCTCTCTCCAGATCAATCATTCCCTTTGCCAAGGCATAATGTCAAATATCAAAAGCTGACTTCCCATCAAGGATCAAACTTTTAATATCATCGGTATAATCCATCAATTCATACACTCCGACTCTTCCTTTATATCCTGAACCTCCACAAACTGGACATACTTCTCAGCTTTTGGGATCTTTTCCTGTTCCAACGGTAATGATTCCTTCTTTGATAAAATCATTCCACTGCTGTCCGGTAATTCCTCTACTCACCAGCTCATCTCTCAACGCTGTCCTATCAAACTCCTTAAAAGTTTCCAAGGCATTGAGATATTTCGGATCAGTTGGAACTTTAATTTTTGTTGCACAGTGAGAACACACTTTTCTACAAAGTCTCTGTGCAATCACGAGATTGAAAGTTCCAGCAACCATAAAAGGCTTCGCTCCAAGGTTGAAGGCTCTCGTCAAAGTTTCTACGGCTGAGTTCGTATGGATGGTTGAGAATACCAAGTGTCCGGTCATCGCTGATTCCATCGCCATCTCAAGCGTTTCTCTATCACGAATTTCCCCCACCATGATTACATCCGGATCCTGTCTCAGTGCAGACCTCAATCCTGAAAGAAAAGTATATCCGATATCGGCTCTCACTTGAGATTGGTTAAGCCCTGCCATTTTGTTTTCTACCGGATCTTCATACGTAATAATATTTCTTTCAATATCATTAATTTCATCAAGTGCAGCATAAAGCGTTGTTGTTTTTCCAGAACCTGTAGGCCCGGTATTGAGCAAGATTCCATTCGGATCTTGAAGATGCTTTTCGATAGAAACCTTATTAGACCCAACAATTCCTAGCTGATTGAGCGCAGGAATAGATTTTGACTTGTCTACAATACGCATTACAAGCTTCTCCCCCCACACAGTCGGTAAGGTATTGGCACGGAGATCAATTTCTTTGTTAGTCTGAGTAATACTTGAAACTCTCGCATCCTGAGGAAGCCTCTTTTCATCTGGCCTCATCTGTCAGGATTCAATTTTGAATTTAGAGATAACTGATTCATGCAAAGAACGAGGATACTGAATCAACTCTTGGAGCACCCCATCAATTCTAAGCCTAATCCTAGAATAATTTTCTAGTGGTTCAATATGGATATCTGAGGCACCTTCCTCTACAGCAATCGTCAAAAGATTATCAAAAATCTTCACGATATCTGATCTCAGAATAGCTTGCTGTAATTGTGCCTTAAATTCTGCAATTTCCATATCAATAGCATGTTCATTAAACAGACTAATTATACTACAAAAATTAAAAAAAGCAAAAAATCAGAAACTTTTTTCATTTATCAACAGAGAAAGGAAAAAATCAAAAACTCCTCTCTTCCTAAGTCCACAAAATTGCGAGGAAAGGACTTAATAGAAAACAATCCCGTCTTCCTGAGCAAAGCGAAGGATAGAATAAAATTCCCCCTACATTTCAAGATATCCCTCTTTTGAAGAGAGGGATCTGTTTCATAGAGCAAGAAATATAAATCTTCCACCCATCCTAAACTGATGAAAATCTCTATTTCTCCACGGAGAATTACAAAAAACTGACAGAAATCTCCGTTTCT
>CAUTUR010000022.1:0-16428 GCA_963541585.1 uncultured bacterium | reverse complement strand
GCTGGAGTAAGTGTGATTATTCCAAAGACGATGGTAGATCAAGAACTCAAAGTCAGAATGCAGAATCTTGAAAAGAGATTTGGTTCTGCTGAAAAGGTAAAAGAATATTTCCAGCAGCTTGGAGAAGAAAAAGCGAAAGAATTTGTAGAAGGGGTGCAAACTGCAGCTGCAGAGAGCCTTGAAAAGTTCTTTATTCTCAATAAGATTACCGAGCTTCTTGGACTTACAATTGATTGGAATGCAGAACAGGAGCCATTCTTTGTTGAAAAGCAGCTTTATACTAAGTTAGTAGGGGAGTTGGAAACTCCAGCTGATGAGAAGAAGGTAACTAAAAAAGCTCCAGCCAAAAAAACGACTAAAAAAGCTGAATAATATCTTTTAGTTTGAGGTAAAACCCTTGAGGATGCGGACTTTCTTCAAAGATTTTCTTACTTATCCTTTCTGTGCTGATAAGGAACAGAATCAGTTTTGAAAATTTTTGACGACGATTTTCAAGGATTATCCGGCATTTTTTTGGACCAAGCCGACTTTTAAGAAAGCACTTGCGTTTCCGTTTGTAGTGCTGTATGCACTCTTTAGAACCAAGAAAAACTAAAAGTAAAAGTCTGATTTTTCATTTTCTTTCTCTGAGAGATCAGGCTTTTTTTATTATTTTAAAGATCTTCTCTATCTATATTACATTTTCTTTTAAATCACTCTTGAAATAAAAGTCAATATCTTTAATATACATACTCATTCATTTTTTAATATTTTTTGAGAGAATGTCTAAACTCAATCCTGAAAGAATGCCTGAATCGAAGTCTCATAAAGCTTATGCCTTTGATATTGATGAAAATTTATTGCATACCAACTGCACGGTCTTTGTAGAGAGATGGAATGGAAGTAAATTCGAGAGATGTGAAATCCCTGAACCTGAGCTTAAAGCAAAACTGGCAGAGGGGCGAGCCTATCCCAATAATGATCCTGAGGAATGTTTCCGTAATATGAGGCTCGGTAATGAGAAGCTCACCCAAGATCTCTTTGATGCTTTAGATGCTGGAGCTTATGGTCCTGCCTGGGAAAGATTTAAGCTTGCCAATCTTCAAGCAAGTCCGATTGGAATTATTACGGCTCGTGGACATCCGATTGAGGATATCAAGAGTGCTCATCAAGCTCTTTTGTATGAGGCATTTACCCTTGAGGAAAGAGAGCAGTTCTTGGAGCAGATGAAACTTCGCTTGAGAGACTACCGTGCAAGTACCGATCATCTGATCCAAAACTTTTTTGATACGAATTATTATGCAGCTTGTGCAAATAGAGTCTATTCAGAGAGTCTTAACATCCCTTTTGAAACTTCTTCAGCAAAAAAGAAAGTTCTTGCTTTTGATAAGTTTATTAAGCATATTGTTTCGCTCAATCAGGAGGAGCTTATAAATCCTTATCGCAAAGCTCTAAAAATCTGATTTAGTGATGATAGTTTAGAAAATTTATCTGCAATAAAGGAAGCAGTCCAAAATCGTTTTGTGCTTAGCTATCCAGAGATTACCTTTGCACTCTACAATACCAATAATCCTAAATTCGTGGAAAAGACCCTCTATATTTCCAAACAAAATCAAGATCCAGAATTTTAGTTTATTCTACCATTTAATAGCTTAAGTAATAAGCTTAAGGATCTTTTTTTTAAAACTCTTTTTTATTTCCTCTTGTAAAGTTTAGAGATATTTCTACACTTGAGGTACTTTTATTCTCTAACCAACGACTACGATGGCTGTAAAGTACAATGTTATTGAAAGAAAGAATCTCCTCAAACCGACTGAAGCTCCAAAATTTTATGCTTCAGCCAAGGCTGATGGAGAGGTGAGCTTTAAGGCTCTTGCCAAGGAGATTGCCGGTGCTGGTTCTACGGTATCCGATACGGATGTCCTCGCCGTACTTAATGATCTTACGAAAGCATTAGTAAAGTATCTTGCAGAGGGAAAAATTGTGAGATTTGGAGATTTTGGAAGTTTCCAAGTATCAGTATCAAGTAACGGAGCAGGGACTGCTGAAAAGTTTACTGCAAGTAATATTACGGGTAATAAGATTCAGTTTCGTCCTGGAGTTGACTTGAAAGCAATGCTCGCGACGGTGAAGTATGAGAAAATGAAAACGAAATAAAAATGTCCGTATCTTTTCCCTAACAGGTATATATCTTTCTCCCAAAAGGTATATACCTTTTTTCTGGTCGATAGATATCTTTTCGGTAAATATCCAGCATTCTTTTCACTTTTACATCAGAGGTAGCGGTCCTTCCTTTAGAACCTTCCAAACGATTCTGATATTTCCCCAGCCAAACAGTAACTATTTCATGAAGAGAGAGAATACTAGAAGCTTAGGATTTTATAAGATCAAGGAAGCCTTTTTGAAGCATACATCTAATCTGATTCCTATTTCGTGAGATGATTTTTTTGTTATTTTGAACAGAAAAAAGAGATAAAAGTCAGATTTTTTATCTTATGTTCCAAACTCCCTTTCTAGATACAAGTTATGTTAATCATGAGTACTAAAAAGATACTTTTCAGGAAGTTCAAGATAGCTCTCAAATCCTCAGGGATTAGAAAAGAGATGATCCACTCCCCCAAGCAATAGAATGTTTTTCTTGTTTCAGACAAGCTTTTCCTTGAGTACTTCATGAAGGTCTGCTTCTCCATCTTCGCTTCCATGGATGATCGTTAACTGTCCCTGAAAATCAGTTAAGTTCTTTATATTCTGCTCAAAATCAATTGAAAGTACAGGATTGATGAGTAAAAGTCTTGAAATCTGAGGATAGGCATCAAGACAGTTCGCGAGAAAGAGTCCTCAAGCCGAAGAGCCCATTGCAAAGCTTTCCCATTTCTCAAATCAAAAACAGCTCATGGTTTCTTCTACAAATTCCATGGCACTTTGAATAAAGGGATGAGCCTTAGTTTCAAGAGGAAGCTGATTTTCTACTACGAATATATTTGCACCGTATTTTTCTACGAGCTTTGAGGCAATAATCTGGTATTTATTCTTGTAGCCATCAACACTTCCTCCCTGTCCTACGATAATGAGCACTGCAAGCGGATTTTTCCCAGGATAAACGGCAACTTCTACCATTTGCTCTGTAAATCCCTGATTGAGAAAGAAAAAGGTTTTTTCTGCTTCCATTCGCCTTTTGATAGCAAGTAAAGAAAATAAGGAGGTATTCCTAATACCAGTCTTCTGTCACTCCAGCCAAAACTTTTGGACCGTTCTCGGTAATCAGCACGGTATATTCCCATTGAGCACCTAAGTCTCCCTTTCTACAGTAGAGGTTCCAATCGCTCTCATGATAGACAACATCATCAGATTTAATAGCAGTAATTGGCTCAAGTGCAATGATCATTCAAGGAATCCACTCAATCTTTTTCATTTTGGCATTAGGGTAGTTGTAGAAATGAGGAAGTTCGTGAACTTCATTTCCTACGCCATGACCAGTCAGAGTTTTAATAATTTCAAAGCCATTATTTTTCACATGATTATAAACCGCTTTAGAATAGTCATATGCAAAACCTCAGGTTTCAATGCTAGCTACTCAGCGGTCTAGTGCTTGTTTCGTGATCTTGATGAGTTCAGCTCCGAGGGGATTTAATCCAGCGTCGCCGATAATCATAGAGATACAAGCATCAGAAATCCCTTTTTTGTAGAGGACTCCGGTATCAATTTTTAAAAGATCTCAATTTTTCAAAAGGGTTTCATCAGGGATCCCATGAACGACGCAGTCATTTACCGAGAGGCAGAGATTCGCTGGAAATCCTTCATAGCCTTTAAAGGCTCCTTTCAGATTCCTTTTATCTAGCCAAGCTTGTGCAAGTTCTTCTACTTCAATGAGACTCATCCCAGCTTTGGTATGCTCTTTGAGGTAATGGAGCAGTTCAGTGAGATAGGCACAAGAATCAGAGATATTCTGAATTTGTTGTGGGGTTTTGATCAGGTTTTTCATAAGAGTAATATAATAAGTAAAGTCTTTCAACAAAAAAAACCGATTAGCCGTGAAAAGCGTATCATCTCTCCTTACGGAAAGGTGGGTAGCTCCTCAAGATCATTGCGATCTGATTTTTGGCTCCCAAGAATAAGTTGAGAATTTTGATAGTAAGCTTTCCCACGAGATAATCAGTCTTTTCTTCTTTTAGGGATTTAAAACTCATTTTCAAATGAAAGTCGATTTTTCTTGCAACTGAGGCTTAAAACAATAGACTGACGATGTTTTATTTCCTTTGCTTATTATGGTTGCTTTTCAGCTTTTTGGTCTTTCAATCTATTGGTATGGAATATTCTATGCTTTAGCCTTTATCTTAGGCTATTGTGGTTTTACTTGGATTGGAAAGCAAGAGCGATTTTCGACTTCTCCAAGGATCCAGAAACTTTTAACAGAGGAGCTGGAAGACCTGCTTTTTGCGATAGCACTTGGAGTGATTTTTGGAGGAAGGCTCGGTCATGTTCTTATCTATGGAAATGGCTACTATTTTTCTCATTTGAGTGAGATTTTTAAGGTTCGAGAAGGAGGAATGTCTTTTATTGGAGGAATTCTTTGAGTTGTGTTCTCGATTGCGCTTTTTGTAAAGTTAAAAAAACTGACAAGAAAGGACTTTTTGTTCTTATTTGATCTGATTTTAATTTTTGTTCCTTTAGGAATTTTCTTTGGAAGGTTTGGGAATTATCTCAATCAAGAACTGTATGGTATCCCTGTTTCTGAGCTTCCTCAGCGGTTAAGTCAGGTTTTCTCTAGTTTTGGGCTTGTCCATCAGTATAGTAGAATTGATGAGCTTCAAAGGGTAAATACCAACTTCCTTTCAATGCTTTTTGAGGGAGGAATCCTGTTTTTAGCCCAGCTTGCTGTTGTTTTTCGTATGATTAGACAGTGAAAACGAAAAGTCTGACATTTGGCGACGAATTTCCTCCTTTACTATTCTCTTATCAGATTTGTTCTGGAATGGTTGAGGGCCGATAGCCAGCAGGAAATTATTGGTTTTTTGAGCAAGAGTCAGCGATTTTTTCTGATCTTTATGATGATTGCTCTAGCGATTAAGTTGCTTTTGTCTAAGAATCAGCCTTTACTTGCTATTTCTGATAAAAAATGTTTGAAATAACTCTGAAATTTTTAGAAGCAGTAAGACTAAACAATTCAACAGAATGGCTTCATACCCATTGGGATCTGTATCAGCAGGAGAAGAAGAGATTTATGCAGTTTATAGATACCTTCCTCAGAGAAGCAAAAAAGCTGAATCCCCTTTTAGAGGACTTAGAGCTGAAAGAGTGTTTGTATAGATTTAATAAGGATCTTCGTTTTTCTAGGGATGGCAAGCCTTACAAAGAAAACTTTTGAGCGATTGTGGCTTATGGAGGGAAAAAGTCAGATTTTCCTTGTTTTTATTTTCATCTTGAGCCAGGAAAAAGTGCTTTTTATGGAGGAGTATATCTACCCAATCCAAAGCATGAAACACAAATTAGGACTCATCTTTTGAAGAATTTCCACAGATGGGAGGCGCTTATTTTAGCTCCAAAATTCAAAAGATATTATGGAGAGCCGAGCGCTGAACATTATTATAAAAGTACCTATAAACTTAAACAGCTCCTTAAAACGAATCCAGATCTTTTGCAGCAGATCAGTCCCTCATTGAAAAACTATGCTTTAGAAAACTATGCTCAGGCTTCTGCTTTAGTACATTTTCCAAGTAATGCAGAAAAAGTTCTAAGTCAGCTGGCTTATTTCAGAGATTGGCTGTTTTCCCATCCTTTAAAAGATCAAGAACTCCTATGAAATGATCTTTTATCAGAAATGCTAAAAGCCTATAAAAAGATCTTACCGATTCTTAACTTTCTTCAGGAGGCTTATGAATAGTTCATTATTCAATATCAAAGACGAATCCTCTATGATCTGAACCAGGAATCTGAATACTTTTTAAGTTCTGAATTTTTACATTAGGGCTGATGAAAAGATGATCAATATGACTTCGGAGGAGAGGAAACTTTCCAGCTCCAATTCTTAGCCAGAGAGGGAGAAACTCAAAATCATGATGAACCTTTAGCATCTCAGACAAACTCCAAGTGAAAAGGAATGGAAAACTTCTCGTACTATTTTGTAGTTCTCCAGAAAGGCTTGTTGCAAAATCTTTATAATAGTTTGATCGTGGGCTGATATTGAAATCTCCAAGCATAATAATTTTTGCATTTTTTTCTCTCGATGAAGGGTGTAAAGTTAAGAATTCAGATCTTAGCTGTTGAAGTTGTTCGTTTCTTCTTTCAAAAAACAATTTGCTCACAGGAGAAGCAGTATGAATTTCATAGAAATAGTATGGAGTTTGATCTTTCTCAACTTTAAAATAACCATATCTTCGGCTTCATTGTTCAAAATCATCTGCAAGATTAGTAATTGGAAATTTGCTAAATACAACACTTCCTACGAAAATTTTAGATCGCGTTGTGGTATTCATATACGGGTAATGTTCGTCAAGAAATACTTTTAATCCCTCTTTATGCTGATCGCTAAATTCCACGAAAATAACAATATCAGGATGTTCTTCTAGAATTTTTTGTTTTATATCTTCAAAGTTGCTATTCCCTTCATAGATATTAGAGAAAAGAACTCTGATAGGAGCTTTCAGTTCTTCTTTGCTGAGAAGGTCTTGATGGTAAAATTGTTGCACTTCCCCAGAGAAAATTCGAAAGAGAGCTCAAAAAATGAGGACAAAAACTGGAGCAAATTTTGTTTTTAGATTTCCCTTTCCCATTGGTTTATAGAGTTTTTTTCGTAATTGAAAGAGCCAGTAAATAAGGAAAAAAAGACTTAAAAATCAGATATAAGGCAAAAAACTGATCGCAAGTTCACCAAAATAGCTTCCTTTCATTAGGATTAGTAGAACTTCCAAAAGAAGAGTAAAGAGCGAAAGAATAAGCATTTCTGAGCAGAAAATAAACGGAAAAAGTATAACTATCTCCTGATAAAAAACAATTAGAAGAAAATAAAATTCTATTTTAACGAGGAAATTAGTTAAGTGGGTTTAGCTACGAGAAGTGCTTTTTTGATACCTTTTATTGCTTTTAAAAAATCTTTTTCCGATAAAAATTGGCGTTCTTCTCGCTTGGTTTTTTCTGGACCAATCACCATATCAGGAATAAGATGAAAGTGCATGTGATTCACACTTTTTCCTATTGCTCCTCACATAAATCCATCTCTTAAAAGGAGGTTAACATCACGATGTTTTTGGTGGAGTTTTTGGTTCCATTTACTTATCAATTGCATTAAATCCTGGACTTCTTCCCATGAAAGATCATTGAAAAGTACGACATGCCTCCTAGGAATAATCAGGAGATGATCCTTGATATAGGGAGCACGAGCTAAAGTAACGTAGAAGAAATCAGATTTTTCTAAAATGAAGTCCTCTGGCATACTACAAAAAGGACAGAGATTATGCTCGAGATTATAAGCAACGATATCGTGATATTTCATAAAGAGTGAACATATTACCTAAAGTTTCATCTCCTTTTCTAGGAGAATATTGAGTGGATCATTAGCTCCAGTTTCAGAGGGAAGAACATCGTAGTTTCTGATCAGTTGAAGTACATAATAAGCAATAGTTCCTTGAATTCAGAGATAGAAAAAGATCAATGAAAAAATAAGCTGTCCAGAGAGCGAAAGTCTCATCAGAAGCATGATGTTTAAGAGCATTGCAACGAGACTTGTCAAGAGCCAGAAAATCACATCAGTTTTCTTAAACCAGGCTTTTATTGCAGGAATTCTTGTATAGAAAACCAAAATGCCACACAGGATATTTCGAGCAATTAGCCAAGGAAGCATTTCTTTTGCTCCATCGCCAAAAACCAGCAAACTGATATAAAGAGAGAAGTTAATAATGAGCGCTACTGCGAATCTACTTACAAGTGAAAAAATCTGATTTTTTTTCAGGAGAAAGGCATTTATGAGGAACAGAGCAATTCAGGATCGATATCGCCGTTGTTGGAGGACCTGTCATTGAAATATTGGTAAAAGATAAGCAATCAAAATTCCAATAAGTAAGCCAACATTGCTGTATTCAAAGAGTCTTTCAATGTCTTTGGGGAATCCTTGTAGGAAGTGAAAAAAGGAAAGGAATTCTGATTTTTTTTCTTTCTTTAGAATCCTTTCTCCAGCGAGGACCCTTCTTAGGGAAACTTCTTTCTTTAGTGGTTCTTTTTCTTTTGGTAGTTGATAGGCATGGTTGAGGAGTAAGAGGAATATGCAATAAGCTAACAGATCAAGGTTCAAAGCATAAAGCGGGGTAGAGATAATTGAAAATAGGATATCTCCTACTAAAAGAAGTAAAAAAAAGAAGAAATGATAGTGATGATCTTTTCCTACGTCTCTAAAATTCCCTATTCCATACCATAATCATCAAAATCCTAGACTTGCCAAAAGTAAGCAGATACTGAGTATCCCTTCAAAATCATTTCGTCCATTCTCTAGCAGACGATCTCCTAATAAGAGGGCCAAAATAAAGAGAAATCCGTATCTAAAGATACTTTTTCCATCTTGATAGTCTCGAAAATACGAACAGTACCAGAGAATCCGTGAGATGAAAAGTAAAATAAAAAAAGAAGTCTGATTAGTGAGTCCAATAAAATTTAACATTCCAAAAAGCCCAAAGAATACCAAGAGCCCTAAGGCATAAAGTCCATATTTTTCTGCAAGATCTCCTTCAGAAAACTTTAGTTTCACATCTTGGATTCCTTGTGAAAAAAAGAAAATCAGAAAGAGTAATGGAAATAAACCAAAATATCGCACTTCTAATTGCACAAAAAATGCGATAAAAACGGTACAAATAGTAAATATTGTGAGATAAAGCACAGAATAACTGCTAAAAAACTAAAATAATTTTGGTAAAATGGATGATCCCTCCATAAACTCCAAGAATTCAGACGAGAAGCAATAGGTACTGGGCAAGGTTTTTTGGTTTAAGATATTCGTTACTGAGCCTGAAAAGTCCAGCTAGGAGGGCTCCATAGATGAAGATAATTCAGAATCTTTGCAAACTAAGATCGATTCAAAGTTGATTTGCGAAGACTGCAAGGATGCTCATTTCTATGAGGATAAACAGGAGCATAAGCTCTATCCCTTTAAAAACTTGCTGCACAAAAAGAAGTTTGTTTTGTGAGGCAAATTGGATATCTTTATAAAGATATTGAGAAAAGAGCTTGAGGTATCCAAGAGAAACATACATCGTTTCTTCTCTAGAGAGCTGTGCTCCAAGAGCATTGAGAAGATTTGCTTTTGCGAGTCTGGTTTGTTCCCTGATGACTTCTACATTTGTTACTTGGCTTTTGGGAGCAATGGTAAAAATTTTATCTGATTCTAGTTTTCACAAGAGTAAATCCTGAGTCTCTACGATCAGATTCATTGCTTTATGGAGTTCCTCAATAATTTTATCATAGTTGGTAGCAAGGCGGAGTTTACTAATCTCTCCTCTCATATCATCAAATTTTTTCTGGGTCATAGGAGGAATGTTCCTTCCCCCAATCGCCAAAAGTTGATCAATTTGATTGATGATTTGATCAATTGCATTATATGCTTTTTTGAGTTTCTTATCATTATAATTTAGTCTTCCTTTTTTTTCAGCTTTTTCTTTTTCCTGTTTTTTGATTTGAGCTTGATGTTCTGCTTGTTTATTTACAGTTTGAATAAGATCTTGGACTTTCTCTTCATCAAGTGGACGAGAAAAATAGTTCGCAGTTTTTACTTTCAATTCAAGCTTTACTACATAGGAAAGAAATTCTTCTAATTTTTCTAACTGTCCAACAATTCTAAAAACCTGATCCTTACCTGCGATATCAAGATAAATATCACCAAAATCTTCTGGCTTCCCAGTATAATGCTCTAATCCCAAAATAATAACCTTTTGATCAGAGAGAAACTGCTTTACAGAGGAGACATCTTCCCCTTCTATCAAAAGTTCCAAGCTATAATTTTTGTCTGAAATATCCTTAATTCCTGTTAAGTGAAAAAACATTCCTCAAAAATACTGATAAAACCTAGGAAATTTTTCCTACATCTCCACTTTATATTGAAAAAAACAAAAAAATCAATATATACTCCGCCGTTTTACTTCAAAAGAAAAGTCAGTTTTTTTTGTATTTTCTTCTTCATCTGACTATAATAAAAAAGGCTACGGCTTTTTAATCTTGTAAACAAAAATATGACACAAACGATTATTGGAAATTCAGTCTTGGACAAGTATTTTGATGAAACGACAATGTCTCTCCATTTGAAAGTGAATAGACCGATTCTCAGGAAAAAAGGATTCCCAGGCAATCGGCAACCTGTCGTGGATCCCAATGAAATTATGACCAAAGAGGCCTTTAACGAGCTTATTGATCAGCTTTTTAAAGAAGTAGAAAGCAGAGAAGATGCCTTTTTGGAGATCAATAGAGAACTCTCAAAAGTCCTTCAAATCTGACCTTATAGAATCGTAATCGTGTATCCTGCACTTTCCGATGGACTAGAACTTACCGCAGTGAAACCGGTAAAGAAAATGAGCATTGAAGAGTATAATCTCCAGCCAGAACTCTTTGAACTTCTGAGAAATAAATCTAAAGGAATCCTCGTTTCTGGAGCTCCTGGAAGCGGAAAATCTACTTTTACTGGGGCTTTGATTGAGCTGTATCACAAAGATCAGCATATCATCAAGACGATTGAGTCGCCGAGAGATTTAATGCTGAATGATGATATCGTGCAGTATTCCTTTACTTACGGAAGCCACGATGAAGTGAGAGATATTCTCCTGCTTTCTAGACCTGATTATACGATTTATGATGAAGTAAGAAATAAACCTGACTTTGAACTCTATAAAGATCTCAGACTCACAGGAATTGGACTCGTTGGAGTCATCCATGCGACGAAGCCTGTGGATAGTATTCAAAGATTCATCGGAAGTATTGAGATGGGAATCATCCCTCAGGTTGTAGACACCGTTATCTTTATTGATAAAGGGCAGGTAAGCGAAGTCCTTACCCTAGAACTTACGGCAAAAGTCCCAGATGGAATGCTTTCAGAAGAGCTTGCGAGACCGGTTATTGTTGTTTCAAGTTTCCTTCAGAAAAAGCCCCTCTATGAAATCTATACCTTTGGAGAGCAAGTCGTGGTAATGCCAATTGCTACTGATGAAAATGGCAATCCAAAAGTACCAACCAAAACCCAAGTCGTTTCTCAGTATGCAAAAGAGGGAATTCAGAGAAAATTACAGCAGTTGCTCCCTTGTGATTTCCATATTGCGATCAAGGGAAGCGAGCTTGAGCTCTATATTCCTGAATACTACAAAGGGAAAATCATCGGAAAAGGCTGAACCGCAATCACGAATCTTGAAAAAGATATCGGACTCAGAATCCATGTCAGAACCTTCAACGAATTGCCTTTGCTTGAGGTGAAAGTAGATATTGCAGGAGGTGATAGGAAAGGCGATCCTTTGGTGATTTCGCTTCCAGAAGAGTTTAGAAATAAAACGGTTCCGCTGCTCGTTGATGATGGATTAGTCTATGCAAAAGCGGACAATCAAGCAAACATTGTCATCAAAAATAAAGAAACCGCAACGCTCATCAAGAGAAAAGGCTTTGTCGTAGTAAATGTAGAATAAATCAATTCAGAATAAGAAAAGCGATCTTTCTCAGTAATAATGACCGTTTATATGTCATTGCGAGCAAAGCGAAGCAATCTAGTAAAAATTAAGCTTATTTGTTATCTGGATCACTTCGCCTACGGCTCGTGATGACATCTCACTCTTAGCTCCCTCTCATTAAATAAACAAAAAGCTGAAATCAAACCCTAACATTACTCCAGATTTTTATCTTTTTTTCTCAAGTATGAATAACTTCAGATTTACAAAAATTATTGCAGGGGTAAGTCCCGTTTTAGCTAAGGAAACCGTGCTTTCAAAGATTATCAATATGGTAGATGCCTTCAGAATTACGCTTTCAAAAGGCTATGATGATAACAACAAAAAATATATTGATACGATCATGAAGCTGGATAATAGCAAAACGATCATTCTAGAGACGAAAGGAATAGATACAAGAATCAAAAATACCTGTAATCTTCCAGTAAAAAAAGGAGAAAAATGGACAATTGAATACTCTGAATATGCTCAAGAGGGAAACGGGAAAATCTATATTGATTATGCTCATCTTGAAGATTTGAAAGCAGGGACTATTATTGCCTGCCAGCAGAGTCAAGTCCTTCTCAAGGTGAATAGCACGGAAGAAGATATTGCTCAGGTAGAAGTTATAGATACAGGGAAAGGAGAAATTCTTCAGTATGATAGAATTAGGTTTGATGATCTAGATAATGATGATGAAGAAATCACTGAAAGAGATAAGAAAGACATTCTCTGGGGATTAGAATATGGAGCGCATGTAATTGGATTATCATGTGCAAATACCGCAGAGCATGTGGAAAGCGTAAAAGCGTTTCTTGATCAGAACAATGCAGGAGAGATGAAAGTTTTTGCAAAAATAGAGACAAGGTCTTGATTGAAAAATCTTAAGGAAATCTTAGGTATTGCTGATGGAATCATTCTCGTACTGGATGAACTTTCAGATTTTAAAGACGAAGAAAAACTGATTTCGATAATTCAGATTATCAAAAAATCAGGGAAACCAGTTCTCATTACTGAAACAAATACCGAATATGGAAAAGAATACGCTAAATATTTCACTAAACAAGTTCAAGTACTGAGTCAAGAATATATTGATGGAATCATGCTTGAACCTTTCCTTGTGGAAGATGAAGTATTTGATGCTGTTGAACAAACAGGGGATATCCTTTGAGCCTATGAACTGAAAGCAAAACCAAGAGAATTAAAAAGATTTGAGGATAGTTCGGAGTTCGAGGTAAGAGATTATATCATTTACAATGCTTTTAGGAGTATTGACGAACTGTGAGTAAAAACGACGATTTGTTTCACGGAAAATGCTTATACTACCTCTAGATTTTCATCTTTAGGTCCTAAGATCCCTATCATTACCTTTACTCAGTCAAAAGATACGTATAGATATCTCAGTTTGGTTTGGGGAGTAAAGGGATACAAAATCTCCCAATCTTTTAATTATGAAAATCTCAAGAAAATTGGAAAAGAAATGATCAGAATGATTTTTAAAGGAAATATTTCTCTTGATGATAAAATCCTGATTTTACAGGCAAATGAATCGGTAAGTAGCCCTAAAAATGATATGATCAATGGAATAGAGTTTTATAACTTTAAGAACATTTAATCCTCTCATTTCTAATTACATATAATTAAAATATGTCAAGCTCAATGGCTTTCGAGTTGTTGAGTTTTTTTGTAATTTTGAGAGTGCTACGTTATACTTAAGTGATAAAAATTCTGACTTTAGATTTTTAATTTATTCTAGGTATAACGATGAAAGTTGATGAAAAGGCTTATATTCCCTTGATTAGGGTTAAAGAAATGACTCGAGGCTACCATGATAGTAAAAGGGTACTTTTTAAAAAATTTAATTTTGAACTAAAAAAAGGAGATTTTACGGTAATTACTGGAAAATCAGGTTCTGGTAAATCTACCTTGATGAAGTTTTTAATTGGGCAGATTAGACCCCACAAAAAGACGGTTTACTATAAGATGGAAGATATGGCTGAATTTTCGGATACAGAAATTCAGAGATATAGAAGAAAAATCTGAATTATTTTTCAGGATTATCAGTTAATAGACAGTTTAACCCCTAAAGAGAATGTTATCTATCCTCTTATTTTAGAGGGAGCTCCAATTACTGAAATCAAGAAAAAATATGATGCTATCAATGCTCTCTTAAATATTTCAAGTATTGAAACGTGTGAGATAAAGAAACTTAGTGGATGAGAGAAACAGAAAGTAGCCATGGCAAGAGCCTTAATTCATGCTCCAGATTTTATCATTGCTGATGAGCCAACAGGAAATCTTGATCATGAAAGTACACTTCAGATAGCTGATATTTTGATTAAAGCAAATGCTATGGGAAATACAATTGTTCTCATTACCCATGATATGACACTTTTGGCTTATCTGGAAGAACATGTTAGAATAAAAACTATTACCCTTTGATAATTCAGCTTTTTTAGACTTTGACTTTATTTGATAGCAATGACAAAAACTCAAGAACTCTTACATACCTTGAAGGAAAAAGTTTCTCAGCTCGCGATTGCTTGATATCTCAAGGAAGAAGTGATTTCTTCGTTGAAATATCTTCATCGATATAAGCTTTCTAATATTGAAAAGAATTGGGATATCTTTTGTGAGTATTTACTTTTTCTTGATCTTCAGAATACGGATAAAATTAAAAAGTTGGGAACAAAAGCCAAAAAAACACAAAAAGAAAAAACTGAAATTGATTTGGAATATTTTCTATCCTTGGAGAAAATTACTAAACAACAGAAGGCTACATATCTCAAGAAAATTCAAGAAAATGGCTATGAACTTTTAACGCTCATTCAGGGAATGAAAGGAGTTTTGGTGCTCAGTATTGATGAATTTTGTAATGCTTCAAAAACAAGAATGGATATTCATCAACTTCTGATGAAAAGAGAACCTGAATATAAAAAGCTAAAAGTATAAACGTATTAAATCTAGTTTTATTTCATTGCCCCTAAGAGAACGTATGGAGAGTTTTGAAACTATGGTTTCGTATGAAAAGGAGTTATTGAACTTCAAGAGCGAATTAGCTAATTTATCAAATGAAGTTAAAAAACAGAGATCTGCTCTAGAAAAAAAAGCTTGGAATGGACCTAAACTAACAAAAAGTAAAGGAGCTATTCAAGGACCTACCGGAAAGGAAACGTATTACAATCTTCCAATGAAAAAAGTAATTGACTCATTGAGAGTAACAAATGGGATTACAGATAAGTATCGAATTAGAAATGATGGTGTTAAGATGATTGGGCCGTATGTTATGGTTGCGGCTAATCTTAAAACCTTTCCTAAGGGAACAATTGTAAAAACAAGTTTGTGAGAAGGAATTGTTTGTGATACAGGAAGTATGAAAGGAACACATATTGATATTGCAACGAATTGGTAGTTTTTCCTTCTGTGTAGGAGTGTTTTATATGCTGTTTATGAAGAGTGATGCCAGTTCCAGAAAGTTTTGGAAAGTATGAAGGAAAGGAAAAGAAAACCGCTTCTAAAGAGGAGGGATCTCTAATTCTTAAAAAACAGGACGAAGTTAAACAACTTCTTGATTCATCTTTTCAGGAGCGATCTTCGTTAAAAACTGAAGTTGTGCAATCACAGAAAACTAGTAAAGTTCCCTATCCTCTAGAGGAGGCTCTTGAGAAGCCATATTTCGAATCTCCTTCTTCCGTGCAATGAATAAAAAAATCTCAGCAAACACAAAAAGATAAAAAATCTGATGAACAGTGATTTTTTGATGGAATTAAAGAAGGAGCAGTTCGTGCTTTTGAAAAAGGAGTAGCAGTAGTAAAAGATGTAGCAACATCTTTATGAGAAAACCTAAAAAATGCTTATCACCTTGCAAAGGAAATGGTAAGTTTTGAGAAAGTCCCAGAGAAAATTTCTACAACTATTGCACAGATGCTTCAATACGGACAAACCCTTATAGGTACAAAATATGCTTATTGAACGCAGGGGAAACAGTGAGTATTTGATTGTTCATGATTGGTAAGTTCACTTCTCAATAAGGTTTGACTCTTAAAGGGACGTGAAACCTCTTCATCTTTTTATAAGCAGGCTCAACAAATTAGACAGTCACAGGTAAGAGCTGGTGATTTTATGTTTTGGTGAAATAATGGATGAGGACATATTGAATTTGTGGTAGGAACACCATACAAAGGAAAAAATAAATTCTGAAAAGAATGTTGGTATGTAGATACGCTTGGATCTTCTTCTGATCGTGGATTCTTTACTGCGGATGGAAAAAATAGAGCAGAATCGGGGGTCTGATATAGGAAAAGGCAGATTCAACCACGTCATCAGTTTAGAAGACCTGTATATTATGATAAATTGAAAGCTTAAAGTTCCCATACTTTATAGTCTACTCAAGCTTTTGGGGCTTGTTTACCTTCCGCAATGTATCTTCTAAACCAAGTCCTTTGTTTTTTTGCAAGATGATGAGTGTTTCTTTTGAGGAATTCTTCCATTTTTTCGTAGTCGTATTGTCCTTGAAGATATCCAATAACCTCTTTATAGCCAATCCCTTGCATAGATTGAAGTGTTGGAGGATAGCCTTCTTTGAGGAGATGATCTACTTCTTCTATAAGTCAGCTTTTAAACATTTCCTTGATCCTTGCATTAATGAGATGATTAGTAGTTTCCTTATCTCTTCGCAATCCAAGCATTAAAATCGGATGACGGACTGCTTGCTGAATATATCCTGCAGTTTTAGTAATTCAGGTTTTTTTATAAATTTCTAGAGCTCTAATCAGATACCTCGTAGAAT
>CAUTUR010000021.1:0-17364 GCA_963541585.1 uncultured bacterium | reverse complement strand
CAGGTTTGTTTTCAAGTGGATCGCCACGGCTTCGCCTCGCGATGACCAACGGCTCGTCATTGCGAGCACTAGCTTGCTAGTCCCGCACAGCGGGGAAGCGAAGCAATCCAGCCCCTCCAACCGTCATTGCGAGCACTAGCTTGCTAGTCCCACACAGCGAGGAAGCGAAGCAATCCAGGTTTGTTTTCAAGTGGATCGCCACGGCTTCGCCTCGCGATGACCAACGGCTCATTTCATTCGCCTCGCGATGACCAACTGCTCATTATAAAAGCTCCGCTACTCTTCACTTCAAGGTTCAGTTCAGGCAGCTTCTTCATCTTCCCAGCCACCTTCTTCGGTCCACTGTCCAAGCTGGGCAATATGCAGTTTCCAAAGCTCCCTCGTATCTTTCACTAATTTATTAAATGACTTCACAAAGGCTTCTAGCTCAGCATTAGGACTTACAATCGCTAAAGCACCTATCTTGATGGTAAAGGCTTCATAATGCTGATCCAACTGCTTACGAAGCTCCTTTGCTGGAGGTAAAGCATTTGCCAGCTGTGACTCTGCACGAGAGGCAGTCTTGGCTTCATACGCATCATTGATGGTTTTGAGCCGAGTGAGGAGCGCTTTCAGTCCCAACTTCTGAAAGGCTTGTGCATTTTCAGCTTTCTCTGCATCCAGCAAGAGTCCTTTGATCAGATAGGTTTCTTCACGCACTGCCTTCCTCTGAACCCCTCTGTAGAGCTCTCTGAGTCCCATCAGCTGAAGTCAGGCTTTTTTATTATTTTCATCAGGAGAAGCTGCCTCCAAAGCGATCCTTCCAAACAGATGCGTCAGGATCTGATCACACTGCTCATCAAGCGCATCAAGTTCCTTGGTTGCAGCATCTTTTTTGCTGCTGTTATTCACCTCAAGCAACTGCTCCAGCAAGCCTTGAAAAGCTGTAAAGTCTTCCGCTTTCAGTCCAAGCTTCTCGGTCGTTCCTTTCATGATAAGTGCTTTGAAAGCGTCCATGAAAGCACCATAGCTCGCATTAGACAGTTTCCTTGCTGAGAAAGACTGCAAAATTTCGGTAGTCATCATGTTTATTATCATTAGAAAGATAAAAAACTGAATGATTTTGGAGTTTTATCTGTCTACAAGGGGTCAGTATCAAGTAAGTTTTGTCCTTTCACGACTTGCAAGAGCTTAGCATTAAGTGATTTTTAGCCTTTCACGGCTTGCAAAGGGGTTCAATCAGATGATTCTTAGTCTTTCACGACTTGAAAACCATCAGCATCAAGTGATTCTTAGTCTTTCACGGCTTGCAAACCTTTAGTAACAGATGATTGTTATCGTATTAACTCGTAATTTACAATAAACTAAGGAAATTTCTATAATAGAGCTTATCAATCCCCCCCCCCTTTGTCAAGGCGAAGTTATCAGGCTTGAGAAGCAGGGTTTTGTTTAATATTTCATAACAACAAACGAATTAAGAAAAAATTTTATATCCTTCATCAATAAAAAAAACAGAGGAGTGGACATCTAAAATAAAAGATTTCAAACTTTTAGCTAATAAAAAAATATTCTCTCCTCATACAAGAAGAAAATATCTTTTTATATTATTTCTTAATTTTCATCCAAGGATACTCTTTTTCAATAACGGATTTAATATCCCTTGGCTTAATGATTCCAAATTCTGTAATAATTCCTCTGATAAACTTCGGAGGAATTTTATCAAAAGCCAGATTTAAAAACTTCAATCCTTCTGGAGAATCTTTCCAGACTTCATGATCTTCTCTTCTTTCAATATGAATCTTATCATGAATATCTACTTTAAGCAGATTTCCGGCAATATAGACTGGAACATTAGCAAACAAAGCTGAAAGACCAACACTATAACTTCCAACTTTATTAATTACCCCTCAATCCAGTTTAATCGCATCACAACCAATAATCACACAATCCATCATGAGATCAGTTCCACTTTCCTCATCCATAAGAAATGGAGCAACTCAATCTACTACCATAGTCGTATCAATACCAGCTTCAATTAAATCCTTTGCTGTCTTTCTTCACTGAAAAAGAGGTCTCGTTTCAGTATTATAGACTTTAAACTTCAAACCTTTGACTTTATGAAGTTTAAGAGTTTTAACAGCAGAGGAACTATGACAGTGTGTAAGAACATTATCTCCATCATTAATAATTCCAAGCCCATTTAAAACAGCTCTTTCCGCAGTTTCATTGATCAGATTGAGATAAAATTGAGCGGCTTCTTGCACCTTTTGCTGACATTCTTGAGCAGAGGCTGCAGGAGTCAATTTTTTAATCTCTGACTTAATATAATCCATTCCATTAAAAAGCATCGGCTCAGTTGGTCTGGCTGAGATAAGAAGCTCCATTCCCTGTTGAATAAAATCCAAAAAAGCTGATCAAGATTCAAAGTTTGTATTTTTAGACTCTGAGATAAGAATTTCAAAAGCTGCCTTGGCAATATTTGTCGCTCACTGAATTGTAATTGACTTAATATCATCTACCACCTGTTGAATATTTTTAAGTTGTTCCATGAGAAAAAAATCAAGATAAATACACTACAAGTATAAAGGAAAAAAAATCTGATGCAACTTTTTAAGTTTTTTCTCAAACAAATTTTTACACAATATAAAAAACATAAAAACAAAAAAACCGACTCACGAGTCAGCTTTCTTTAATTCAATAGTACTGAAAAGAGATAAAGTAATGGACAAAGTGTATAATTTTAAGTGTTTGAATTAGAATGGTGGTCTATCCCCACCTTCCGGTAGGGATGCCTTGTTACGACTTAACCCCAGTCACTGATTTCCTCCTTAACCCATATAATGAGTCTTCAAAGAACCTCAGCTCCCATGGTTTGACGGGCGGTGAGTGCAAGGAACAGGGACATATTCACGGCAGCATGGCTGATCTGCCATTACTAGCAATTCCAACTTCATGTAGTCGAGTTCCAGACTACAATCCGAACTAGGGGTAGTTTTAAAGATTTGCTCCACCTCGCGGTCTTGCTTCTCGCTGTACCTACCCATTGTATTATCTATGAGGCCCTAGGTGTAAGAGGCATGAGGATCTGACGTCATCCTCTCCTTCCTCTCGGTTACCCGAGCAGTCTGCTTAGACATACTAACTAAGCATGAGGGTTGCGCTCGTTTCCAGACTTAACTAGACACCTTGCGGCACGAGCTGACGACGACCATGCACCATCTGTGTAAAGCTCCGTATTGCTACGGATATGCGACTTTCACCGCAGACACAATACATGTCAATCCTAGGTAAGATTCTTGGCTTATTATCCAATTAATCTAGATAATCCACTGCTTGTGTGTTCCCCCGCCTATCCCTTTGAGTTTCATTCTTGCGAATATACTACCCAGGCGACTTGCTTAACTCGTTAGATTACGACACTCCTGCCAATAAATTGACAAAAACATCTAGCAAGCATAATTTACGGTTCGGACTACCAGGGTATCTAATCCTGTTTGCTACCCGAACTGTCGTCCCTCATCGTCAAGTATTCTGTAGTTAGCTGCTTTCGCTTTCGGCGTTCCTTCCGATATCAACGCATTTCACCGCTCCACCGGAAATTCCACTAACCCCCAGATACTTCCAGAATTGCAGTATCCACTCCCTTTCTACGATTGAGTCGTAGGATTTGAAAACAGACTTACAATTCAGACTACGGACACTTTACGCCCAGTAAATCCGGACAACGCTTGAGACCTACGTATTACCGCGGCTGCTGGCACGTAGTTAGCCGTCTCTTATTCTTGACATACCGTCATTCGTCTTCTGCCAAAAAAGAAGTTTACACACCGTAATGCTTCATCCTTCACGCGAAATTGCTGCATCAGACTTTCGTCCATTGTGCAAGATTCCCCACTGCTGCCTCCCGTAGGAGTATGGGCCGTATCTCAGTCCCATCGCGACCGGACATCATCTCAGACCGGTTACCCGTCATAGGCTTGGTAAGCCGTTACCTTACCAACTACCTGATAGGACGCACCACTCTCCCGAAGCGATAAATCTTTCCTCACATTGGAATTTCACCATCGTGAGCATATTGGGAATTAGCTACATCTCTGCAGTTATACCCATCTTCGGGGCAAGTTAAGCACGCGTTACTCGCTCGTTTGCCACTAATCTTACTACGTATTGCTACGACGCAAGATCCGTTCGACTTGCATGTGTTAGGCATTTCGCTAGCGTTCATCCTGAGCCAGGGTCAAACTCTTCAAAAAGTTCCACACTTTATCTCTTTTTAGTACTATTAAAGATCTCTTCATCTAAGGTATTTCCATCCTTAGTAATGGTAGCACTAACCTACTTTCCCAGCTCTGATAGAACCAGTATCATCGACCAGCATATGCTTAACTTCTGTATTCGGAATGGGAACAGGTGTTTCCATATACCGCATCAGCACTACCGTTAGTAAAGATGAATCAGATTATAATGATTTTTATACAAAAGTCAAATAATTCTGATTTTTTCCTTAAGTTTTCCTCACAATACCATAATATATTACCTATTTCTTAGAAAAAGATAAACCCGCTCGACCAATTAGTACATCTTAGCTCAATCCCTTACAGGACTTACACCTAATGCCTATTAAACTGGTAGTCTACCAGCGGTCTTACCTTCATAAAGAAGAGGGATATCTAATCTTGAGACAAGTTTCCCACTTAGATGCTTTCAGCGGTTACCTTTTCCGAGCTTAACTATCCAGCAGTGCTCCTGGCGGAACAACTGGTACTATCAGAGGCTCGTCCAACCCGGTCCTCTCGTACTAGGGTCAGCATCTCTCAAATATCCTACGGTCACAGTAGATAGGGACCGAACTGTCTCACGACGTTCTGAACCCAACTCGCGTCCCGCTTTAATGGGTGAACAACCCAACCCTTGGGACCTTCTACAGCCCCAGGATGCGACGAGTCGACATCGAGGTGCCAAACGGAATCGTCGCTATGAACGCTTAGATTCCATTAGCCTGTTATCCCCGGAGTAACTTTTATCCGTTGAGCGGATCCCCTTCCACTTGGAAGATCCGGATCACTTTCGCCTACTTTCGTATCTGCTCGACCTGTCAGTCTCACAGTCAAGCTTGCTTATGCGAATACACATTCACCACGGTTTCCATCCGTAGTAAGCAAACCTTTGCACGCCTCCGCTACTTTTTAGGAGGCACCCGCCCCAGGTAAACTGTCCAACTGAAACTGTCTCCCAACCTAGGGATTAGAATTGCTACATATCTTGGGTGGTATCTCACTTTTGGCTCCGCCCCAACCGAAGTTGAAACATCAAAGCCTCCCACCTATACTGAGCAAGACATGCTACAATCCAATATCAATCTACAGTAAAGCTTCACAGGGTCTTTCCGTCTAACTGTGACTACCCGGCATTTTTACCGGGAATGTAATTTCACCGAGTTTAAGGGTAAGACAGCATGGGGATGATTATGCCATTCATGCGCGTCAGAACTTACCTGACAAGGAATTTCGCTACCTTAGGACCGTCATAGTTACGGCCGTCATTCACCAGTGCTTAACCCTCGAGCTTGCACAAGAGAGCATAACATTCTGGCATTGGACAGGCATCACCCGCTATACATCCTCTTACGAGTTAGCAGCGAGCTGTGTTTGTGATAAACAGTTCCCCCCATCTCTTTCGCTGCGATCCCGATTACTCGGGACAGGACTTATTTCGAAAGTACGTCCGCTAATTTGCCAAGTTCCTTACCCATTAATTATCTCGATTATCTTAGTATTCTCTACCACCCCACAAGTGTCTGATCTGAGTACGGGTTATATAAAGATTAAGTTTAGAAGTTTTTCTCGGCACCAAAACGATGAGAATTTCTAATTCCGAGGAATCAAATTCCGATCAAGCTCAGTATCAATAGTTGTGGATTTTCCTGCAACTACCTTTGTAACCCAAGGCTACAAAAACCTCACTCTTTCGACTCAAATCCTTAATGAGCTCTCACAAATCTCAATGCGTCACTCCATCACTCTTTATATAAGTACTGGAATATTAACCAGTTATCCATCGACTCTCCACTTCTGGATAAGCCTTAGGCCCCGACTAACCCTACGACGATGAACGTTGCGTAGGAATCCTTAGGGTTTCGATATATTGAATTTTCATCAATAAGCGTTACTCATGTCAGCATTTTTACTTCTTACTAGTCGACCACACCTCACGATGTAGCTTCATCCTGTAAGAACACTCTCCTACCACCATGGTATTACTACCGATGGTCTTCGATTTCGGTATAATGCTTAGCCCCGTTACATCTTCAGCGCATCTTCGTTAGTCCAGTGAGCTGTTACGCTTTCTTTAAAGGATTGCTGCTTCTAGGCAAACCTCCTGGATGTATAAACAAAGACACCTCTTTTTCCACTTAGCATTACTTTAGGGACCTTAATCAGAAGTCTGGACTGTTATCCTTTTGACTACGAAACTTGCTCCCGTAGTCCCACTCTGCAATATTCCTTGAAGCATTCGAAGTTTAGTAAGGTTTGGTAATGTCTCTCGACACCCCTAGCCTTTCCAGAGCTCTACCTCTTCAAGATCTTGAAATGCAGGCTGCACCTAAATGCATTTCGGAGAGAACCAGCTATCACGGTATTCGATGAGCTTTTCACTCCTAAACACAGGTCATCGGAAGGTTTTGCAGCACCAACCCGTTCGGTCCTCCAGCATAGTTTCCTATGCCTTCAACCTGCCCATGTCTAGCTCATACCGCTTCGGGTCTATTAATAATAACTAAAGCGCCCTATTCAGACTCGGTTTCCCTTCGGCTCCGCCTATAACTGGCTTAACCTTGCTACTACTAATAACTCGCTGACCCATTCGTCAATAGGTACGTGGTCACCTTGCGGCTCCCACTCAATTGTAAGCAATAAATTTCAGGTTCTATTTCACTCCCCTACCAGGGGTTCTTTTCACCGTTCCCTCACGGTACTGTTCACTGTCGGTGTAAAAAAGTATTTAGCCTTACCCAGTGGTCTGGGCAGATTCATACCAGATTTCTCGTGTCTGATATTACTCAGGTGTCGTCACGATGTGGTGTCATATTTTCAGATACGGGACTTTAACCTTCTATGGTACATCATCCAAATGTTTCTCCTAATACAACATCTCTCCATCCAAAGAGTTCTAGCTCTTCCTGGACGATCCTACAACCCTCTTATTAGCAACGCCTAGAAGCTTACACTAATAGAGTTTGGGCTCTTCCCTGTTCGCTCGTCACTACTAAGGGAATCTCATTACGATTTCTTTTCCTTCGGTTACTGAGATATTTCACTTCACCGAGTATTGTCAACTTTGTATTCTCCTATAGAGAATAGGTTGCCCCATTCGGAAATTCTTGACTCCAAGCGATCGTTGGCATCTTATCAAGACTTATCGCAGCCAGCTACGTCCTTCTTCCTCTTTTTTACCCAAGGCATCCTTTTATTGCTTTTAAATAGATTTATCTACTAAGAAATAGTGTAATATATTATGCTATTGTTAAGGATCACTTCAGCAACCTCTTCGTTTTTGGTTGCGAGCATTATATTACACATCTACCTCCTAAATGCAAGAGATTTTAAAGATTTTTTTTTATAAGGTAATCTTTATCGTTTTTCTCCTTTTTGGGTCATTTCGTTTTTTAATTTCTGAAGCTTAACTAAAAAATTTTGATCAAAAAATCAAAAATCAGATTTTTATTTTCTTTTTAAATTTTCAAATGGTAAGAAGCTAGGTTTCTCGCTATTTTTTAATAAAAAATAAGTCTTAATATATAGAAGTAATTTTTTCTTTGACTTTTATAGCAAAAATCTTACATATAAAAATATATTTATTTTTTAGAAATAAATGGTTAAAATACTAGGAATACGAATACTAATTAATAGTATTACCTTTATAGTCCGAGGAATAGATAAATGGAAAGCAAAGAAATGAAAATGGAGAATTAGTGAAAAAACACTTTTAATACTGAGCCTAGCCTGAGGTTGGCTTGGAGCAATTCTTGCAATAGACGCCTTTAAACATAAAACCACCAAATCAAGCTTTGTCCGAAAACTCTATCTTATTGCTGGAATCCGAATTCTGGGGTTGATAGTAATAATAAGTAAACTTGAATCTATTTAATATCTATATTATCTTACTATCACTTACAAAACACCTCAACATATAAATCATAAATTCTTTAACTTCTAAAACAAAACTATGGAACTTCTTATTACTTGTAACGGCGAACATATTAATACTCACTGCTCTACATTAGGCCACTGCAATGATAGACTTTCAGAAAAAGGAATCAGAGATTCTATAAGATTAGCCCAACTTCTAAAAAAAGAAAAAATTGATTTCATCTTCTGTAGTGATATTGGATTCAGAAGAACAACAACAGACCTCATCTTCGAATGCTTAGAATACGACACCTTCAAAATCATCGTAGATCCAAGAATTAGAGAAAAATGAGCAGAAATCTGTTCTAAACTTACCAGAGAAACCTTTGAACAAAGCAAGGAAACGAATCCCGAACAAGCAAAAATTCTAAGTCGCCTTTTTATCAAAAGTGACAGCGTAGAACATTCTAATATGCTTAATGAAACCACAGAAGATCTCCGTGATCGCTGTCAGCTTTTTCTTCATGACTTAACAAAAACCTATCCTCGTGAGGCAACGATTCTTATCGTTGGAAACCCGATCGTAAATAGCTTTCTGATTGCCTTACTGCTTAAACAAGAGGGAAAAGAAACTCAATTTTTGACGCCACCCTGTTCACTTAGCCGTTATCGTTTTAGAGAAAAAAAACGAGAAACACTCTACTTTAACAAACTAGATCATTTATATTGAGTAAACTAAAATAAATCTGGATGTATTTTTCTTTTAAAACCCAGCCTTCTGATTTTATTGTAAGTGAAGTTTTACCGTTTGAACTAAGTTGAAATTGAGATTTTTTCTATATTTTTTTTGAAAAAGAAAAACTGAATACGATGGAAATCGTACTACGGATCTGTGAAACCATGAAACTCAAGAGGGAACAACTTGGTATTGCAGGACTAAAAGATAAGGAAGGAGTTACAAAACAGCGGATCAGCATTTCTAAAAAAAATCTAAAAAACTGTTGAGGAGAAAAGATTTTTTCTACATTTTTAAAAGAAAAAATAAAAATCCTGAAAAGCTGACGGCACGATGAACCGCTTGCTATTGGGAAAAACAAGGGAAACCTGTTTGAAATCAGACTTAGAGCAAAAGAAAGGCTTCCGAATGAACTAAAAACGAATTTAGAAACAAAACTTGAACAACAGAAAACAAACTCATTTCCTAATGCTTTTTGAATCCAAAGATTTGGTAAAGGAAACAAGAACTTTAAAAAAGCAAGCAAACTTTTCGAAAAAGGACTTATAGATTGAAAACTTAACTATGAAGTAAAGTTCAAATTACAAGCTTTTTGAAGTATGCGATTTAACGAACTTGTGATGAAAAGATGGAATGAACAAGCCTTTCTTTTGGAGGGGGATATCATAGTCAATGGACGAAATGCTTTTTGAAGCTCAGTTGCAAAGTATTTTGATAACAAACTCCAGCATTTTGACTATTGGAAACTAAAAGAACAATCAGAAAATAAGACTTTTTTAGAAGCAAAAGAAGTTCTTCGAACGAGCGATTTTAATCCAGAATACCGATTCCCAACAGGCGCTGTTTTAGGAGCAGAACAACTCCTTTGCCAAAAATGAACTGAAGCAAGAAAATATGATGATCGACAAATTATGACAAGTTGATTCGAAAAATTTGGAAATCAGATCTCAAAAACCTATAAACTTTATGGATTTAGGAGACCCCTCCGAATAAAAGCAAGAGATTTAGAATGGAAACGAGAAGACAGAGACCTTATTTTAAAATTTTTTCTTCCAACAGGAAGCTATGCAAGTGTCTTTTTGTCTACTTTACTGGAAGGAATTGATCCAAAAGGAATGATCAGTAACGGACTTATTATCCCAAGAATTTTAACATAAACAAGATGACAATATTAAACATCTTCTTTTTTTTATAACATAATTACAAAATCAGTTATAGCATAACTTGCAAATTTTTAGTGAAAAATTATATATACGGAAATAAGGATTTATTTTAAAAAAACAAAATGATATTTTGATTAATTATAGCCATCCTTTTAGGATTACTTTTTGGTTCTTTTGGATCCGTAATCCTCTTTAGACGAGGAGAAAGCACAACACTCAAACAAGCAAGTTCTATCCTTTGGGGAAGATCAGAATGTTCCTATTGTAAAACAAGACTTCAAGCACGAGACTTAGTACCTCTTCTCAGTTTTCTTTTTCAATGAGGGAAATGTCGCTATTGCAAAAAGAAAATTTCTTGGCTTTATCCTATTTTAGAATTTGGATCCGCTATAATTTTTTGAAGTATTCGACGATTTTTTGCAGACGCATGACTTGGAACTGTGCTCTTTTGGACAATAACAGGACGAATACTTTGGCTCCTAGTAGTATATGATGTTTTATGGTTTGAAGTACATATTCCACTCTTAATTATTGCAAGTTGAATCCTGATTTTTGCGATGGGATACTGAATTTTCCCTCGATATGCTCTTTGGTGAGGACTAATATTTGTAGTCTTTTTTTGGATGTTATACTGGATCGCTAAGTTTTGGGTACAGATAAAATATCAAGAAAATGAAGAGGGTTTAGGAGCATGAGACGTTATTCTTACACCTTATCTTTGAACACTCCTTTTTTGTGGATTACCGACTGAAATGCTCTTTATAGACAAAATCCTTGCTGCTGCTTTCTTCTTGCTATTTACTTGAATTATCGGACTTCTTCGATTTTTAATTCAAAATAAAAACTACGGTAAAAAAGCTCATTTTCTCAAACACCACATGGCAAATAACTCTCTACCACTCGTTCCAGCGATGATTTTAGCTGTTGTCATTATCCTTATTTTCGAAGAATATTTATTTTGATATTTCTTTCTATAAATGACCATTCAACAAAAAAGATTCAGAATTTTTCTTTCATTGTCTACTTTAACCTTTCTACTTTTTATTTGGAGTCTTTTTTGGGGAAAGAAACTCTTACTTGCCGTAGGACTTTTTTGTATTCTTTTCATTTTGCTAAATTTTCTTGCCATTGATCTGAGAGAAGTTAAAAGAAACAAAATCTGGATTCCTTTAATCGGAATAGGACTCCTTATTTGGATACTTATGCCTAATGCTGTTCGACAACTCGTTCTCGCTCTTTGGTCCTCTTTATTTGCAATCTGATTTCTGATTTTTTTTCTAAGAGACTATTTTTCTAAAGTGAGAAAAATACATCGATTCGCATATTTTACGAGCTGAGGCTATATTTTCACATTGATTACGACAATTATTTTTGGATTTGTTGTCCTCGGAATGAACAGCAAATTTCCCTTTACTTGTGATCAGATCTCTACTCGAAATCAAAAAATTATTCAAACTTCAACCGATCCTTTTAGTCTGATTAGAGAAAATCCAGAAGAACCCAATTTTGAACAAAATATAGAAGATAAATCTTCTCTTATGACATCGGTTCGATGAACCTTTAAAGTCAATATTCGAGAAGGATTTGTAGAAACTCAAAAAACGATCAATACCAGGGTATGTGAAGCGATCATCTGACAATTAGAAATAGTATATCAAAATCCCGTTTTCCAGATTGGAGTTATTTTTTGAATATATTTACTCTTTTATGGAGTAATTAGACTTTTAGTATGGATAGTTACCTTGATTGGGTTTAGCATCTTTCGAGTTGTTAAATACTTAAGATGGTATCCTACAACAACTAAAGTAGAACAAGTAGAGGAGATTATCTAATATAAAAAACACTTATCAATTTCTGTAAAAAAATAAAATAGAGACAAATTAAATTTCTCTTGAAAGTATGTCTAGTTTCTCTAGTATAAATATTGTATTAGCGGTCTTTGTCAGCTTTTTATCTTTTTTCTCTTCTAATCATGAAAAAAGTTATTGCTTTTGGTATAATTGGAATTCTAATTTCTCATTCCTTCTTTACCCTCGCTGAAGAAATTCTTGGGTTGCCAAACGAAGTCTTACTTTTTTCTAATGAAAAAGAAAAAACTAATGGAACAACTGGACAAGATCTTGACCAAAATTTAGAAATATTGAGCTGAAATATTAAAGAAAACTGATCATGAAACAGAGAAACGATTGAAAATAAGGAAACCCTACTTTCTTGAGAAACGCTATTAACAGGAGAAACTCTCTTGATAGACGAAGAAAATTTAATTTCTCAAAATCAAAACACATCTGAAAAAAGAAATCCAATTGAAGAGATTCCAACTTTGATAATTACAGAAGCATTTTTTCATAAAACCAATAATTGGATAGAAATTAGCAATATAAGCCCGATTCCCTATAGTTGAACTATCCAACTTGATGGAATTAATAAAGACAATAAAATTTATACCTATTCTGTCACAATTCCACCAGAGACTTCTCTAATTCTTGCGGAAAAAGACAAATATTTTACAGGAAATTTACTCAAAAAAATTGTAAAAGATAAATATTTTATCAATCGAAAAAGCTGACTCAATCTAACATTATCCTACTGAAGTGGACAAAAAGATAAACTTATGGTTCACCCAGAATGGACAAAATTTCTCAAAGATAAAGATTCTTCTTTCGAAAAAGTCTTTATCGATGGAGAATGGCTAACCACAAGAACCAATTCAGATAGAAGAAAAAATATCAATTGGAGTTCAGAATTACCTTTAATTGCAAACCCTGGAGTTTATTTTACTGAAGCAGAAAATGCTAGAGATATTTCTCAACCTAAAAATTTACCAGAACCAGAAGAAAATCCAGATATTCCAATACCTTGTTCAGAATTTAATGATAGATATCGTCTAGAAATTCAAGAAATTTTTCAAGGGAATAATAGCTATCAACCTTTTCTTGAACTCAAATGGACAGATACTCCAAACAATTATCAAACGATTAAATTAACAGGAAATATTTTAGAAAAAGAAATTATCATAGAAAAATCTGATCTCCGAGATAAAAACAAAAGCTTTATCATAGGAAAAGATGAATTTCGACATGATAAAGGAATTGACAGTGAATCTCATTTAGACTTCAATCTTCTTAATCAGACATGATACCTAATCCTTGAATGATTTAATGGACAACAACGACAAGTTTTAGACAGCATATTGTTGACAAGTATTGGATCTGGAAAATCAAGTTATTTTAAAGGAAATAAATCAGATTGTGTAAATATTTTTGATGAAATTTCAGATTTTTCTCCTTGATTTGACAAGAAATTTTTAGAATTTTTCCAGATTGACAGTGAACCAAAAATAGAATATATTAAAATTTGAGGAGGAGGAAGTTGTAGCTGCCCAAGCAAAGAAGATCTTTGCCCGACAAAAAAAGACAACAAAACAGAAAATAATGAAGAAAATAACATAGAAGATGAATACGAAGAAGAACAAAAATCAAATCAAAATCTAACTATTGAGAAGTATCAAGTAAAAATAGAAGATATTAACCATGATCCAGAAGGAAGTGATAAAGACAAAGAAAGTATTACCCTAATCCTTACCCAAGGCGATAATTTAGATTTAAGTCTCCTAACACTAAATATCAACGGTAAAAAGAAAAAAATGAAAGGGATCTTAAAACAAGGAATTTCTCAAACTTTTATAGGAAACTTTGGTTTTCCAAACACAAGTAAAGTAAATAATACCGTTCTTGTCCAACTCAAATATAAAGAAACAATTCTAGACAATTATTATTATACAATAACAACAAAAGAAAAAGAGAAAAAAGAAAAAATTCAGAAAGAAGGAATTAAAGTTTTTTCAGTTATTGATGGCGATACCATCAGATATAGAGATGAAAATTGAAAATTACAATCAGTTCGTTTACTCTGAATAGACGCGCCTGAAAGTAATACTGCAAGATATAAAAAGACTGAATGTTATGGAAAAGAAGCTAAAGACTATTTAACTGAAAGACTAAAAGGAAAATATATTCAGCTTTCTTTTGATAATGAGCAAACAACGGATAGATACGGAAGACTTCTTGCCTATGTTTCTCTTGATGGAAAACTGATTAATGAAGAGTTAATTGCTAAAGGTTTCGCTAAAGAATACACCTATAAACAAAATTATCAAAAACAAGAACTTTTCAAAAAAACTGAACAACAAGCAAAAGCTGATCAAACAGGAATGCGAAATCCAAAATATTGTCCAAATCTCCTCAAAGAAGAAGACATAAAACAAAGTATAGAAAACTTAATTATCAAAATAAAAGCGATAGATTATAACCCAGAAGGAAGCGATAAAAATAATGAAAGTATCACACTTTCAATATTTAATAAATCGTGAAGTGGAAATTTCATTGACTTTAATAATCAGTTTTGACTTTTTATTTTTGAAAACCAAGGATCAGGTTTAGATCTGCAGTTTGAAGATTTTAAAAAGAATGGAAAATTTAAAGATTTAAGTTTTCTGGGCAAACAAGAAATTACAAATCCCCTTATTATTAAATGAGATTTTTGACTTCCAAATACAAAATCAAACTGTATAGCATTAGTTCAAAAAGAACATCTTTTCGATATTGCTTGTTATGAAGTAAAAAATACCAAAAAGAAAACGGAAGAATTTCCTCTTTTAACAGGAATCCAACTAAAAATTCATAGTATTACTCCAAATCCAAAAGGAAAAGATACTTGAAAAGAAAAAATTGAACTTTCTTTTTCCTCTGAAAATAAAGAAAATAAACAACTATTCCTCTCAAGTGGATTTTATCTTTTGATCAACGGAAAATCTAAAAAAACTCTTTCTGGATACTTAGAAAACTGAATTCCAAAAGTATTCAAAGGAAACTTTAATTTTCCAAATTCAAATAGCTGTATAGAAATAAAATATTGAAATCAGATTTTTGACACTTTTTGTTATGGAAAAACAAAAGATTGAATAACCTATACCTCTACAAATCAAATATTAACTGATTTTGAAAAAGAAGAATTAGCACTTATTAAAGCTGTAAAACTAGTTAAAGAAGGGAAAAAAATCTGTATTAAATATAGAAATCAGACCTTCAGCTGTCGTAATATTCCAAATAGCAGATCACAACAAGAAAAACAATGGAAAACAAAATCAAAAATACGAGAATCTGCATTTTTAGGGATTGAAAATCTTTTAAAGAAAGAATACCATCCACGATATGAAGAAAGTAAAGTAAAAAATTATTTCCAACTTACTAAACAAATGAAATCTGATCTTAAAAAAAATATTTTTTCTACTACAGTTGGAAATATCGCTTATGAACGAAAAGATTTTTCGAAAATTTTCGAAAAAAAAGAAAATCTAAGCTTTTGAGAACACATAGGTATGTTTGCACAAGGATTTTTTCCTGATAAAGTCTATGAACTTTATAAAAAGAAAAAACAGCAACGAATCAATACTTTGTCCGATACTTTTTAAGAACTTACTTCTAATCCAATACTAAAAAGTTGAAGATTTCATTTCATTGAATCTTTCTTCTTTCAATAACATTCATCTCAAACAATCGGATATCCTATTGCAGAGAAATGACTTCTAATTTGATGACGAATTCCCTTTTGAATACTTACCAAAAGTATTGTTGTTCCTGTCTTTTCGTTTCGCTGAGTTTCTACGATTTTCGTTTGAACAAAATGGAATTTTCAATCTGCTTTTGATTTTTTTATCTCATGATCAATAACTATCATTCTCTCTGGAGAAAATTTATGATGAGCTATCGGAAAATCAATTATTTTCCCATATTTTTTGATCCAATATCTAATATCTCAATAAATTTCTACTAAATAATATTTACGAACCTTTCATTCGTGCTGAAGGGCTTTATAATGCTTTTTAATTTCATGAGATTTAGCAAAATAAAGAAGTCAAGTAGTTGCATTATCTAGTCTATTAAGTAATCCCCACTCTTCTTCCCTAGAAAACACAGACAAAAGTCTTTGAATAAACGGATATTTTTGTTGTTCTTGTTGGAAAAGTAATTCCAGAAAAGAAAATTCTTTACCAAAAGTTGTTGGAATATTCGAAAGTTTCCAAACATAATAACAAAATTCATCTTCATACCAAACTATATTCATTTTTCACTAGAAGTAAATTTTTGAAACTAGAGTTTTTACTAGTAAAAAATAAGACAGCTCTCTAATAAGAAATTTTAATCTTTCAAATCCTCTACTAAAACACCAAAATATTCATCTTCAAGCACCTTATCATGTTTAAGAAGTCTTTTAACAACTTTTTTAGAAGTCTCTTTTACAGAAGTAACCCAGTTTTCTTTGAGTTCTCTCTCTAATTTATCCGTATCTTGCTTAGCATCACTAACAATCAAATCAGCCTTATGATGAGCTTCTTTGATAATCTTGGATTTCTCTTCCTCAGCGATCAAGTGAGCTTCATGAATAAGATCTTTTTTTTTCTTTTCAGCTTTCTCAAGAATCAAATCTGACTCTTTACGAGCAAATTCAATCATTTTCTTGTATTCATCATCAGCCTTTTTGAGTTTTTCCAGCATCGCTTTTCTCTGCTCTACCTGCTGAACGATCTTATCCCCCAAGAGCTTCCTAAAAAGCAATACCAAAATCAAAAAATTTACCACCCCAGCAAGCACCAAATCTATCTGAATATCCATTTCTTACTTCATCAAAAATAAAGTCTGACTTTTCTCTCTTATCCAATCAATCTGAACGCAACAATCAATCCATAGATCGCAGCAGATTCCACGAGTGCAAGTCCAAGAATGGTAAGCACCATAAAAGTTGAGCTAAGTTCAGGATTTTTCCCCATATTATCAATAGACACTTTTGCCAAATACCCTTCACCAATTCCAACTGCCAATCCAGGAAGCCCAATCGCAAGTCCTGCAGCTACATACATGTAAGGATTCGCCATTGCAGTAGGATCCACTGCCAAAATCTTGAACGCAACAATCAATCCATAGATCGCTACTGATTCATCAAGCGCAATAAAAAGAATCATGAAAGTCATCAATTTTCCTTTCATTTCTGGATTTCTCAAAATTGAGTTCAATGCTGCAGCTACAATCATCGCTTCTCCAAAACCAGCTCCGATACCTGCTAATCCAACAGCCAACCCTGCTCCTAAAAAGCCTAATGTACTCATAAATTATATAAATAAGAAGATAAAAACTAAAATGATATTTAATAGTAATATTTATATCTTTCGCTATCGCTCAGGAAGAAACCCTCCTGTCATTCTGAGGAGCAAAGCGAGGAAGAATCTAATTTATATCCTTCGGCTTCGCCTCAGGAAGACAAATACCCTAAACTCTTCACTCTAAACCCTGAATTGTTAATT
>CAUTUR010000020.1:0-18193 GCA_963541585.1 uncultured bacterium | reverse complement strand
ACTATCCTTGGTGCGATCATCTGGAGCAGATTTATCAACACAAGAAGGGATTTCCCCAGTAAAAGATGGAGCATCACCTCCCGAATACCACTGACATTTTCCACTTTTCTCACAAGCTTCCTTGGTAGCAAAAAAACATCATTTATGAGCAGTTGAATCTCCTCCACTATGAGATCCTCCTAGAGGTCCAAACGGATTTGGATTTTCACCTGGAAGGCTACAATACCCTCTCTCTCATTCAACTTTTAAACACTTCCACTCATACTGAGTAGACAGTTTCACACAGGCTCCATTCTGCAAAGTATAATTAACTGGACAAGAAACACGACAGGTTGGAGAAGTTGCTCATCCATTTACTCCCTTACATTTCCATTCTAACTTACCCTTTGAAATTACAGGACCAACCAAAGTTCCTGGGCTACAGAAGAGCCATGAATTAGCCTGAGCATAATCTACTAATTTGGTACCATCAATAGGAACCGTAACATTCTGAGCACATGCTCCGTTTACTGGAACTGCTTTTTTCACACAAGTATTACCACTCCTCTCATACCCCGTCTTACATGACCACTGACAAATTCCTGGCGAACTAACATTTTCTCTATAAGTCCAAGAATGAGTAACAGATCGACTTCCTCTATTTCGATCACCGATCCACTGGCGATCATAGTCAGATTTTCCTTTAATTACACCTTCATCATTAGCCGGAGCTGGATTTGTACAATGAGCTTTCATGCTATTAGCAATACATTTTCCTCACTCAAGATGCTGATTAGCACGACATTTGCATAGATTTCCATTTTTCTCAAGTCCCTTACTGGCATCACACTTCCATTCACAATCATTTGTAGATCCGTTACTTGTATAGCTAGAAAAATTTGAAAGGCTATAGTTAACATTATTTACCGAATATTCAATCTGTTCTGGCTTATTCGTACAGTTTGCACAAACATTTTTCCCACCAGCAGACCAAGTCCCTATTTCACAAAAGATACATGCATTTCCATTCACAGTTCCATTTAATCCTATTGATACCTTATCTTTATCAGACTTTTTTCCATTGAAAAAATGTTGATAACGAGGAGCACAGTCAAAATCACAAGCATTCGCTCCATCTCCCTTTGTCGTAAATCCACTAAAATAAGGGTCTAAACCTGGTTTATCTCTCCAGAGTTTTGCTGGCTTATCACAAGCTTTACAAGTCTTATCTTGATTATCATTCTCGGTATAAGTTCCTAACTCACAGTCTGAACAGCTCTGTTTTCCCTTTCCTTCATTGGCATATTTGAAGCTCGCTTTACAGGTGAAATCACAGTTATCATCTCCTGTTCCTGCGGTTTTCCATCTGAATTTATTCATTACCTCACTACAAGCTTTACAAGCTCAAAGCTGAAGCCACCCTTCTGGATCATTTGCACCAGGATGAAATCAGAGTTTACAATTATATTCACAGTCACCTAAAGTATTAGGATCCTTCGATGAATATTTCCATCCTATCGGTTCCCATTGATCTAACTCATGATTCCAGCGTGGATATGCAAAAGGCGTTCATTTATTAGCATTTGTATTGACCTCTCCTACACAGTTTTCTTTCCCGAGATTTTTACAAGCAGCAATTTTTTCAGGAGTCATATCAGAGGTAAGAGGAATCCATTCTTTCCCATTACATCCACAAAAGACATCTCCTGCATAAGAAGTAATACCAGCTAAACTCTGAGAACAGTGCTTAGGCTGAGTCTTTGCTATCTTCAAAGCTCCTGCATTTGCAAGATCAAGCTTTGTCCTAGGAGTAGTAGTATTAAGTCCGAACCCATTGGTCGTATTTACATAAAAAGCACTCGACTGCTCAGGCCTAAACTCTGCATCAGTATCTGACCAAACAAAAATCTGATTTTTAGCTTCTGCATTGATAGATTTTCCAAGGAGCATTGCATTGGAAGCAAAAGTCTTCTTCCCAGCTCAGAGAGCAACGCTATTTTGTGCATTTTGTGTAATCACTTGTCCTCAGATTGCTGCAACATTTTTAGTTTTATTACTAAATGATGAGTTCATCGTTCCGATATTAAGCACATTATCAGAAGTTCTAATCTCTGAGTTTGTTGATCCGATAACTACAGAGTTTTTCCCTTGAATATCTCTATCATTACCGTTAACAAAATTTTTGATGCTATTATTTTCTCCTCCTACGATCAAATTATTAGAAGTTTTTCCATCCACGCTATTTCCCATTCATCAGAAAAGGGCATTTCCTTGCACAGAAGAATTATTATCTTTTTGTCCCGCATCAATGACGAGAGCATCTGCATTAATTCTTCCATTCACACGAAGCGCATCAAGAGTCTTATCATACTGAATGGTGATGAGCTGAGAGGAAGATGGGGCATGCAATACCAAAGAAGTCAGATACTGACCGACATTTTCTACACCATCTACGGTTACCTTATCATCATCGGTAATAGGAGCAGCATGACTAAAAACTCCAAAAAGATGAAGCACTAAAAGTGTACTCACTCCGAAAATTCACAAGAGAATCGGGAATGAGACCTCTTTTCGTTTGAAAAATTTTGTTTGATGAGCTGTCATTATACGACGATTAAAGTATAAAAAGAAAGTTCTCATAGTTAAGTATAGCCATTTATAGCCCTTTGTCAAATTTTTCTAAGGATTTCTCGGTCCATTCCTCTTTACAAAAAAAAGAATTGGTATATAAGTTCAAACTTAGAGCTTCAAGAAGATTTGAAAAATTACAAAAAAATTTGACAAAGCACTTGCATCTTCTAGAAAAATAAGTAAAAGGAAGTCAGTTTTATTCTTTTACAAAAGATGATCATGACAAAAAAAATGAAAACAACTGGAGAAAAGATTGATGCAATGACAGATAAGATCCAAGAAGTTGCTTCTGAGCTTTGAGGAAAGTTTGAAAGTGGAGCAGAAGAAACAAAAAAAGCTGCCTCAAGTGTGAAAAAATGGCGAGATAGATCTTCTACAGAGGAGATTACTACGACCATTCTCGGAGGGATTCTTTTGCTCTTAGCTCTTTGGGAATTGAGAATGTTTATCTGGGGGGTCTTACTTTTGCTCGTTGGGGTGCTTTGCGTAACTGGATACTTCAATCCACTTCTTAGAGACCTCTTTGAAAAAACTGAAAAAAAAGTGAACTTAAATCAGAAAAAAAGTTCTGCATCAGAAGAAGAGGACGACTAAACCTTGAAGCCATTCTTTTTGATAGAGGGGGTGGTAAAATACCCCCGTTTTTGGTGGAATTATCTCCTAGCAAATAAATCTTCTTAAACGATGGCAAGATAAAAAAAGCAATACCTATTCATTTTGTTCAGACTTTTTTTTGAATTCTTACTTCTATATTATTAATCTTTAATCATTTCTATGACTCACGAAGAAAAAACGACTTTTATTCACAACATTTTCAAACTCCTTATCGGAACTGTTTTTTTAATAACCTGTTTAAGTTATCTCAAAACTCATCCTGCAGAAAAAATTGCTCTTTATTCAGGCTTCAAAAATATTATCCAAAAAATAGAAGTACTTAGTTATACTATGATAGGTAAAAATGGAGAACTTCTAGAAGAGAAATACAAATTAGAAGCAACCTACCTAGATACTATTCATTTAGCGGAAGAAAAAGGCTGTGGAGATGCTGTTTTTTTGGAAGAATTGCACAACAGTTATGATACTTTACTTAAGGAAGATAAAGATCAAGCAGAACATTACATTACCAAATATAGAATCCTACAAAATGACTATATCAATAGGATTCTTTCTTCAGATTGCTAATTTTGAATATGCGTATTGGAATTGATATTGATGAAGTGCTTTGTGAAACTCTAGATTTTGCATTGCATTTTTTTGAGGGGAAAATTGCCTGAAAACCACTCAACAGAGCTCAAGTATCTGACTACTATCTACCAAATATCCCTTGATATGAAACGGTTTCTCGTGAGGAAGCAGTTAGCTTTTTTGTTGAAGCTCAAAACGCTCCACGTGCATTAGAAGAGTTAAGACCGGTCCATTGAGCTTATGAAGTCCTCAAAAAACGAAAATCAGACTGACATTCCCTTTATGCAATAACCGCAAGAGGAGAGCCAGTAAAATCTGCTACTGAAGCATGGATACAAAAATATTTTCCCAAGCTTTTTGATGAAATTATCTTCTGTAACCATTATCGAGATACCTACCCTTGTTTCTCAAAGGAAGAAATCTGCAAGCAAAAAGGGATTAAACTTTTTGTTGAAGATAATCCAAAATATGCAATTGATCTTGAAGCCATGGACATCAAAGTTTTCTTGTTAGATAAACCTCGAAATCAATCCTTTCCCCAACAAGAGCATCCTTGAATACTGAAAGTTGCTGGACGAGAAAACATAAAGAATGTACCACTTTCTTAATGATACCCTAGCTTTCTCCTCTTAAAAGCTTTCCAAGCCCAGAAAGTGCTTCTTGAGAAGCCATTGATCCAAGCTTTGTCGTCAAAAATCCAGGATAGTTTTCATAAAAGACCTCTTCTTTACTTACTTCAGGCTTCCAATCCTTAGTTAGTCCTCGCATTGGATAGAGCTTGATATGAAGATGATTCACTCCCATTCCTTCCATAATCATTCCCACTCTCTGAACTCCAAGTTTTGATTTTAAAAGTCTTGCTACCTCGCGAACAGCCTGGAGATAACGAGCATAAAAAGTAACATCTTCAATCATAAAGAAATCTGAATCAAAGTGCTCTTTAGGAATGACTAGGGTTTGTCCTTTACAGTTTGGAAAGAGATCCAGAAAGGCATAAAATTCATCATTTTCTCGCACCTTATGAGAAGGAATCTCTCCGTTCACAATCTTACAAAAAAGGCAGTCAGGATTTTTCATTTTTTCAGAATAAAAAATAAAACTCTCCTTAAGGCTAAGGAAAGTCTCCAAAAATGCAAGTACAAGCTTAATTACAAGCTACTGACTGCAATTTACAATACTGACTTTCTAGTTTAAAACAAGCATCCTGCTTTCCTTTTGGACGAACAGAAAACGATAAAGAAGAAATATTCCCTTCATTAATTTCACACGAAGGAGAAAAAGGCTGATACCTTATCTTTGCTGAATCGATGGTTAGCATATCTCCTGTCAGACCGGTAATTGTAAAGTTTCCAACAAGATCTCCACTCTGACTTTGAACTTCTGGAGAGTCTCCTAGATAATGGTAAGAAAGTTTTGAATCTCCACCAGAAAGCGTAAGTTCAATACCCGTATATACCTTTTGATGCTCATAATTAGAAACGTTAATCTGCAGAAAAATTGCATCAAAAAAAGTTGTCAACTCCTCTCTCGCTGATTTTGCTTTAATTTGCTCGAGGCTACTCCAATTAAGTCCTAATCCAATAAGCATCAGGATTCCGATAATCACAATAACAACTAGCATTTCTACAAGAGTAAATCCGTTTTTTTTCATATCTTCGAGAGAAATAAAGCTATACTCCTACATTTTCCATCACAGAAAACACCACTCAAAAGATTCCTGAAGCGACCAGTGCAACAATAACTCACATGAAAATAAGGATTACTGGCTCTAAAATTTTTGAAAACTGCGTAATTGAGTTATCAAGCTCTTCTTGGTACATTGCAATAATATTCCCCATAGAGTCTTCTAAATGAGCCGTTTCCTCTCCTACCTTAATCATCACTGCGACATTAGGATAAATCAGATCAGTTTCTTCTTTGAGTGCATCATAGATTGTTTTTCCAATCTGCAGTCCGGCCATCACTTTTTCGATCATTTCTTGGTAAGCAGGGATTGCAAGAACTCCTCTAAGCAAACGAAAAGTCTGGACATAGTCCAATCCCGCACCAATCATCAGCTTCATATATCTTGCCCACTTAATAAGATAATAGGTTTTCGTCATTTTTCCCACCAGAGGAAGCGACATCATGAATTTTGAAAGCGCTTTCTTCCCCTGATCTGTAGTCCCATAGATTCAAATGACCGCAAGACCCGTCAAAAGTACAACAAGAATGGTTTTCCAAGAACTAACAAAAAAATCTGAAGTAGACTTGAGAATACGAGTAATTAAAGGTAATTTCTCCATTTCTCCAACGAACATCTCCAAGATTCCAGGAAGTACCGAAGAAAAAAGGAATAAGACTGCTCCAATCGACATAATGATCAAAATAATTGGATAGGTCAAAGCAGATTTATATTTATTTTTAATACTATTCAGATAGGAATATTCATTCGCCAACTCTTGTAAGACCGTATCAAGATTACCGGTACTCTCTCCAGTTTTAATGATTGCACTATCAGACTCATCAAAATATTCTGGCAAACGACTTAATGCATAAGAGAAACTCTTTCCCTCGTTCAGATGAAAGGAAATACTGGTTGTAATTGTTTTAAGGGCATAGTTGGTCGTGGATATCTTGATCGTATCTACTGCCTGCATAATTGAGACTCCACCATGAAGCATATAGACTAATTCTTTGTAAAAAAGAATTTTATCTTTAGCAGAAAAGGAGCTTTTATCAGCACTATTCATCATAGAGACGATCATTTTCTCTAAGAATCCTCATTCAGATTTTGTATTTTCTGTAGGAGTCATTGCTAGCGATTTTAATTAAAATAATAAGCTGAAAGCTGAATTTCAGTCGTCTGACTTTCATCATATGCCATCATATCGTAAGAAACCTCATCAATTTGATAGAGAATACGATCCTCTGCATTAGGGATAATAAATCTTTCAATATTATCTACAAAAGAAATCAAATCATCTTTATCCGAAAAGGTAACCTTTATCTTAAGCGGTAATTTAAAGAAAACGGAATCTTTAGCTACCGGTTCTGGTTCTCAAATCTCAATCTCTTCAATCTGACCATTTGGAGTAGAAACTTTTTCTGTAGGATTATTCTTGATCAGATATTGATCCAGATTTTTCAAAATTTTCTTCTCATCAATTTTCATTTTCTCAGAACCAAGATTTCCCATCTGAAGATAAGAGACTGCTGGTCAAAGATTAGCCTTTAGGTTCTCTGGAAGGGCAGAACACTCTCTCCTTTCATTCACACATACAAGAATCTGATCTGCATATTTATTCAGATTTAGCAACTGTAGCTTATCCTGAGTCAGTTGTTCTATCTTCTGTTTTAAATCCTGTAATTCTGTTTGCTTTTGCTGATAATTTGTTTGTACTCAGCGATAATGAGCATACGCATCTGGCAAATATTTAGTTCACAAAAGAACTCACAAAATCAGAAGAATAATAACATAAACCTTATATTTTGCAGTAACCACTCTGGTAATAGCTAGCTGATTATCACTATCATCTCTGGCAAGTTGCTGCACATAAGCGGTCGATTTCTGTTGCTCGAGCAAATTATTGATTAACTGTTGATTCTGTTCAGACATTGTTTACAACTTTAGCAGATAAAGTAAATTTAAAACCTCTCGTTCCTTCACTTTTTTCGTATTTTCTAATCGTAATATCTTTGAGAAATTCTAGATTATTAAATTCATCCAAGAGTGAAAGACTCGATCCTCCACTTGGAGCTAGGTAGAGAGCTTTAAGATTACCAACAATTCCTTCTAAAGACAGCTCTTCTAAATTTACCTTAAAGTCTGATAACAAGACATTTCCCCTTCATTCTTCTACCCCTTTCACTTTTGCGAGGATACTAAGAATTTTCTCAATATAATCACTCCATGGTAAATGACTTCTTGTAGCTTCCAACTGCTTTACAGCAAGAAATTCTTTAAATCCCGTATTTTGATAAAAGCGGTCAATATCCTGATTTTTGCTTTGAATTTCCTGCTCTAATCCAGCAATACTCCTCTGCTGGAAATAAGAAACTCCATAAAAATACGACAAAACCCCAATTGCTCCAAGAAAGAGAAAAAGCAAAAAATAATAACGGGATTTCCAAGCTTGAGTTCCTTTTGATAAACTCATCGTCAATCACTTTAAAAAGATAAAATCTGACTTAATTGTACTTGTTTTCTTAATTTTTGCAAATTTATAAAAAGTTTTTTTATTCCTCTCGAATAAAGTTACACCAATGATAAAGAGACTGAATATCGATATCAGCAAGCATATTTTCTCAAGTTTCTTGTTTCTTTTTAAGAAAATTAAAGAATTCTTCTCTATAGTCCAAGCCAAAATAAGCATCTACACTAGATAAGAAACCAAAAAACTCTTTAATACTATCTTCTAGTCTTAACTGCATAGAAGGTGTTTTTCTCCAGAGAGAAATCTGATCAAAATCTCAAATAATAAGAGAAAGTTCTCCATTTTTTACTTTTAAGAAATAGGCATCCCAAGGCAGCAAAAGACCGTGTTCTGATGCCTTAACTAAGAGAGAAAATGCTTCTTCAAAAAATACATCTTTATTATTTATTTTTTCAAAAATATGTTCAGATTTAGCTTTTTCTCTATCTTTGGAGTCATTATGGGGAGAAAAGAGAAGTGAACCATCTGCATTTCCGAGTGTCATCAAAACATCATTAGTTCCTACCAAATGTCTATACGTATTCCATGTCGGAAGATTCCCGGATCTAATTTTTTGATACATTTTAAGAGCATTATCTACATCTGTAGTATTCTTAAAAGTTTTTTTTGCAAAAGAAAATTCTTTTTCTCATAAAAAGACTTTTACTTTATTTACCCCGCCATAAAATCCTGATCAAATTTTTTCTGAATCAGATAAAACCTTTACTAATTTAGACGAAACTAATTCTCCAGAAAAACCATAACGATTTGCATAATAACAATCTCTATTTTCAGATATCTTCTCTTTCATACCTTAGCTAAAATCATAAAAGCTAATGAATTAATTTTTTAATAAACCAAAGAGCTTATGTGTTGTTTCTACCGTATATCTTGGATGAATTCACTTTGGAGGTGATACCTATTGACCGAAATTCCATGCATTTCAAGCCGTTGTGCCTCATCAATATTCTTTCAAACAGCACTGCCTTTATTGCCATATTTCCAAAACAAGAATAAATAAAAGATGAACCAATTATACTCTAAAAATCTGATTTTTGCAACTTTTTTGTAATCAAGCTTGCAAAGCTCGCCAATTTAGCTATGCTTAAAGTTAGGATTTATCTCTGAACTAAAAGTAGATGCCAAAAGCAAAAAAAGCTGATCTCAAAGCTGACATTTTGAATAGCCCAATAGGAAGCCAAAATCTCGCTCATTCTGAGGAAGAAATCGTTTTCCAAGGGATCAGAACCCATAACCTCAAAGATATTGACCTCACTTTGCCAAAAAATAAGCTTATTACCATTACTTGAGTGAGTGGATCGGGGAAATCCTCTCTGGCTTTTGAAACCATTTATAAAGAGGGGCAATACAGGTATATTGAGTCGCTTTCAAGCTATCTGAGGCAGTTTTTCAACCTTGGAGATAGACCAGAGATTGACTACTGTAGCGGACTTTCTCCTGCGATTGCGATTGAGCAGAACAAAAGAAGCGGAAATTCAAGATCTACCGTGGGAACGCTTACGGAGATTGATGACTACATCAGGTTGCTATTTGCAAAGCTCGGTGATACCTACTGTTATCACTGTGGTGCGAAGATTGAGCCGAAGACCATTGATCAGATCATGGATACGATTAAAACTGACTATCAAGGGCAGAAAATCTATCTTTTGAAAGAAAGCGGAAAGTTCTCAGAAAAGTCAGAATTATTGAAATTTGTCAAAAATAATAAACAAAAAGTAGAAAAAGGCTGAGGTTTTACAAGGTATCTCCTCCTTTCTCAGAATCCTGAAAAGCAAGATCCGATTGAATATTTTTACCTAGAAGAGCCGAATATTCCTGAGAGCTATTTTCCGCTTCAGAGCTATGGAATCTTTGATCGTTTGACTTTGGAAGAGCAGAAACTCGGCAGATTGAAAGAGGATATCATCAAAATCCTTGCTGAGACCAAGAAATTCTGAATCTATAGCACAGAAAGCAGTAAAGAGCTAGAAAATCAGACTTCAGAAAAGCAGGTTTCTTCCGACTTTTGAGCGAATATTGAAATTTCTACGAAAAAAAAGAAAAAAGCTGACTCCTCCACTCCGATGAGCGAAAGCAAGGGAAAACCAGTTATTCAGCGGTTTACTGACAAAATGTATTGTCCAAACTGTAATATCACCTATCCTGAATTTACGACTCAGCATTTTTCTCCTAATAGGCAGGAGGGAGCTTGTCCGCATTGTTTGGGGCTGGGGGAGATTTTGCAGGTGGAATATGACAAAATCATTGATCCTCAAAGTCCGCTTTTGGAGGCGATTCTGCCATGGAGAGAAAGCAATCTTGGACAGTCTGTTTTGAAAAAGCTCTGTGAGAAATACAGCATGGATAGCGAGAAAAAACGAGCGGATCAACCAGAATGGTTTTTGAATGTGATTATTGAGGGAGATGATGAGCTTTTGAGAGTCAATAGCTGAGGAAAACGAACGAGCATCAAATATCACGGAATTGAAGAAATCATCAAAGATCAATATACAAAAGGGCTTTTGACGGTTGATTTTCAGGCGATGCTCAGTATGAAGAGCTGTCCACATTGTTTTGGCTCTAGGCTTAAAAAGGAGAGTTTGCACTGCTTTTTGTGTTTGGATACGGATTGTCATTGCGAGGGAGGAACGACCGAAGCAATCCAAAAAACCACAAAAAAGCCGAAAAAAACCGACCAAACGGCTAAAAATGAAGACTCTGGATTGCTTCGCTTCGCTCGCAAAGAGGGAGTTGAAGCATTGATCCCATCGCTCTTTATCAACCAAGAAGGCTTACCTTTTGCAAGACCGGCAGATGAACAGCTTTTGAAGGTAAATATCCGAGATTTGCAGAGAATGGAACTGAATCATCTGATCAGCTTTTTAGACCTTTTCAAACAAGCCAGTAATAAGCCTTGAAATCTGCTTGATAGAATCCTCAATCCGCTTCTGGATAGAGCAAAAACGATTCAGGAGCTTGGACTCGGCTATCTAATGCTCAAAAGAGGGGTAGATACGATTTCTGGAGGGGAAATTCAGAGGTTAAGACTGGCAAAACAGCTCGGGAATAAATTAACCGGGATTATTTATGTGCTGGATGAGCCGACAATTGGGCTTGATACCTGAGAAATCAAAAAAGCGATCGCTTCTATTCAGAAACTCAAGGCGATGGGGAATACCATCATCGTCGTGGAGCATAATGAGGAATTTATCAAAGCTTCGGATTGGGTGGTGGAAATCGGTCCTGGAGCTGGAGATTTCGGTGGAGAGCTGATTTTTAACGGAAGTTATGAGGATTTTCTACAAGCAAAAACGCTGACTTCCGACTACATTACGGGAAAAAAGAAAGTGAAAGTTGATTTTGAACACAGTCCAAGCCACGACCGAGTACAAATCAAGCACGCAAGTAAATATAATCTCAAAAACATTGATGTTAAGCTGAATCTCTGAAGTTTTACGGTAATCACTGGACCTTCTGGAGCCGGAAAAACGACCTTGATGTACACGACTTTGTATAGATTCCTGAATGATAAGCAGAAGTTCGTTCAGAGTTATATCAGACTTCAACTTTTGAAAAAGGGTTTGAGCTGGGAGGAAATCTTGGCTGCTCCCGTGATGAGAGCTGAAGAATATGCCCATTTTGAGAATCTCGCATTGCAAGAATTTTACCAAGATATCGGAGTTGAAAAAATCACCGGACACGAACAGATCAAAAATACGATCTATGTAGACCAGTCTAGCATTGGAAAAACTCCGAGAAGCTGCCCTGCAACTTTTGTGAGTGTCTTTGACAAAATCAGGCTCCTCTATGCAGGAACGACCGAAGCGAAGTATTTAGGCTTTACAAACTCGCATTTCAGCTTTAATTCTGAAAAAGGTGCCTGCCCTGCTTGTAATGGGTATGGCTACAAAAAGATTGAACTCCAGTTTCTGCCTGATACCTATGTTCCTTGTGAGCTATGTCAGGGGAAGAGATATAAACCTGAAATTCTCGCGATCACTTGGAGAGGGAAGACAATTAGTCAGATTTTGGATATGTATATCTACGAAGCTTTGGACTTCTTCCATGAGATGGATCATATCAAACAGGAACTAGAACTGATGGTAGAAATCGGACTTGGCTATCTCAAGATGGGACAACCTGCACATACCCTTTCTGGTGGAGAATCGCAGAGATTGAAGCTCGTGAAGCATCTTTTGAAAGAATACAGAGGGAATACGGTGTATTTCCTTGATGAGCCGACGGTTGGATTGCATCCTGCGGATATTGAAAGGCTTTTGAAAGTGCTGAAAAGATTTTTGGAGAAAGGAGATACGATCCTGATGATTGAGCATGATGAAGATATTTTGCAGTTCGCAGATCATATTATTAGGCTCGATCAGGGAAACCTCGTGAAGTAGGACAAAACTCTCAACTCCTTTGACGGGAAACGATCTGTTTTTGACTTGCATTTATAGGGGAAAACCTTAGTCTAAAAGCTGGTTTTATTTTTTACAAAAAGAAATATGGCATATACTATTCAAAAAGTGCGAGCAAGAGAAGTGCTTGATTCTAGAGGAAATCCTACCGTTGAAGTAGAATTGACCCTCGCAAATGGCGTAATGCACAGAGCTTTAGTTCCTTCTGGAGCTTCTACAGGAGTCCATGAGGCTTTGGAGCTTAGAGATGGAGACAAGAGTAGATACCTTGGGAAAGGGACTTTGAAAGCGGTAGAAAATGTGAATACTACAATTGCAAAAGCAGTTGAAAATCAGACTTTTGATTCTTTTAGAGCTTTAGATAAAGCTTTAATTGAGCTTGATGGCACTCCAAATAAATCCAAGCTCGGAGCTAACGCAATCCTCGGAGTCAGTATGGCATTCGTAGGAGCCTGTGCAAAAGCAGAAGGAAAATGGATCTACGAATATCTCGGAGAAGGAAAAGGAACTACGCTTCCTTACCCAATGATGAATATTCTCAATGGAGGTTCTCATGCGGATAATAATGTTGATATTCAGGAGTTTATGATTATCCCAAATGGAATGCCTAATTTCCACGAAGGGCTCAGATGCGGAGCTGAAGTTTTCCACAACTTAAAAGCGATTTTGAAGGCAAAAGGGCTTGCGACTTCTGTAGGAGATGAGGGAGGATTTGCTCCAAATCTCGGTTCTAACGAGGAGGCGCTCCAAGTGATTGTTGAAGCGATTGAAAAAGCTGGTTATACCGGAAAGGTTTCATTGGCTTTGGATGTGGCTTCTAGCGAGTTTTACAAGGAGGGAATGTATGATCTTGCAGGAGAAGGGAAAAAGCTGACTGCTGATGAACTTGTTGCTTTGTATCAGGATTGGTGTGAGAAATATCCGATCATTTCTATTGAAGATGGAATGGCTGAAGATGACTTTGAAGGATGGAAAAAGCTAACTGAAGCTTTGGGAGAGAAGATTATGCTCGTAGGAGATGATCTTTTCGTAACCAATATCGCTAGACTTCAGATGGGAATTGATAAAGGAATCGCAAACTCAATATTGATCAAACTTAACCAAATTGGATCAGTATCAGAAACTCTTGATGCCATCACTATGGCTCACGAAAACGGGATGAGATCAATCTCTTCTCACAGATCAGGAGAAACCGAAGATACCTTTATCGCTGATCTTGCCGTTGCGATGAATACCGGATTTATTAAGACCGGATCTGCTTCAAGAACTGATAGAATCGCGAAATACAACCAGCTTTTGAGGATTGAAGAAAGACTTGGAGCTGATGCAAAATATGGGAAATAAGAAGCAAAACTAATCTCAACATAGGGGATTAGTTTTTTTATTTACAAAAAACTGATCATCACGACCAGTTTTTTTATTTAAAAAATTACTATTTTGTTAGTTCATAAGTATCTTTTGCAATCATCAGCTCTTCATCTGTAGGAATCACCCAGAGCTGAACTTTACTCTGCTCTGTAGTCAAACTTCTCTCTTCTCCCCTAAAATTATTTTTACTTTCATCGAAATCAACTCCTAATCGTCCAAGCTTTTCGGCAAGAAGTTTTCTTTGAAGAATTGAATTTTCAAGTACTCCAGCAGTAAAAACAATAGCATCAACTCCTTCTAATAAAGCAGCATAGCTTCAAATATATTTTAAGATAGCGTTAGTATACATCTTCATTACCATCACCTCTCTTTCTTTTCACTCAGCATATCCTTCTTCAATATCTCTATGATCACTGCTTATCTGAGAAACTCCAAGGATTCCTGATTTTTTATTCATAATCGTATCTATTTCATCTGGAGTCAGATTTTCTTTTTTCATTACAAATGGAACGATCGCAGGATCAATATTTCCACATCTCGTTCCCATAATTACCCCTTCTAATGGAGTAAGTCCCATAGAGGTTTCTACAACCTTTCCATCTTTGATGGCTGTAACACTGGCTCCATTCCCAATATGACAAGTAATAATTTTCAAATCTGATCTTCCCAAAATTTCAGCCATTCTCTGACTTACGTATTTGTGAGAAGTCCCATGCGCCCCATATCTTCTAATCTGATACTTTTCATACCACTCGTAAGGAACTGCATAGAGAAAATGTTCAGGCTTCATACTTTGATGAAAAGAAGTATCACACACGACGACATTAGGAATTCCAGGAAGAATTTTTTCACAAGCTTCAATTCCCATAACATTTGCAGGATTATGAAGTGGAGCAAGATCAAAAAGCTTTTTTAATTTATTTTTTACCTCTTCATCTACAAGAGCAGATGTTGGGAAATATTCTCCCCCATGAACTACTCTATGTCCAATTGCATTAATCTCTTGCAAATTATTCAAGGCTCAAAACTCTTTATTTACGAGAAGATCAAGCACCTTATTGAGAGCAACTTCATGATTTTCAAGAAACCCCTCAAATTCATGTTTTTCTCCAGACATAGTCTTATGCTTTATTTTACCCCCTTCTATTCCGATCCTTTCAACAAGTCCCTTTGCAAGAACAGTCTGATTTTCCATATTAAAAAGCTGATATTTCAATGATGAACTACCACTGTTAAGCACGAGAACTTTCATAGTATTAATGTTATAAAAAAATAAAAAAGGTCGCTTTTATATGTAGCTAAACGACCTTAAATTACAAGCTGATTTCTAATTTCTTTACATTACCTGCATACTCATACCTCACATTCTATTGGTTCCCATATTGATTGCAGTATAGACGGGTCCAGTCTGGTTTGCAGTAAGCTTGATTTCTACTTTTCCATCTTTTACAAGACTAATTGCAACCGGTTCAATCGTAATATTTGTACTATTGGCTACGAGAACAATCGGCTGTTTCAATATTCCATTAAATTTATCACCATTAGCTTTTGTAATTTCTAGAGTAAAAATTCTGCTTTCTCCCTGTTTGATCTGAGAAGAACGATCTCCTTTGAGATGAACATTCCATTCAGAGAAAAACTGCTTTCCAATAGCATCAAGTTTACTACTATCTAGACTAATCAACTCTTCTGATCAAGAGCTTAAGGGCTTGGTTTGAGACTGAGGAGTCTTTATTTCTGGTTTAATCTCTGGAAGAGGTTTAGCTTTTTTATCTGGTAGTCACTTACTGTTTGGCTGACTACTAAGGAGATTAAAGTTTTTCTGTGCGATTTCTTTATTATATGTAGCATTAAGATATTTAAACGATCCAACTCCTTTGAAATGCTCTTTCCAATAGCCATGTAATGGAACGATTTCTACTTTCTGGGTTCCGGCATGGATCATCATTCCATTCCCAGCGAAAATCCCTACGTGTGTAATCTCAGTTCCCGCATTATACGTACCTTTAAAGAAGATCAAATCTCAGACTTCTGCCTGCTCTAAACTATCATACCAATATCCTCCGTTTGAGAATTGATGAGCCTGATCAGAAGAACTTCTTTCTAGCTCAATCCCTACATTTGCAAAGACATTTTGCGTAAATTTACTACAGTCTGTTGGGTTTCCTGGGAGCGTTCCTGTTGCTCCAAGCTGATAAGGACTATCTAGATAGAGCTTGGCAATTTTTAAAATCTGATCGCGATTTGCACTGTCTATCTTAGCATCAGGAGCTAAATGCTGTTCCGGTTCTGATTTGGTTGGAGAGGTATTCGGATGAGGAAGTTTAGCATTTGCACTTTCTAAAAGAGCAATCGGATCAACTGTGGTGTTGAACATTTCTGTCCTACAAAGCCCTTGATTGATCACTTCAACTCCTCCTTTCTTGATATCAGGACAGTTATAAAAAGCATAAATCGGTCTTCCTTTATCTCCTTTATCAATCTCAAAATGCACATGATACCCTCCTAAACCTCACATCGTAGTTCCACTATTTCCTGTCGTTCAGATTTTTTGACCTCTACTAACGGTTTCTCCTGCCTTTACACTAATACTATCCATGTGTCCATACACTGCGAAATACCTAATTCCTTGATAAACAAATTCAATTTTTACCACATTTCAATATCCTGCTTGTTGACCAGCAAAATACACCTTACCATCAGCGATGGCATAAAGCGGAGTTCCCTTTGCTGTTGCAATATCTACTCCATAGTGGCTTCCTAAATCAGTTCTCCAGCCACTGTTGTAATTTCCACCGAAAAGCACGGTATAAATTGTTGTATAATCAGTATTGTTTTCATAATTTGCATAGTTCGCACCCTTAATAATAGGAAGCTCTCTTTTACAATCAGCTTTAAGAGTATTTCGTTCTTGAGTTCTACATTCTAAAGTGGAAATTTCCTGAAGGGGATACACAAGTTCACGGTTATTTGGAGTGCCATTCCCATCTCCAAAAATCAAAGTAGAAAAACTCAAAACAAGAGCCAAACACAGCTCTCCAACATAAATCCAATTACGATGAAGAAATTTAGAAGCATTAAAAGCCTTATCAATTCTCCTTCACTTATGATTTTTTTTAATAATCCTTGTCCCAAATCTTTTGTGAAATCTTGCCTGAAGAGCCTCAACTTCTTTCCATTGATTTTTCATGTTTGTAAGGTGTGCTATAAAATACAAAACTAATTTTATATATAAAAGCAAAAAATGTCAAATTTTAGAAAAGTTTTTTTAAATAAAACTGACTGTGCTTGCAATTCAAGGCTGAGTTTGTATACTTCTCATAAGTGGAAAATCAGATTTTAGATTTTTTTTAAATTATTATGCAGGTAGAACAGCAGCCAGAACTCCGCGTTTTCCTCGCAGATATTGTAGATAAACAGACTTCCAAGGCACTTCTTGAAGACAGGATGAAAGAGCTTGAAAATCTCGTGAATACCTATGGTGGAGTGGTCGTTTTGCAGGAATATCAGAAAAAAGATTTCCCGGACCTCAAAACCTATGTCGGGAAAGGGAAACTAGAAGAAATCATTGCAGATATGCTCCGCTTAAACGCAAATTTGCTGATCATTGGAAATGCGCTTAAACCTTCACAAATCTATCAGATCAACGAACAACTCCGTCTCGTGAGCGAGGAACATAATCTCAAAGATAAAATGGTTGCTTGGGACAGAATTGATCTGATTTTGAAAATTTTTGAGAAACATGCAGAGGGAGGAGAAGCGAGATTGCAGATTGAACTTGCGGCGATTAAGCATATGGGACCGAGGATTTATGGAATGGGAATGGAGCTGAGTAGGCAGGGAGGAAGTTCTGGAAGCGGAGGCGGAGCAACCAGAGGAATCGGAGAAACCAATACTGAGAGGATGAAAAGGCACCTGAAAGAGAAGGTAGGGAAAATAGAAAAAAAGCTGATTGAATACGAACAAATGAGGAAACTCCATCGTGATGCTCGTAAAAAGAAGGGAATGCCTACGATTGGGATCGTTTGATATACCAATGCTGGAAAGTCTTCTCTCCTCAATGCGATGACCAAAAAAGGCGTTTTAGCGGAAAATAAGCTCTTTGCAACGCTTGGAACGAATGTCGGGAAATGCTATTTGATTACCAATCCTGAAACCTGACTCGGAAAGGAGATCCTGCTCAATGATACGATCGGTTTTATTCGTGATCTGCCTCCAAAGCTGATTAAGTCCTTTTCCTCTACGCTGGAGGACAGTATTGAGTCAGATTTGTTGCTTCATGTGATTGATGCGAGCGATCCTTTTGTAGAGGAGAGGATTGAGGTCGTTCATCAGGTTTTGTCTGATATTGGAGCGAATCAGGAAAAGATTTTGGTGTTTAATAAGATTGATTTGATCAATGAAGAAAAAAAGGCTGAATTAGCTCAGAGATTCGCT
>CAUTUR010000019.1:0-18277 GCA_963541585.1 uncultured bacterium | reverse complement strand
AAATCTGCGAGCATCGTTTTGATCGCCTCTTTGGAAGTCAAATCCAGATGATTCGTCGGTTCGTCCATCACTACAATATCTGGATGAGCAAGCAGCATTTTCGCTAGAGCGACCTTGGATCTCTCGCCTCCTGAAAGCGTTCAGATTTTTTGGTCTGCTTTTTCTGGATCAATGAGCAAAGCCCCGAGAAATCCCATCGCTTCCTTAAATGAAACTCAAGGTCAAACCAGCTCTTCGGTAATTGTCGCCTGAAAGTCTAGGTCATCAGCGACTTGGGAATAAAATCAAATCTTGACTTTTTCATGGATTCGCACATCGCCATACAAAGGTTTGAGCTGACCAAGCAGGGTTTTAAGCAAAGTCGTCTTTCCCACTCCGTTTTTTCCGATAATTCAGATTTTCATCGCTTTGGTAATTTCCAGTTCACGAGGCAGATTAACTAGCACGCTTTGCCCATATCCGACAGAAAGTTCAGAAAGTCTGATCAAGGTCTCTGGAAGTCTCCATTTGACCTGAAGATTTGGAGCATGTGCGGAAGTTTCCTCTTCTGGAGCCTCAATACGATCCATTTTGTCCAGCATTTTGATTCTACTTTGCACCTGGGCGGCTTTGCTAGATTTGTAGCGGAATCTCTCAATGAATTTCTCCTGCTGAGCAAGATATTTCTGCTGGGCAGTATAATTCTTGAGCTGGAGTTCAGCCCTTTTTTCTTTTTCTCTCAAGAAGTCTTCATAGCCGCAATAGTAGAGATTCAGCTTTTTGTTTTTGATTTCTATCGTTTTGGTGAATGCAGAAGCCAGAAATTTCCTATCGTGAGAAATGCAGATCAGCGCCTTGTTTCGCATCTGGCAGAACTGCTCAATAAAGAGAATCCCCTCAATATCCAGATGGTTGGTCGGCTCGTCCAAAATCAGCAAATCCACATCTTGAAGCAGAAATTTTGCTATTTGCAACTTGGTTTGCTCGCCTCAAGAAAGTTTTTTGATCGGAAAATCCAGTTGCTCTCTAGTAAATCAGAAGTATTTCAAAATTTCCTTTTGCAAATCATACTTTTGATAAGCCTCATGCATCAGCATCCGTTCAATATGCTCGCTCTGTTCCTCAATCAAGGCAATCGCATCGCCATTTCATCAGTCTAAAAGCTCTTTTATCTCCTCAAGCCTCTCTACTCTCCTCGTAATCTCCGGAAATGTCGTGAGCATTTCTTCCAAGACCGTTCTCTCCCTTGATTCCCAAAATAAATCCTGAGAAAGAAATCAGATTTTTGTGTCTTTTAGAAGTTCAATCTCGCCATGATCTGCGAGTTCAGGATTAAGCAGGATTTTGAGGAAAGTGGACTTCCCAGCCCCATTTTTTCCCACAAGAGCGATCTTGTCCTCAGGTTTGATCTTCAGCTCTGCATCTTCAAAGAGAATCGTAGAGCCGAGCTGCTTACTCAAGCCCTTGATCGTGATGAGGTAGTCAGCGTTCTTTTTGTTCGTATAATTAAAAAGATGCCTTGGAATGCTAGAAAACGAAACTTGCTTTTCAAAGTCTTCTCCTGGGTTTTCTGTTTCTCGCTGGATTCAAAATTCTTTACTGAGGTATTTTTTCAGACTTTTTTCTTTGGTGGATTCTTTGGTTTTATCGTTGAATTGGGCGAGGTAATCATAGCAAAGTTCAGCAATTTCTTCATAGGAAAAATCTGGATGAAGCGATTGGACGGATTCAATAATTTCGGAAAGTTGCATCATCTGAGGATGAAAATAAACGAGTTTAAATGTATGGAAAGCTCTCCTCTTTTTCAAGTTCAGTATCAAAAATGTCACATCTTCAGATTTTTTCCGATTTCCTTTATAGAAGTTTTTATTTTCTTTATGAATGAAGATGAACAAATTACTCACAACGACACTTAGCCTCGGGGCAATCCTTGTATTAGCAGGATGCAATCAACAAACTCCAAGCATGAATGAAGGCGGAATTGACACAGAAAGCTGGAAGACGATGATTCCTCAGAGCTGTCAAAGCTTTTTTGATGGTTGTAACAACTGTATGAGAACTGCTGATGGCGATGTTGCCTGCACAGAAATGTACTGTGAAAAGTATGACACTCCAAAATGCCTTGATGAGGAACAAGGAGGAGACCAGCAAGTTGGTATGGCAAATCCTGCGAGTGAATATTGTGTAGCTCAAGGAGGAGAAAGCAATATTAAAAAAGATGAAAACTGAAGTGAATACGGAGTTTGCCTAATTAATGGAAAAGAAGTTGAAGAATGGGAATACTATAGAGCTGCAATGGAAAAAGCAAACGAAGAAATGGCAAAAACTTATATTGGACGCCAACTCTCAGAAGTTCAAAAGGAGTTTGAAACTCAAAACCAACTCCTTCGTATCGTTGCCCAGGATGGAGAAGCTATGGCAGTAACGGCTGATTATAGACCAAATCGTTTAAATGTTGCTGTAAAAAAAGGAGTCATTACCGATGCCTATTTTGGATAAGGCAATACCCACAAAGAATGAAAAAGAATGAAAAGAATACAAAGAAGGCTGAAGAAATTCAGCTTTTTTTTGAAAAGAAAAATGATTTTTTTCAATCATTCCTATAGGAAAAAGAGAAGCCTTTAATCCTCCTCTCTACAATTAAGTATTGCTAATATTTTCATAGACTTCTACTATTTTTCAATTCTGCACAAAAACAGCATCGAGCCTGATCGCTTTAGCTATAAGGTTATTAGCGCAATAGCTTTCAATACTCCTTTCTAAAGCCTGCATTTTCCTCGGTGAAAGATACGCATTCCAATCCTCAATCCCATCAACGACCTTTACCTCTACGAAAACAATTTCTTCTTTATTTTCCAAGATCAAATCAATCTCTCCTCAACGAATAGCGAAATTTTTCTCCAATATAACATAACCGTTTTTTTCATATCGGTCTCTAGCAAGCGATTCTCATTGATAACCTTTCTGTTTTAGTGTATTCATGATGTTCACTAAAATAAAACCTACTGAATCTACAATTTAGAGTTATTCAGCTGTTTTTCTGCTGTTTTTTTCCACGCATTGATTGCCTCATCATCCCCACTCAAAAGAACTGCTGGGACCTCCATTCCATACACTTCAGCCGGTCTGGTATAATTCGGTGCTTCCAAATTTTGCATATTTTCACTCAAAGAATAACTCTCATTAATCCAACTCCCCTTCTCTTTGATAACTCAAGGAATAAGTCTTACAATTGCCTCAAGCATTACCATACTTGGTACTTCTCCTCATAGCACAATAAATTGACCTAATGAAAGCTTCTTAAATTGATCAGAATAATGTTTCTGAAAATACTGTTCTGCTCTGTAATCTATTCCCTCATACCTCCCACAAATCAAAATAAGATGATCTTTTTTGCTGAGACCATAAGCAATCTTCTGATTAAAAACTTCCTGGGCAGGAGCTGGGAAAAGAATTGAAAAATCAGATTTTTTAAATTTAAACTCCTGAATAATTGCCTCTACACAGTCAATAATTGGTTGCGCCTTGATAAGCATCCCCTCTCCTCCTCCATAGATCTGATCATCAATTTGCTGATGTTTATCCTGACAATATTCCCTCGGATTATGTAGAGAGAACTTCAGAATTCCCTTAGTTTGAGCCTTCTGAATAAGCGATGTTGCCAAAAAACTTTCAAAAATTTCTGGAAAAAGGCTGACGAGATGAATATGCATAAACGGTAAGTAAGAATAAATAAGTATAAATTAGTTTTTCCGACTTGATTTTCAATTCCAAAATCTCATACTTAAAGGAGTTCTTTATTTCTTTTTTGAGAAAAGATGAAAAAAGGAAATCTGATTTTTGTTAGCATTCTTCTAAGTTGTCTAGTGGGATGTGAAAGCTTAGATCCTCTAACAAGTACTGAAGAATACCAACAAGCAGAGCAATTAACTCATTCTGGACTGCAGGTTCTCCAAGAAAAGACCAATACCCTCACTGAACAGGCAAAAACTGAGGCAAAAAAACAATATGAAACGTTCAAGAATGATACCAAAACCGCAGTTAAAGATTCAGTAAATCAAAAAATTGATGAGACCTTTGATCGTTTCTAGAATCTTTACCTTGTCTTTTTTGTGCTGAAAATTATAGTACAATCTGATTTTACTTTTTTGATATGAGAAATGTTGTGGGGATATTTGATAGCAGGACTTATTGCTGGAATTGGAATTTGATATTTGATCTTTTATTTTCAATATGAGAAAAGAGAAATCGTTTCAGAATTGAGAAAAAATCTGAAAATAGCCAATGAACAGTTAAGCTATCTCCAAGAGGAAATGGAGGAATTAACCGCACAAAATGATCTTTTTAGAGAAAAAACAACCGAACTCTTGGAAAAAAATGATGAACTTTCTGATGTCGTTGCCGAACTCGGAAAGTATTATGTTCATATCAAAAAAGCTTCAGAAAAAAGTACAGAACTTTCAAAATTACTCCATGAACCTGATGAAGAAATTGAAGGGAAGCTCTGAAATCTCTCTGAAATTGCAAAACAATCGATCAAAAACAGTTTTTTTTAGTCGATAGAGAGTATTTTCTTATTTTTTCTCTTGACTATTAAAAAACGATTTCTATCTTTGGGAGTAGACTTTACTTTCTTCTCTCTAAAGATGGATATTAAGGAAATTGATAGCTTTTTTGATTACCAACTAACTTTTGAAGAAGAACCTGTTGCTTTGGTTGAAGAAATTATTCGTCAGGCTTCGGAATATTTACCTGCCGAACAAATTGAAGGTATCAGACATGCTTACGTTTTTACTAAAGCTGCTCATGCAGGAGTTAAAAGACTTTCCTGAGAACCTTATATCATTCATCCACTTAAAGCAACACTTTTTCTCATGGAACTAAAGCCTGACTTAGAATCTATTCAGGCCTGTATTATGCATGATGTAATAGAAGATACTCCGATTACTAAGGAAGAAGTCGCTGCAGAATTTAGTGAAGAAGTAGCAGAAATCTGTGAAGGTCTCGTAAAGGTATCAAAAGTAAGGTATCAAGGAGAAGATAGGCACCTAGAAACCATCAAAAAAACCTTTTTAGCGATGGCAAAAGATTTAAGGGTAATTTTCGTGAAATTAGCTGATCGTATTCACAATATCCAGACCTTACAATTTCATCCAGAAGAAAGAAAAAGAAAAAAGATTGCTGAGGAAACCTTAAAAATTTATGTTCCAATCGCAAAAAGGCTTGGACTCTATCATTTTCAGCTTCTCCTCGAAAATGGGTCGTTTGCCGTGCTTTATCCTGAAGAGTTTGCTAGAATTTTAAGCTATCTGAAAAAATACTTTCGTGATGGAGAAAAATATACAGAAAAGGGAGTTAAACTACTGACAACCATGCTTCAAAAAGAGGGAGTTCAGAATTTTGAGGTAAAATGAAGAATTAAAAGTCCCTATAGGGTCTACGAGAAACTCTCAAAAAAGTATCATGAAACTGATATTTCTACAGTAATGGATTTATTAGCATTTAGAGTGATTACAGAGAATATTGGAGATTGTTATATGGTACTGGGAGTCATCCATAAATATTACATCCCGCTTATCAAAAAAATTAAAGACTATATCGCGATTCCAAAATTTAATGGATATAAGAGTATTCATACCACCGTGCTGGGGATGTTTCGTTTCCCTGTAGAAATCCAGATTAGAACGAAAGAAATGGATGACGTAGCAGAATTCTGAGTAGCAGCCCATTTTGCTTATTCTGATAATAATGCTCCAACGGTTGTTTCTAAGCAACAGGGAATGTGGATTCAAAAGTTACAGAAAATCGTTGCAGATTATACCGATACTTCTGAAAAAGAAAAATTCAAATCTCAGCTGAATATTGAAGTATTAGATAAGACGATCTTCATCTATACTCCAAGAGGAGACATCAAAGAACTTCCAATGGGATCTACAGTTCTGGATTTTGCGTTCAGCATTCATAGTGCTATTGGATTGAGATTCAAAAACGCTATTGTGAATGGACAAATCAAACCTATTAGTTATAAGCTTAAAACCTGAGATATTGTAAATATCAATACTTTTAAGAATAGATACGTTGCGAATAAGCACCGAATTGAATTTCTCCGTACCCCTTCAGCAAAAAATCAGCTTTTGAAATATTTGAAAACGATAGAGAGAGAGAATCGCTTGGAAGAAGCAATAGAGGGACTAAATGAATACTTGAGAGATTTAGGACTTCCTGCTTTCCGCTCTGATAAAGATAAAATTCAAAAGCTGGGAGAACCAATTGAAGTAGAAAGAAGGATTTTGATGGTACTAGATAGGCAAGATTCTTATGGGAATATTGTGAGATCGGCTTATCCAGATTTGCTAAAAAATGTCGTAGAAAAGACCGTCGTAAAAGATACTGATGGACTGAGGGAAGAGTTAAAACATGAGATCAAAAATCTGATTTCTCCTCATGAAGTAATTGTTGATAATGATAAGCACTTAAATTGTATTTTCTGCCCAGAATGTCATCCAGAAAATGGGACTAAAATTATTGCAAAATCTACCAAAGATGGTATTAAAATCCACACCATGGACTGTAAAGCACTAAAAACGGTTTCTTTTGATTCCCTTCTTGAAGCCCACTGGAAAGATGAACCATCAAATCGCTATCAATTTTCTTTAGAAGTCAAATTTTCTCCTCGTGAATTAACGATTGTTGATTTTCTCCAGATTTTTTCTCAGTTTAATGTTCCTCTATTAGAAATGTCTATTAAACATACCGATATTTGAGAAGTATTAGTGGATTTTACTCTTCAGATTGATAATCCTGCGAAAGTTGCTTTTGTTTTGAAAGACTTGAAAAAGTTTTCGCTTTCCGTAGAAGTTCTAAAGAAAGTTATTTCATAGGTTTTTATTTTTTTATTCTTTGCCATGAATGAGATTGAAACAAATATTCAGATGCTTACTGGAGATCAAATCTGAGAACCTGTTTTTTCCTCTGGAGCTGAGATCATTGAAAATACTACCAATCAACTAAGTGATAGTTTACCTGAACTTTCTGTTAATGTCCAACAGTTGGGTTCTTGAAATGATGTTGTTGGAACTTTAGCTCAATGGCTACCATTTTTAGATAAGTATTCTGATCTAGAATTATTTGTCTGTGCCGCCATCATTTTTCTTTGGATTCTTTGTGTTATTTGGGTACTCAGAGATGCTTCTGCCAGAAGCGAAAATGTATTTTACCAATTATTCTCAGCACTGTTGATCGTTTTTCTAACGCCAATTTTGGGACTTCCTCTCTATCTCGCATTCCGTCCTCTCGTATATAGATGGGAAAAAACACTCTGGAGAGAGGCATTAGAGCAGAATGTAGTTGTTTGTCCTCACTGCCAGAACTTAAATAACAGCTCTCATGTAATGTGTAGCTGGTGTGGAGAACCATTGCAAACAGAATGTAAGCAGTGTCATTGTAAATATCAGGGGCATTTTGCATATTGTCCTGAATGCTGAGCTCCAAATATTGAATAATTCAGAATATAAAAAACTGATCTTTTTGTAAAAAAAAGCATATTAAATAGAGATTTAAGGGAAATATAAAATAAGATTCTCTTAGTTCTTCTTAGAAATTAAATAATCCTGTGTTTATCCAAGTAAAATGTAAAAATGTTGTTAATGTTAGTGTTGATTGTGATGATTATTAGTATAGCACTTTTGTTAGCACTTTTTTCTGGATTCTTACCTTTTGCAAAAACCTATGGGAACATTGCTCAATACTCAACAGCTTATTATGGCGCAATTTCTGCCATTGAAAGAGGAGCTTTAGCCATAAGATATGCAGGACCTGGTTTTGATGGAGAATCTTGACGAAAAACTGATTGAACAACTTCACAGGATATCTGAAAAGGTGCTGATAAAAGGATAGAGAATTTTTATACTTACGGAGACGGTAGAGATACTTTACTATGGAAAGTACACTCAAGTACTGATAGAATTCCTTCTACATGAAATGGGAACGTAGATGCTTCATTTGTTCGTGCGAATAACTCAGGAAGTAAAAATTTTAATATGCTTAACTATGCGAAAACTGAACTTATTCCCCTAGGAACTGTTGGAACGATTGGGGCTGATGATTATTATATAGAGCATCCATTATTTAGAGTGACTCCATCGCCTCAATTTTCATTGAAGGGAACTTTCAGGCTTAATCCTTTATTATTTCAGATCTTTTCAAAGGGGAATCCTGCTAATGGAAAGCTCTGTGAAAATAACTGTCAAAATACTGATCATGACTGGAGAAATGATAATTGGGTTGCTGCGAACTGGACGATCAAAGGTAAATATGAAGACACTGAATATACGCTCTTACCTAGGGAATCAACAAGTTTCGGTGAAAGTTGGGGGATAATTAATGATCGAGATACGCTTCTTAGAGCGAAACTCATCAATTCAGCTGAAGGTTTGACTTTAACTTTCTGAGGAGCGAGTAATCCTATTAAAAACGATAATTCTGCATCACTAAATATCATTTCAAATAAAGAAGGTGAATTGAAAGATAAGGGAAATTTTACCTCTATTTTGATCGATCCTAAAACGACAAACTCGAATCTATCTTTTTCTCTCGTCAATTATCTCTGGTCTCAAGGGAAAAACCTGTATCCTTTCCTTGAATATGAATTTCATACTACAGATGGATCTAAAATTTCAGATAGATTTTATACTTTACAGGGAGAAGGGAAAGTCTGATCTTACCGTGTAAAACTCCAAGTGAAAAAACCAACACTTGAACAACCAGCACTTGGGAACTTTACTATTATTTTCTAGGGATGAGAAATCAGCTTAAACAGGTGCTTTTTTTGGCGGTTTTTGGAATACTCTGCACAGCTTTTGTAATTTTTGTGCCGTGGGGGGCAAGTCCTGCGGAATCTGGAACCGCTACATGATCGGAGCAAAGTGACTGAAGAGAAAATTCTGATTCTTTTTCTAATGAAAGCCTCTCTTTCCTCACAGGAAGTTTAACTTTAGCAGTCCCTAAAGAAAAAGTAAGCCCAGAGCTAAAGCAGTTTTTGCAAAATTTCTCTCAAAAATACGGAGTAAACATAGCCTTAACAGGAGCGATGGATGAAAGAAGTAGATTAAAATTAACTTCTTGAGCAGATATTCAACTTCTTCCCTACGATCTTTTTTCTGGGATTCAGGCACAAAAGATTACTTTTCAAGAGGATATTCGTTCACTTTTTATCCCTCAATTACAGGAGTTTGTTGGAAAGCGTTCAGATTTTTTGCCTTTTGCTCTGGATCCTGCTGTAATGTACGGGTTAACAGGGCTAGAAGCCGATTTTGATGGTTTATATGCAGCCTTTTCAAACTTTCGTCCAAAACTTCAGAATGCAGCTTTTGGCTTCTGAATTAGCAAGATTCCAGCACTTTATGATCAAAACCTGATTTTGGCTCAGCAGTTGGAAGATTTCGTGCAGTTTAATGATGTGGGGGCATTCCAGCAGTGGATCGCAATGCACAGTAATACCCAAGCTCTCCAGCAAAAACTCCTCAATATTATACAGTCCTCATCGCAGTTCTGCTTACAAGAACCGATTGCTTGCCTTTTGCAGAAAAAGCTTGTGGGAGTGGGACGAGGATTTGCTTCAGACGTTTCCCCTGCTTTGAAAGAACAATTTGTGAGCCATTTTAACCCTTACCAGTATATCGGATTACCAGTGAGACTTTATGGTTTTGTCGTTTTGCCTGGAGCGAATCGTGCTTTGGTAGATCAGTTTTTATTGGACTATATGGATCTCGCTTTTCAGACTTCAGCTCCCTTCTTGGGGTCTGGGATGATCCCTGTCTTTCAGAATCAGTTTTCTCAATTTGGTGGAGCTGATACCTACTCGCTTCCTCAAGAACTCGTAATACTTGAAAATGGACCTGAGAAGATTGAAAAATTCCTCAATGACAGACTCCTCCAGAAAATTCTTGAAAAAAAGCTACAACCTGACTTGTATTTGAAAAACGCTTCCTTATAGTGATTTTGTTTTATATTAGTATATTGAAACTTATGTTAGAAGAATTTTCAGCTTTTCTTGCGGAATATAATGTCGTTGGAATGGCAGTTGGGCTTTTAGTTGCTGTGAAAGTAGGAGATTTGGTGAAATCTTTTGTAGAAGATGTGGTAACTCCGCTTTTTTTCACTCCTCTTTTCAAAAAGCTGAAGATCAATAAGCTTGAGGAACTTTCTTGGAATGGGGTACTTTATGGGAAAGCCCTTGCAAGATTGATTGACTTTTTGATTACCGCATTCTTAGTTTTCCTCGTGATTAAATATTTTGGAGTAGTGAAGAAGTAGTTTAGAATTAAGAATTTTTGCAAAAAAAGAGAAAAAAATCAGATTTTTTATTTTGTTTAGTAGATAGAACAATGGATTTAGGAAAAATGGGAGAATTGAAAAAAATGTACGATAAGTACAAGGAACTTCAGAAAGCACTCAAAAACCTCGTGATTAGAGCCAAAGAAGGGGAATTTACCGATGAAAATGGGGAAAAAGCAAGTAGTATCGTGATTGATATGACAGGGGAAATGAAAATCAGAGATTTCAAAGTCAATGAACTTGCTTTGCTTGATCCAAGTAAAAAAGAAGTTTTGGAAGAATTAGTCGTAAAAGCTTTTCAAAAAGCTCAGAATAAAGCTCAAGAAGTAGCTGCAGAAAAGACGAAAGATATCCTTGGTTTTGATCCAAGTAATCTCGCAGGAATGCTTGGTGGAGGAAATGGTGGTGGAATTCCAAATATTCCTGGTTTATCATAGGAAAAGTTTTAAGAATTAACAAAGAACGGTTTGTTGATTTTTAATTATTTATGTTTTTCCTATGTATAAGAGATTTTCCCTAAGTGATTTGACAAAGATTCAAAATAATTTCATTCCTCACTTCTACACGATCATTAAGAGAGAGAAATGTCAGTGAGCGAATGATTTTTTCAAAATCTGTTTTCGTGAGGGGAATGATCTGTATTATTTTTATCGTTCAGACGTAGCTTTTAGGGTTTCTAAGCAAGGCGAACAACTGATTCTTACTGATGAACAGGATAAAATTGAGGTTGTACTTCCTTTTGATCAGAAATCTGCAATCCAATCCTTAATCATCAAATATATTTCTAAAAAAGAAAGACAAATCTGACAAAAAACGATTGAACAGATTCTGATGGATGAGTTTATGACAGGAAATTATTCTCAAATCTTGGATAAACCATATCTCGTCTACGATATTGAAACAACCGTAGTTGATGACCTGAAATCCGCAAAATTTTTGCTTGCCTATGCAATGATTCCTAATGGAACTAAAATGGAATACCGCTGTATCTTGCAAGAAGATTTGAAAGCTTTTGTAGATGAGATGCTCGCTTTTGATGGCTATATCGTAGGATTCAATCAGATTTGGTTTGATAATCCAGTTTCCGCTTGGAATGCAGGCTATGGAGAGGAGGAAATCAAAATTCTGAACGAAAAAAGTATTGATCTCTATGTCTTTTTTCAAAATCTTACAAAAAGAAGAATCTGACTAAATAAACTCTCAGAAGCATTAGTTGGAGTCCAGAAAACACTTTCTTCTGGTGCTGAAGGAGAAGTGCTCTGGAATCAATACCAAGAAACTGGAAATAAAAAGTTCTTGGAAGAGTTTAAGAAATATTGTAAAAATGACGTAAGAATGACGGCACTCGTGATGTTCTACTTTTTGCATTTTCAGAAGATTTTTATGGATGGGGAAGAGTTTACCTTTTCTCTTGAGGAATTTGTAGAAAAATCCAATCATCATGCACCAGAAGAAAAAAATCTGAATGAAATTCACGATCAGTCTATCTTTTGATAAAAAAAGCTCCAAAAATCAGTTTTTAGTTGATCTTTCAGAATATGAAGTGTCCAAAATGTAAAAATATGGATTCCAAAGTCATCGACTCTAGAATGATAGAAGAAGGAACTATTATCAGGAGGAGAAGAGAATGCGAGAGATGTTCGCATAGATTTACTACGTTTGAGAGAATTGGACTCACAGAACTCATGGTGATCAAGAGAGATGGCACAAAAGAACTCTATGATAGAGCGAAACTCAGAAAATCAGTGATGCTTGCTTTTGCGAAGAGACCTTTTAATCCAGAAATCGTAGACTCTTTGATCAACAATTTAGAAATTTCTTGGCAAAGTGAATGAGCCGAAGTTTCAAGTAAAAAAATCTGAGACGATATCTTATCCGCACTCAAAGAGATTGATCCGGTAGTCTATGTTAGATTCGCCTCGGTCTATCAGTCTTTTGAAAACTTTTCAGACTTTAAGCAGTTTATTGAGTAAATTTTTAACTAAAGAAAAAGAGAGCTTATTCACTCTCTTCATAAATCAAGAAGCCTCTGTAACGAAACTTGCCTAATAAGACAGATTCTTGTATAGATAGGTTTATTATCCTATCTATTCCGTTTTGTTTTATAAAGAAACTAATCTGTTCCTCTAGATATACAATTTCGAAGTGCTTAAATTCTTTTATTTTTATTTTCATTTTTTAATATGCTCCTGTTAAACTCTATTTAGAGCCAGACTTTGAGCATTCGGTCTGTGGTTGTTTTTTTATTTACCATAAAAAAATTATACAAAAAGTCAAACTAAGATCAGATTTTTTACTCTTGACATTGAAAGGCTTTTTCTTTATCTTGGAAAGAAGATAGTATTTAGAATTCTCAAGCATATCTTATGACTAACTGCATCAAGTGCAAAAGTACAAAAACCAGAAAGCATGGGCATGGGAGAAATGATTCTCAGAGATTTTTCTGTGGATCGTGCCATTCTACCTTTACGATTGATGGGAAAAGAGGGACCTATAGTCCTGAATTCAAAGAAAAGGTAATCGACGCCTATTGTCATCAAAAAGAAAAAGCTCAAACGATCATTCAGGATTTTTGAATCTCTACGAGGACTTTGATTAAATGGAAAAAGGAGCATCAGCAGTACTGTAGTTGTGGAAAATAATTTTATTTATATTGTCAGATAGTGATGAGAATAGCAGTTGTTGGGAAGTGAGGTAGTGGAAAAACTACTATATCAGCGTTACTTGCCTTATATTTAGCTCAGCAGGGAAAAAATCTTTTGTTGATTGATGCTGATTTGAATGTCCATTTGCCTGGATTATTTCTTCCATGAGGGGAGTTTCCTGAGCAAAAATATCTTTCTTTTCCTGAGACGACTCAAACGATCAAAACCTATCTCAAAGGGGATAATCAGCGTATTGGTTCTTTGGAGACTTTTAGGAAAACAACTCCTCCAACCTCAGAAAGTCAGCTTTTTGTACTTAGAGATCCTGCACATCCTCTGTATTGTTTTGCTGAAGTGCTCGATCAGCTTGCTTTGATGGTGGTAGGGACTTATCAAGGATCAGAGATTGGCGCATCTTGTTATCATAATCATTTAGCGATTTTGGAAAATTTGCTTTCGCATATGGATGATCAAAAGGCAGTAGTGGTCGTGGATATGGTGGCAGGGGTAGATGCTTTTGCCTCTAGTCTGCATGCTCAATTTGATCTTTTACTTCTTGTCTTGGAACCTACGCAAAAAGGAAAAGAAGTCTGGAAACAGTATGCTCGTCTGGCTCAAGCTGCGGGAGTCTATGATCAGCTTTTTGCACTTGGGAATAAATGTTTTGACCAAGAGGATCAGCTTTTTCTCTCTGCTGCTTTGCCCTCTGAAAAACTGCTTGGTATGCTGGGGATCTCTTCTTATCTAAGACAGTTAGAGAAGCAAGGAGGATTGATGGAGTTTTCTCAGCTTGAGTCTGAGTTTCAGCTGCTATTTGAGCAAATTGTCAAGCAAGCACAAACTTTGGAACAGCCTCTACAAGCAAGATTAGACAAGCTTTATGCTTTACATAGAAAATATGTTGCTCAAGGGTTTATCAAGGAAAGATTTGGTGATTTGACTGGGCAAATTGATGAACATTTTAGTTTTTTGTAATTGACATGTCTTGATCTGTTTTTGCTTGAACTTCTGCTTTGGAGGATTTTCTCAATCCTTATCATCATCTCACTCCACTGGTAGAACTGCCTGCTGATTTGAATCCTTATGCTCAAGATGGAGTCAGGGTATTTTTGAAACTTCAGACTTTTTTACCTTTGGGAAATATTAAGTCTCTTTCTGCTCGAGGGATGCTTCATCAGGCAAAAGAAAGCTGACAGTTTGATGATCAATTACCTCATACTATTGTGGAAAATTCTTCTGGAAATACTGCTTTTTCTCTTGCAGTGCTAGGAAGGAGTATGGGGATTCCTAAGATGAGAGCTTGGGTTTCTCAAGAAATCACGAAAGGAAAGCTACAATTGCTTCAGCTTTTTGGGGTTGAGGCGGTGGTGCATGCAGAGCAAATTTGTCCTAATCCTCAAGATCCTAGGAGTGGTATTGTCAAAGCGAGAGAAGAAGGGAAACAAGCATGACGATATAATCCTGATCAATATCATAATATTGCAAATCCACAAATACATGCTCGTTTAACAGGGAAACAGCTTTCTGAACAATTGCAGTCTTTAAAAGATGAGGTAGAATTTCGTTTTTTTTGTGCTGGACTCGGTACTACGGGAACTTTTATTGGGATCTCTGAGTGTCTCAAATCACATTTTGCTTCTGTTTCCGCTCTTGGAGTCGTGAGAAAACCAAATAACCCTATCCCTTGACCAAGAACTTATCATTTATTGCAACAAATTGGCTTTGATTGGCAAGCTGCTGTGGATGTCTTAGTAGAAGTTAGTAGTAAGCAGGCGTATGAAAGTAGTTTAGCACTTATTAGAGCAGGGTTTCTTGTGGGGCCAAGTTCTGGAATGGCTTTGCAGGGATTGTTTTTGCATCTTGCGGAGCTTAAGGCATTAGGGCAATTAAGCTCTTTTTCAAAAAAGTCTATGGCAGCGGTGGTAATTTGTCCTGATGGTCCCTATCCCTATCTAGATGAATATTTTACATATTGTGATGCAGATCTTTTCCCTGAAGTTCTGAATCAGGAACTTCTTTTGGAATCTTCTTCTTTGGGTTTAGATTCATTTGCGAATACTCTTCGAGAGTCCAAAAAAGTGTTTGAGAAACTTTATGTGCAGGCTTTAGAATGAGAGGACTCTTTTTCTGATCCAGAAGATTTGGTTTTGAGGCAGGAGTATGTCTTGATTGATCTTAGGACTCAGCAGGAATTTGCTCATGTGCATTTACCAGGAGCTCTTTGTCTACCTTTTGCTGAACTTAGTTTGGAAAGTTTTCGTCCTTTTGCTGATAAGACGCTTGTACTCTATTGTGCTTATGGAAAAAAGTCTGCTTTCTGGGCTCAGAAATTACAAGAACTGGGGTACCATGCTTTTTCTTTGCAGGGAGGCTTGGCGGAATGGTCAAGTAATACACTTCCAAGATGTAAGGCGAAAGATTGTTTACTTTAATAGGCTTCTATGAAAATATGCTTATAGCCTTTTTCTTTCAGCTGAGTCATAAAGTCTTTGACCATCGCTGGGACTCCGCAGATATAAAATTCTGTCTCTGGAGGAAAATCAAAATCCTGAATCTGAATTCTTCCTTTTTCAAAACCTTCTAGCTCCTCTCTAGAAATATGGATATGTGTTTCTGGAATCTTCAGAGCCTTGATCTCCTCTAGATAAAAGAGGTCTCTCTCATAAGAAACGGAAAAGAAGAACCGCTTTTGAGCTCAGCTTTGATCAGCTTTTGCCATACGATAGCAGGGAGCAAGCCCACTTCCTGTCGAGAGGAAAACTTTAGGGTTGGAGGTGGCTTTGAGGATGAAATGTCCATTTGGGCCTTCAAGTCAGAATTGAGTTTTTTCATCTACGGTTTTCAAGGCTTCAGATCCCTTTCCTCAAGGGACCAACTTGATCAAAAAAGTAAAAATACTGGAATTCCCCTCTTGTTCCACATCGGCAACAGAATAGGCTCTTTTAAAAGGAATTTCTTCTCAAAGATAATGAACAAAAAACCATTGTCCTGGATGGATACTTATTTTTTCAGTTCTGAGTTTTAGTTCTAGGACATGATCATTGAGAAATTTTTTACTTACAAGCGTTGCAGTTTGCATAGAAAAAGCATTAAAAAAGTAAATCAGAACTAAGTGTATAGGTTTCCTAAAATTTTGCAACTTTTAAATTAGTTCTTGTTTTCCAAGGGAGAATCTTTATCTTTGATCAGGTTTATTTTTTTATCAATGCCATGAAAAAAAGATATGCGCTCATAGGACTCGTAATATTCTTGTTTGGAAATATAACTTTTGCCTACTCCCCTTTTACCAAAGAAGAACATCATCAAATTGATCGTCAGCTTAATCAATCCATTCCTTCAGCTGAAAAAAAAGAAAAATCTGAATTTTTTTCTCGTTTAGCTCAGAAGTCACTTGCTATTCGTAAGGCATTTCTCCCGATCAAGATGAAACTTTATGGCCCTAAACTTACGCAGAAAGATCAAGAATTTATCAAGAATAGAGTTGCCACGCTTACTACGCTTCCTGAAGTCAGAAGAAATGAAATCTTGGAAGAGCTCAAAAAAACTCAGCAACTCTCTGAGGAAATTTCCAGAGCGCTCCAAATTGAAGCAAATAAAGAATTTGAGGGATATGCAAGAACCGTTATTCCTACTCCCCTTTTTCGACTTCCTGTAGATAATGTTGACCTTAATAAAATTCTCTGATGAAAAGGAACAACAGGTATGAAAGTCGATGGGAACAATATGATTATTGATCTTGCGGTAGTACTCCCCCCTGATACTCCTGTTACTTTAATGAGGAAAGTTGAGAAAGACGGATTTACTTATTACCAAGTTCGCACGAGGGAATTTGATGCAGGAAGAGGAGCTAAAGTTGGCTACTTTTTAGATGCAAGATATATCCAAAAAACTGACCAAAAAAATGAAGAGAAAAGTCAGATTTTGCCTTCGTTTGAAGAAGTCATTGATAACCTCCTTGCAACCTCTGGAACCGCCTATATTTGGTGAGGAACCTGGTATCAAGGAGTACCGGAAAATGAACATTTTTTCCCATCACAGAGCAAACTCTCCTCTCTTGAGAAAAAAAGGAAATTAATGAAAGGAGTTGACTGTTCTGGACTCCTCTATCAAGCAACAAATGGTTATACCCCTAGAAATTCTCGTAGCCTCCTGAACTTCTGAGAGGCAGTAGAAATTGAGTGAAAAACCGTAGAACAAATTGCAATGCTCCTAAAGCCTCTGGATATTATCGTTCGAGATGGGCATGTTGTGGTTGTTTTGGATGAAAAAAGAACGATTGAAAGCAGAGGAAGGGGGAAAAATCCTGGTGGAGTAGAAATTATTGAAATCAAAAAAAGATTAGAAGAAATTTTTAAAACCAGGAAACCAGTCAATAATTACTCTGCCTCATCACTTCCAAAAGCTAAAAAGTTTGTGGTTAGAAGATGGTTTAAATAAATGTACTAAACAATGCAAAAAATCTGAATTATTACTGCAATGGCAGAAGAAGCTGAACATCTCATTACCCTTTTTGGACTTCAAGCTACAAAAAGCCTCCAAAATATCAGTTTTTTTGAAAATGATGAAGTGGTGCTTGCTTTGTCTGGAGTTGGAAAAATTCAAGCAAGTATTGCTACAAGCCTCCTTTGTATGGAGTATGAGTTAAAATGTCTCATAAATATTGGGATTGCATGAAGTTTACTAGGGCAGGAAGCTAAAATTGGAGATGTTTTTCTCATCAATACCGTCGCTCAGCATGACATGTATTTGCCCTTTGATGGCGAGCATTTGAATTATGCAAAAAGTCCGATTTCTTTACCTTCTCTAGCTATCAATCTAGGAAAAAGAGAAGACTGAATCCATCATGAAGGTTTTTGTCTAACGGGAGATCAGTTTATTGATGATGCTGAAAAAGTAAGAGAACTGAGGGAACAAACTGGCGCTCATGTAGTAGAAATGGAAGCATTTGCTGTAGCGAGCGTTGCTCGTGAGTTTTGAATGCTTGAAAAACTCGTAATCATCAAAGCAATTTCAGATGGTGCTGATAGCGATGCAAGAGAAGCTCACGAAGGAAACTTGGATTATGCCATGAGAAAAAGTATCGAAGTTTTGCAACAAATTCTTGAAAAGCTCTACTAAAAACATTATCATTCTCTTATGAAAAAAGATTTAGAATTAAAAGTTTTCCTCTTGCTTTCTCTCTAGAAAATACTAAGCTTAAATCAGATTTTTATCTTTTTAAAATCAATAGAATATGGTAGTAGTAAGACCGTTTAAAGGGCTTCGTCCTCCACAAGAGATCGTAGCACAGCTCGCATCTCGCCCTTATGATGTGATGA
>CAUTUR010000018.1:0-18810 GCA_963541585.1 uncultured bacterium | reverse complement strand
TTCCAAGTGGACTCATTGTAAATATCGGAGATAGTAAATCCCAAATGCAGAATAAAGAAAAAGCCTTTGCTGTTTTGAAGTCTAGACTTTACCAGATTGAACTGGAAAAGAAACAAGCTGAAGAAAAAAATTTAAGAGGAAATCAGATCGGAACTGGAGATCGTTCAGAGAAGATCAGAACCTATAACTTTCCTCAGGATAGAGTAACTGACCATAGAATCCACGAGTCTTGGTCAAACCTCCCGAATATTATGATGGGGAATATTGATGATATCCTCGGGAAAATGGTCATTGAAAACCAGACCCTTCTCCTCAACAAAGAAATGCAAGGAAGTGATTAAAAAACAATTAAAAAATACTTAAAAAAGTCTGAATTTTGATTCAAGGCTTTTTTTTATTGTACAAGAAAACGAATTCTCGATCCTACTCTTAACTCTTCCTCATCAAAACTCTCTAAAATCTGATCCAAACCAATTTCATCTTCACGATCAATCTCTGGACAGTGGAGGAAAGGACGAACAAAAAATCTCCAATTCCCTTGAGCATCCTCCCAAATATCGGAAATCGTTCAGATTTTTTCTTTTTCTTCTTTTGCAAGTCTCGCATTTTGAAGCTCATCTACAAGTTTTTTCGCCTGCAGAAATCTGGTTCTGATCGTCTTTTCATCAACTTTGTTGGGTAATTTACTAGACGGAGCAAGCGGTTCGTCATGATACTCAAAAAGTGCAATATTATCAAACCAATCCTGCCTAATAAAATCCATCAAAAGCTGAAAATCCTCCTCCGTTTCGCCTGGAAACCCGATAATAAAATTCGTCCTAACAAAACGCTCTGGGAACTTCTGCTTGATAAAATTCAAAAGCTCAAACGTCATTTCATGATTGTAAAATCTCCCCATGGCTTTCAAAAGCGTTGCTGAAGCATGCTGCAAAGGCAGGTCAAAATACGGAATAAATTTCTCCAGCTTAGTCAGTCTTTCTAGATGCTTTTTTGTCAAAAGATCAGGATAAAGATACAGCACCCTATAATGGAAATCTCACTCCAGCTCATCAATCGCCTCCAAAAGCTCAAAAAGCTGACTTTTCCCATACAGATCCACTCCATATCTCGTGCTATCTTGCGCGATGAGAATAAGCTCCTTGACTCCGTTTGCAATAAGGTTTTTGGCCTCTTCAACGATCATTTCTATAGGAAGAGAAGTCTGTTTTCCTCTAATCTTTGGAATAATGCAGAAAGAACACTGATTATTACAGCCCTCAGCAATCTTAAGATATTCAAATCCAAGGTCAAGATTCGTATAAGCCCTCGCATTCTCTGGTCGCTGAAATATTGACTCTTGTGAAGGCTTTTGCAGAGACTTTTGCTCTAAATTGAAAAGAAAGCTCGGTTCAAATTTCGCAAAATCTCCCCAAGAAAGGAAAAAAAGATCAGGATGATTTTTCAAATTTGCCCATTCCTCAGTTTCCTGATCCGTAAGCTGAAGGGAATCGGCAAGATTCTCAAAATAGGCAACCGCACAGCCAAGGAGACAGACTTTTTTCTTTTTTCTCAAAAGCTTTTTGATCGTCTGAAACATCTCCTTTCTCCCAGAAGAAATGAAACCACAAGTATTGAGAAAAACCAGCTCCACCTCTTCAGAAAAGGGATCAACATCATAAAAAAACTGATCCGACGAATGTTCCAAAATTCTCCCCAGCAAAAACTGAGTATCAACCAGATTTTTAGTGCAACCAAGGTTTATAAACGAAAAAAACATTTAACAATAAATGAAATAAAACACTAATCAATAACCACTCTCCTGATCCCTTTTTCAAGCCTAATTAGCACTTCATACGGAATCGTTTCTGCTTTCTCTGCAATTGCTTCAATGCTATTTCCCACTCCAAATTTGGAACTGATAAGTTCAATCCTATCTCCAATCTTCATTTCTTCATTTGCAAGACAAGAACTCAGATTCATACAAATTATTCCTAGCTGCGGAAACGCCTTTCCTTGATAAAAATACTCCAATTTTCAAGAGAGATTTCTGAGCCGTCCCTCATAATATCCGAAAGGAATCGTAGCAATGCTACAGTCTTTTTCAGTTTTTCGCCTTTGATTGTAGCTTACTCATTCTCCTGCTTTTAAAGTTTGTAAAGAAACAATCGTAGAAAAAAGACTTAAAGCTGGCTGTAATCAATAATCCTGCTCATCCTCAAAAGGATGATACCCATAAAGGAGCAATCAAGGTCTACACGCAGTAAAATACGGATCACACAACCTAAGAATCCCTGCCGATGCTGAAATATGCTTCCGCTTTGGAGAAAATCAAACTTTTTCTAATTGAGCAGTCATGCTTTTAAAAGATCAAACCTGCTCCTCAATTCAAAGCCCCGCATCAGCACTATGCAAATGCGACATTACGCCCTCTACCTGTAGATTTTTATGCTCTTGAAGAAAAGCCAAAATTTGAGGTAAATCCTTCTCCTGAATTCATTCTCTATGCATTCATGTATTAAAAAAAAGATGAAGTCTGACTTTTTTCTTAAGTTGAGCAAGTGCCTTCAATGCCTGCAAGGTATAAACTGCAAAAGCTGTCCTTTTAAGATCAAAAAAACGATAATTTTCAGGCAAAGTTTCCCCTATCAGTAAAACATTAAAATCAGAATGCTTATGAATAAGCTGATATTCCGGATAACTATCCACTGCTAGATAAGGAAAAGTCTGTCCTTTAAGAATCTCTAGCATCTGCAAAATTCCGTGTCCATAGGCATTGGATTTTAAAACAGGAAAAAAAACTGAATTTGGCTGAAATTTTTGGAGAAAATCAAGATTCTGCAAAATCGCCTGCTTGGAAATATAGATGGTATTGAGGGTTTTGAGATCAGATTTAAATTTTTTTCTTAATCGTGTAAGCATGATTCAAAAATAAGAAAATAGAAATAAAGGTAAGCACCAATTTTTGCTAAAAAAATTAAGAATTTAGAGCTTCAACTCTTGCCATTTCCCCTCTGGAAGCGATCAAAGCCAGTACTTATCAATACGAATTCTCTGCAAATCTAGTACCTTGTAGCCCAGAGCTTTGAAAATCCTCCTAATATGCCTTTTTTTTCATTCATTAAGCGTAATCTTCAAACATCAAAAATCTGATTTTTCGAGTTTTTTTGTCCTAAGAAGCTCTCCTCACTCAACTACCCCTCCTAAAATCTTCTCTTTAAAGTTCCAGTCAAAGGGCTGATTAAGCTGAACAAGATAGGTTTTCTCAATTTCCTTACTTGGATGTTCAAACTGATGCACAAGCTGAGGAGTATTAGTGAGAAGCATCAATCCACGACTTTCTTTATCTAACCTTCCAATATAATAATATTTCTGCAAAAACTCAGCAGGTAAAAGCTGATAAAAAGTAGGATTATGAGGATCAGATTTAGAACAAGTATAGCCTTTCGGTTTATTAAATGCCAAAAGAGAAACATTCGTCGATTGTTCTCTCTGAAAATCAAGAGTTTCTGAAAAGGAAGATAACACCTCAAGAATATCTCCACTTTGAAGATCTGCTTTATAATTCTCTACCTTTTCTCCATTGACAAAAATTTTTCATTCATCAATTAAAGAAACAATCACTCTTCTCGAGATTCCATGATGGGTTTGAAGATAAGTCCTTAAGAGCATTATTTTTTCGTAACTAAAAAGAGCATCTTTTACAATGCCCTTTATAGTATCTTGCGATCAAGTTGCAAGAAAATTATTCAGCAACAACTTTAACTGGTTGTTCTACTACAACTGGTTGTTCTACTACAACTGGTTGTTCTACTACAACTTCATCTCCAGTAGCAACTTCTCCTGTTTGAGCTTCATCTTCGATAGGAAGGATTTCTGGTTGAACAACCATTTCATCTCCAGTCATAACTTCATCTTCTGCAGGAGTATTATTACATCCAGCAAGTACAAGTACAGATCCAGCCATCAAAGCTACTGCCAACATTTTCTTTGTCATCTTTACCATTCATAATGAAATAAAAAATATGAACGACATATTATATAAGAAAATGAGAAGAAAATGCAAGGGTTTTATCAAAAAATTTTGACTTGCAAATAAAGGAGCTTTTCCTTACCTTACTTACATTGACAATACGATCTTATTCCATATTCCACTCATATGCTTTCACTCTACCTTCATATTCCTTTTTGCCAATCCAAATGCAACTACTGTGCATTTTCTTCTTTTGCTCTAACAGAAAAATCTGATCAAATCACACAATACATCTCCGCTCTAAAAGAAGAGATCAAGTATTATAGCCAACACTTTCATCATGAGGGAATAAAAACCATCTACTTCTGAGGAGGCACTCCAAATCTTCTTGGAGCTAACCAGCTTTCTGAAATTATTTTCACACTAGAGCAATACTTTGACTGTTCTAACCTTGCAGAACTAAGTTTTGAGTTTAATCCTTATCCTGAAGAGGAAATTTACACAATCATAAAAGAGCTTCAAAAAACCTTCTGAAAAAAATATCCAAGAATCAGATTCTCATTTGGGATCCAAAGTTTTGATAATGAAGTACTCCAACTTGCAGGAAGACACACGCGTTTCCTTGGACTTGTGGATTTTCTCCGCAATCTCCAGCCTCTCAAACAGGACAATACGGTTTTTAACTTTGATTTCATCGCTTTTGGGAAATGGAATCAGAGCAAAAAAGGTAATCCCTACCTGTGGACACCTTCAGCCTTACAGTTTTTTACCGATTTTGTAAACTCACAATTTGCCGATAGTTTTTCGCTTTATACTTTGGAACTTTTTGAAAATCAAGCTCGAAAAAGAAAAAAAACTGATTCACTCATCTCAGGAGCATACTTTGGAACCGATGAACAAATCTATGAGGAGTTTAGCCTCTTGAAGGATATTCTTTTAGATGCTTGATATCATAGGTATGAGCTATCAAATTTTGCTCTTGCAGGAAAATCCAGCATCCACAATAGAACCTATCGAGAAATGGAGAACTATCTTGGTCTAGGACTTAATGCCTCTTCATTTTTAAATAAAAAAGGGCTTAATTCGGAATTTCTTTCTTCTCTAAGAATTCCAACCCCAGAAACAGGTCTAAGATTCAAAAACACTAATAATCTTGAGAACTACTGCAACAAGCAATTTCTCGATCCATCAACATTTGAACCACTGAATGAAAAAGATTATTTAATAGAAGAATTTTTTCTAGGATTAAGAACTGATAAAGGAATAGATCAACTTTCAAAATTTAAACAGCTCCTCATCCCTCATTACGAGAAAAAATTGCAAATTTATGAAAATGAAGGATTAATCGTCATAAACTGAGAAAAACTCAAACTAACAGACACAGGGATGGATGTATTCAACGCCATTGTGACTGAAATTATGGAGGAAATTTAACATTTTTCAAGAGCAATAAAATCTCCTAAATCTCCAAGCGAAACATTATAAAAATGCGGTATAATATAACTATCCTTATTATCCGTATAAAAACAAACTGAATTTTCTGCATTACTTGCATCTAAAGCACTTGTCCTTAAGACATCAGAAGTAAGGAATCTCCTAGATTTAAATTCTTGAGGATTCCTAAGCATTTCAGGAGAAACTAAACCACTATGAATAGTGTCTTTTTTATTCAAATATCAGATTTTATTACTTTTTAAAAAGTAATTAATAACCATAGAAATTAATTTATCAAACCTCTCAGAATTATTTCTATTCCTATAAATTAGCCCCTTCAATGAAATTTTCTCTCAATCTAAAACAAGATATGCATAATGATCATTTTCTGGGGTTGGAAGAAGGCCTTTTTTTACTTTATCTTCAAAGACATCAATATCAAAAGAAATATCTTTTAATGTCGTTTCTGTAAAATATCTCAATTTATTCAAAGAAATACTTTTTCATAATTCCATATCATTCATATTTTTTACTCTGAGAAAAATTTTCTTTTCCAAATCTAGAAAATGGTGATTCCCTATATTAAGATCATTCGTATAAGGATAAAAAGAAATTTCCTGAGAAAGATCTAAGTCCTTTTTGATCTCTAACTCTTGATCTTCAAGATGCGCATTATATACTTCCTGATCAAGTGACAATTTTGCAATAATTTTAAAATCCTTATATTGATTTCCATTACTTCCTCTCTTTGTGGCATTAGCTATTTCATAAGCAGCTTTCAATCCAGGAGTAGGTTTCGTCTTTGTTAAGTGATGATATTTTGAGCTGATAGAGTCCAAACGATCAGCAGACTTCTTTGGTTTTATTCTATAAGTTATATCTTCACATCCTGTAATCTCTGAAAGAAGATTAAGAATTTCCTCTTGTCCCTCTTCCGAAATAAAATTTCACTTTTTGTCAAGCTGAAGACTTACAATATCTACTCCATCTAAGTCTACAACTTTCTTACAATAACTTTTTAATATCTCAACAATATCTTGATCTACACAATAAGCTTTTTCTCTCTTATCCTTATAATAAACAACCCTCAATCCTGACTCATCTTGAATATTTTCTGTCCTTCCTCATAATTTCTGAAAAATTGAGGATTCTGATTTTAATCTATTAAAAGGAACTCGATGATGCAACATTTTTGAATCTGATTTAAGAAATTCTTCAACTGTTTCAGTCCAAAGTGAACTTAATTTATTATGAAGCAATTTTTTATCCGAATAAACCTCATGTCTACCCTCACCATTAAGCTTACTTCCTACAAATAAATTATTAAGAAAAGACTTTTTAGATTTCATCCATTCTTCCGCTCCTACATCACCTCATTCTGCGTAAGCATTATAGGCATCTAAATCCATTAAATACTGAATAGCTTCAACATAATGATCTAGAGTTCCAACCATCGGTTCTCAGGCATCGTTCTCTTTCCTCAAAAAATTAAAATCGCCATCATGAAAAATTTTATGAAACGACTTTGAAGAACCTGAATTTGGAATATTTTTTATTGTCTTGAGAAAAATAATAGCGATCTCTCTTAATCAACTTTCATTAATTTCACCATTTTCATTGAGAAAACTTTTATTTTTCTCATATAACATATTTGCAAGAGTAAGATAAATATCTCTATATTGCAATTGTTCCTTAGGATCAGCACTCTTTTCTTTAGCTAATTTAGTATAAAAAGCACGGAATTTAGAATGAGGAGAAACTTTCTTATTCTCTAAATTCTCCCTTGCCTTAATAAAATGAGTTCTAACGAATTGTCTAATAGCACCTTTATATTTTTCTCTTTCTTCTAGAGAAAGTCACTCTTCTTTGTTTATATCATCAAAAAGAGAGCGTTGAGTTTCAAGAATATTAATTTTTCCAATATCTCATAAAACATCCACAGGGCCTTTCTTATTCTTCTCCTGTCTGTTGACTACAACGATCTCCCAATCTTCATTAAATGCCAAGGGTTTTACACTATAATCTCCCTTGTTCCCTGTTTTCATCTTAAAAAGAATAAGTGCGTTTGTCAACTGAGAAAGGGTATTTTTAATCAACTTTCTATGTTTCCACTGCTTCTGATCCGTCAGCTTATCATTTGTATCAAGAGATTTCACCATATTGTTCAATCAAATAATAATTAAAAAATCTGACTAAGTATAGTCATTTAAATAAAAAATGTCAAGATTTAGTAATGATATTTCTTACCAGACCACAAGGTAGTTGCTCTATAAAGCTGTTCAACCAAGGTTAACTTTGCCAACCCATGAGGCAAAGTAATTGCTCAAAAAGAAAGCATTTTCAACGATGGGAATTCAAATTTTAGCCTCTTATCATCAACTCCATAGGGACCTCCAATAATAAAAACAGTCTCTTTCCCCTGAAGGACTTGAGAAAAAGCGATCGTATCTAATTGTTCTCCTTCCTTGATCAAGAGAAGCTTCTGATGATGAGAATATTTCTTATGAAGTTGATCAATAAGCTTATCTGTTTCTTTTTCAATTACCAAAAACTGATTCTCATCTCTAAAAGGTTTGAGATCATCAATAATAAGCTGTCTTCACAATCTTTTCCTATATTCTTGGAGAGCCGTCGTGAAATGCTTATCTGAATCTGAAATAGCAAGAATTGTAAACATAAAAAATACAAAAAAAATCTGAATTTAGTGATCTTTTCAAGTAGCCATATCATCATAAGCTCTTTTTACTTGTCTAAGCTTATCAAAGACCTTTGATGCTACTTCTCTTGATCAATTCGTTCATTGCGCACATTCACTTTGCAATACTGCCTGTAAACTATCAAATACTTCAGCAGAAGTCCCGGAAAATTCATAATTATCAGATCAAGGACCATCAATCTCTGCTACACAAAGACCATCTTTCTTAACAACTTTTAGATCATATCTTTTTTTTTCATATTCTCCCTCTCCCACAGAACGACTAAAATAAAAATCCGTTAAAACAGACTTTTTATCAAAAGAAATCTGTATAGTATTTCTATCTCTTTCACATCACGTAAAGGCTCAAGCAAGCGAAGCAAGAGTTACTAATTTTAGCAATTGTGTTTTCCCTATCATCTCACAAGTATCAAGGATTTGAGAAGTTTTTTCTTTCAAGTTTAGTGAAGACATTATTCTAATTCAAAAATCTAAAAGCCAACAAAAATACGAACTAAAATCGGTCAGTAATATAAATTTTTCCTATAAAATGTCAATAGTTTTCTTAAAAAAGAAAATGCAAATAAAGATTAGAAACTAATACAAAATGTACTTATCCTCTAAATCTTCATAATAACTTTTTATTTTGAAAATATCTCATTTCATCACCCCTTCAGCCTCCAGAATATCCAAAAATCCTTTGCTCTGCATTTGCTGTCGAAAATACTGTTCAGCCTGATCATTTCATCGAGGAATAGTAAAGACCATCTTACAGATCTCACGATTCTGGACCAACCATACTTTTGCAAATCTGCTTTCCAATGCTTCAATATAGCCCTGCTCTATGAGTTGAGGCTTCTCTGTTTCAGTGATCTCGGTCACGATCGCAGTCTCCTCTTCATCATATTCTTCATAATAAGTAGTTTCATCAAAAATCGCTTCAGGATGATAGCCATTATCTTCTGATTTTTGAAGCAGTTCAGCAAATTTTCTAAGTAGCTCCCCTACTCCATAATAAGTTCCTGCTGAAGTGACAAAAGTATTTGCCTCCAAAAGCCCTTCTTCTACCTTTGCAAGTCCCTTTTCTCTAAAGAAAGTCTGCAATTCTGCATACAGGGTGCTTTTATATTCTCTGAGGATTTCTTCATCATTGAGAAGATCTCGTTTATTGAGGATAAGCACGACCTTCTTGCTGAGCAAGACTTCATCATTTTTCTCTGCTTCAAACAACAAATACCCAGCTTCCTCTCTAAAGACAAAATTCAGATTTCATCCTTCTCCAAACTTCTCCTGGACATAGGTCATAATCTCATCAAAGAGCCCAACCGTTTCTTTAATTCAGCTTTCAAATCTCGAAAGATCTGCTACAAAAGCAAAAACTCTCGCCTTTAGTACATGCCTCAAAAAAGCATTTCCCAGTCCTTTCCCATCTGAAGCTCCCTCAATCAACCCAGGAATATCAATCACATTAAACCTGAAATCTCCGACAGAAACCGATCCAAGATTTGGGACTAAGGTCGTAAACGGATAGTCAGCGACCTTTGCTTTCACATCGGCCATACAGTTGATGAGAGAAGATTTTCCAACACTCGGAGACCCAATCAATCCAACATCTGCAAGCAACTGAAGCTCAAGGATCACTTCCTTTTTCTGCCCCGGCTCTCAAAGAAGATAATAATTTGGATATTGCATAATCGCATCTTTAAAATGGATATTTCCAAATCCTCACTCCCCTCCTTTGAGGATCTCAATCCTTTGTCCATCATGTTCAAGCTGGGCAAGAAGTTTTCAGCTTTCAGCATCTTTTACCATCGTTCCAACTGGCATTACGAGTTCTAAATCTTCTCCATGTGCTCCATATTGATCTTTAGTCCTTCAAGGCTCCCCTGCTTTCGCTTTAAAATTTTTCTTGTATTTATAATCAATCAGAGTATTTTCATCTTTAGAAGCAACAAAAAACACCGATCCACCATCGCCTCCATCACCTCCAGACGGTCCTCCAAAGGGAATTCAGCTTTCTCTTCTTCCACTTGCGATTCCATCTCCTCCTTTTCCAGAGGCAACCGTTATTCTCACTTCATCATAAAATTGCATCTTCTTTTCCTAGCTTGAGTAAAAAATAAAAAAACCTGAATTAAGGTAAAGATTGGAATACTGAATGCAAGGAAAAGTCACAAGAACCCGAAGACTTTTTTCTCCTCAAAAACCCATAAACACAAAAATTTTTGAGCAAAATCAATAAAAAATCCCAAGAACACAAAAGTATTCCGCCAAAACGGAGAAAAACATAGAATATTTAGCAAAAATTCCATCAAAAAGCTAAAAATCACCAAAAAACTGATCAAGATTTCATCAAAAACTCAAAAATAGCCAATATTTAGTAAATATTCCACCCAAAAGCTGAAAATAGCAAAAAAATAGCAAGTTTTTTCATCAAAATCCTCAAAAAAACAAAATTTCTCTTGCAACCCTTAAAACAAATCCTATAGTGAAGCTGATTTTTTATTTTCAGCCTTTAAGAACAATGAAAAAACGATTAATGAGCCTCATTCTGGGAGGATTTTACCGATTTCAGATCAGTTTAGCAGCTTCTGGAACAGGAGTATCACTTAACAACGCATTACCAGCAGAAATTGCTCCGAATGCTCAACAGCAAGACTCAGGACTTCAACTACCGCTAAACGATGATAATTACCAGAGCGAATCAGCATTTTTTTACTGAAACAAAAGCCACTGCGAAATCAATGGGAAAACGGTACCTTGCGATGAACTATTAGAAGACGCATTTGAACTCAGCAACAAATTTTTCAATTCAGAAGCTTTTCAGAAAAATTCTGAGACCTGGATTCCTCAACTCATCCATTTCTGAATCATCATCGCAATCATCGGAGCTTTCTTGGGAATGATTGGATTTGCATTTTGGCTTCGAATGCTCATTGACGCTATCAAATATGAAAAAGAACATAAAATGATGTGGATTCTGATTATTGTTTTCTTTTCTTGTCTTGGAGCGTTAGTTTATCTCCTTGCTGCAAAAGTTGGAAGGAAAAAAGAAGAAAATCCTGAATCAAAATCGATCAGTGAACAGCCTTAGAAATCTCAAGTAATGAACAACTCAAAGTTCATCCCATAGTACAGGGAAAAACTTTCTAAAAACAGATTTTTTTATATCAATGATCATGGAAATGCAAACAATTATTATTTGTAGTTATGACGAGCAACTCCTTCCAGAAAAAAAAACTCCAGAAGCAATGTGTCGAGATATCAGGACAGCAGAAGATTTCACTCTCCAACCCTGAGAAGTAAAACTCATCAAAAGCGGAATCAAAAGCTTTATTCCTCTCGGACGATGCTGTAAAATGTATGCTAGAAGCTCACTTCCTCTCAAAAATGGACTGATGCTAGCAAACAACACAGGACTGATCGATTCTGATTACAGAGGAGAATACCTGATGCAGATGTACAATTTCACATCTGAAACCATCCATATTGAAAAATACACCAGACTCTGCCAACTCGAATTCTGTCCTCATCATCGAGGAAACAATAATTTTGGAAGTGAGGAAATTCCTAGGATTGAAACCAAAGTGGATACAGAACTCTTTGAACATTTTGCCGAGACCTTTCTAAGTGAAAGAGGTGCTGGTGGAATCGGTTCTACCGGAAAACTTTAATCATAACGAGAGGAAATGCAAAAGCTGATCTTTGAGGGCGATAGTGAAAGAATCGATACTTGGCTAACCAAGCAGTTTTCTTATTCTAGAAATTTTTTTCATCACATTCTAGAGAGAAACGGTATACTTGTGAATGGAAAAGTAGCCAAAAAATCGCTAAAACTCAGATCCTGAGATCTGATTTTAATTGATGAGCTAGAAAGATACCTTTCTCCTATTATTCTTGAAGAAGCACCAAAACTTGATATTCCTATCTTGAAAGAAACTGCAGATTATCTCATCATCAATAAACCCAAAGGCGTGCTCTCTCACCCCAATAGTATTTGGGATATTGCAAAACCCAGCGTAGTCTGATTTCTCTATCATCATTACAAAAACCTTCCAAGCATTTGAAATTTTATCAGAGCCTGACTCCTCCATAGACTGGACAAAGACACTGATGGACTCATGATTATTGCAAAGTCTGAAAAAGGACTAGAACACTTCAAGGCGCTCTTCAAAGCAAAATCTGAATCAGAAGCATTGGAAGAAAAAAAAGCAGTTCCTCTCAAAAAATGGTATCATGCCACCTGTGAACTCACTCCTCAAGGAGAAAAATTTTTAGCAGCGATTAGCGAAAAACTTCCTTTCATTATTAGTGAAGAGGTCAGAGCAAAAGTCCCTAACTGCACCCCTAAACGAGGGGTCACTCAGATTGAAAAAATAAAAAAAACTGAAGACTGAACAGTCGAACTTTTCCTTCAGATTTTTACAGGTAGAACGCACCAAATCAGAGTTCATCTCAGCAATCACGGTCTCCCTATCTTAGGAGATTATCTCTATTGGAAAGAAGCTGAAGTGCCTACTCAACTCACAGCCTATCAACTGGAATTCAAAGATCCAGCAGGAGAACTCGTCACTATTTCCATTCTCTAGATAAAGAGAAGATAGACTCCGAAGGTAGCAATCACAGCAAGGCTCCTAAAAAAAGCCTCAAAAAAACTAATCCTATGATATTTTTTGATCATTTTCAAGAAGATGGCTTCCTTTTCAGCAGGGATAACTTTATTTCAGAGCAAGCTCTCTACTTTATGAACATTATCTAAGATTAAAAAAGAGCTCTGAATATAGTCACTATTCCCCTTGGTAAATATACTCTTCATCAGAGCAATATTCGGATTTCATCCCAGTGCTTTGAGATCAAGCTGCTTTAAATGCTGCGTCTTCGCAAGGAGATAAATCATCTCATCTACAGCAATCACTAATGATTTTTGAAGTCAGAAATTTTTCTTTTTATACATGCGATGCAGAGGGATAATGATCACAAAAACCACAATATAGCCGATAATAAGCCAAAAAACAAGCGTCGCCCGAACTTGAGAAAGCCCTGTAAAAAACTGAAATTGACTAATAAGCCATCCCATCGCTTGAGAACAGTACTCAAATAGGTTTTGCATTATTTCCATGAAGATAAGAATAAAGTTAAAGATAAACTCAGAAGTTTTTCATTTCTTTGATCGCAAGCTTCATTATACTCCCTCTCAAAAGGAATATATCCTCTATGCGTACTACAAAGCCAGAAGATCAACTTCTTTTTACCAAAGAAGGTGCTGTGGTCTAAAAACGACTATAATCTTTCCCTCTTTTTCTGCAAGAGGAAGTGAATTTCTCCAAAATATCGGAATTTTCTGATTGATCATTCGCTTTTTCAATTGCTTCCCCTGAAAACGATCTCCCTCTTTGGGAAACCTCAACTTAGCACCGATCAACGCTTCTCAAATCTCAAGCTGAAAATTTCAAAAAGTCTGAATTCATGCAAAGTGAAGCTCTTTTTCGAGTTGTAGTTCTTTTTCTCGGAAACGTTTTTTCCCATGAATGATAAAAATCTGCCCATGCGAGAGAAAAATCGTCCAATCTCCAAGCTCACGAAACCCATCTTCTCCAGCTCCTAACCACTGTTGGAGGGAAAGCAGTTCTCATTTGATGAGTGGAATCTTGAGCTGAATAAACAACTCTCCTAATAGGGAAAGGTTTGTCCTTGTTCATACAGGAGCTCTTCGTTCATAGGCAAATTGAGCATTTCGATAAGGGTTCTTTCTGATCGGAACAAGCCATAGAGCAGTATCAGATTTTTTTATTTCTTGATATACGAGTTTCCAGCTCTCAAAAAAGCTGAGTTCTCCACTTGCATTCTTAGCACTCAATGTACTGAGAGGAAAGAGGAATTCATTTCTAATCTTATTTCTCAGGCTCGTAGTCGTATCAAAATTCGTCTGATCCTGAACAAACGGAATCTTCAGTACCTGACATTCTGCTTCAATCTTCTGTTTGCTGAAAGAAAGTAAAGGCCTCAAAAGCTGAATCTCACCTAAAAGATAATGTGAATCTATCAACTCCATATTGAGAAATCCTGGCAACCCACAGCCACGAACAAGGTTCATAAGTGAAGTTTCAATCCTATCAGTCAGATTATGCCCAAGAGCAAGCTGATCAATCTGATGCTCTCTACAAAACTGCTCAAAACATCCATATCTCCAGCTTCTCAATGCCTCTTCAGAAGCAGATCAAGAGTTTTCTCTTTTGAAACAAACGAAATTCCAATCTTTGAAAAAAGCACAGAGGAAACGCTCCTCTTCATCACTCTCTTTTCTCATCTGATGATTACAATGCAAGAAAAAAAGCTGATCAGGATTCCATTTTTGCTCCTGCCAAAAGGTCGCTATGAGAAAAGCAAGGAACATACTATCACTCCCCCCAGACAGCCCAAGCGCTACTTTTTTTTCACTTGGAAAACAGCTCGCTAAAGCTCAAAAAAGCTCTGGACATCTAATCTTGAGATCTAGAAGGGGTTGAAAGTGAGTGAGCATGCAATATAAAAAATAAAACCTAAAGCAGTATACAGAAAATCAAATCTTTTGCAAAAGCTAAATGCTCCATTTCTCTGAAAAAAATCAGCTACAAAAAAACTCCCACATCATCGCGAGAGTCTTTTCAAAATATCGCAGTAGTATAATAAATTATCTAATTACTACATATCTAAGTTCATCTGGTTTTTTAACTTTACATTCATCATCTTTCCATGTAGCAGTTCATTTATCAGGAGCAGAAGAATCTTTCTTAACAGACTTACATAGTTTAAGATCATTAAAGTCTTTAGTACTAACTAACGCCTCTACCATTGCTTGAGTCGCATTAGCTTTATCATAAGTCTCAGCTACTGAAGCAAGAACGAAAGCTTGATCTCCCTGTCCATTTTTTTTAATAAGCATATATCCAAAGTTTCCTTCTGTAAGATTTGCAGAACCAAATTTGAAAGCACTACTCTTTTTTGGATCAAGAGGCATTTCTTTAAGATATTCTCTTTCTGTAACAAGAGCACCAGACAAATGTGCTACAGTAAGGTTTGCTCCTGTAGTAGGATACTTTCCAGTTGCTCCAGCATACATCTCAATAGCCATAGCCACATCTCTAAGTGCTGTCTCTCTCGCAGTGTCTCTGGCTGCTGCCTGTACACCTTGAAGTCTAGGTAAGATAGCTGCCGCGAGGATACCGATGATCACTACTACGATAAGCATTTCCACCAAGGTAAAACCTTTTCTTAAGTTTTTCATTGAATGAATGAATAAAGAATAAAAAGAAACAAATAAATTGTTCGCTTGAACATTTATCTATATTTTCTCACTTTTCAAGTGAAATCGCGCTTTTGAAGCCGACTTTTAATTGACATTCTGATTTATCTATTTTTGCATAATAGTTCTTTTAAAACTTTCTTGTGTTTTTATCTTGTCATTTAAATAATTTAATGTCTAAATTAAAATATCAGCTAAATATATCACTATTTAAAAAGAAGATTTGCAAAGTTCATATCTATCAATCCAAAAGCTTTATCTACAAGAATAGAAGACTGGCCTGCTGCTTCTCTTTCGGCTTTACTAATCCCTTTACACCAGGTACCGTCTGAACCACGATCGAGATTACATCGCCAAGTAAAGAGATTATCAAAAGAAACCATTGAGAGATATTCATCAGTCCATTTTGATCCAAGCGTTTTTTGAATAGTAGAGAGCCTTTCCTGTGTCGGTTGTTTAAACGTATTAAAAGAAACAAACTTTCCATGAATATAGAGCTTATTTTTGATAGACTCCATTCCTCCTCCCCCAACACCAAGGAGCAATCAATTAATAATAAAATTTCATTTGAGATAGTCAGCTTTAACACACTTATTATCAGCACAATCTGTCGTATATCCAAAAGAATCAAAAGTTTGCAAATTTGCAGTATCAGTTGAAGATGGCAAAAACAGATTTCCCTTATCTATAAAAAGTGTGATTGGCTGAGAAGTTGCAGTCTGATTCGGTTTCAAATAGAGGTTTGCATTCTGAATAACAACAGTTTTCCCCGCTAATAAACGAGTATCTCCCATGAAAGGCGTAGTTACATAATCCCCTCCCTTGATACAAATAACTTTACTAGCAAGATCTTGGGGTGTAGTTTGCCACTTACCTCTACAAAGAACTTCAGCATTTTTTCTCGCAAGATTAATAACCTGAGAAATCGTTTCATCAGTTCTCACCAATAGCGTAGAGTCCTTCGTATTTCCTTCAAAATACTTTTTTTCTTCATTATTAAAATCCTGAGTCAGTCCTACAATTCCTCTAATTCCAAGATTAAAAAGTGTCGTTTTAGCACTTCCTGGATTAATATCCAAGAAATCATTAAGCTCTTTCCAGCTAGGAAAACCGGGAATCGGATTCGTCGTAGAATATCAGATTTTTTGACCATCATAATTAAAGATTGAACTTATACACATTCCATTGTCCAAAAGCTGATTTAATCCAGCATGAAATTGGTCTACCTTAGTCGAATTTCATAGTGATTCTTTTCTAATTTTTGCACCGACAAATCCAATATGCCCATGATCATCATAGATGTATCAGAAAGGATAGGAATTATTAAGCCTCTGAAAATTACACTTTAGCCCATCAGATTTCATCTTATTAGCACTTGGATCATAAGCAACTCCTGCATTGAGATAAAACTCTTGTCCCTTATAAATATGCTTAATCGCACCATAAATTCCATAAGAATCCTTATCACAACTTGTATACCACCCTCCTTGCAATCCTAAGCTACTATCATAAGTCCCAGGACTAAATCTCTGAAGTGCCTCTTTTGATTCTTGGTCAAGTGGCCATAATCTCTCTCACCTCTGTGAATTATAATAGAAACCTCTGACTTGATTTTCACAACGTTTAATCACAATATTTCAAGATTGATCTCTTGTTTTTATAACAACAGGAATCTTTAGTTTCTTTACAGGAAGCCAAAAAAATCCTCCTCAAAAATCATTACCTGCGACATTAAAATGCACTGCAGAAAAATATTCATCAAGATACTTTCCACCAAGCTCAAAGTTAATTCAATTTTCCTGTTGAGAAAATTGATTTTTAGCATTTTGTCTAGAAGGAGTTTGATGAGATAGATCCTTTTTTAGAGGGAATGTTGACTCTTTAAAAGACGGATTTCAAAGTAAATTACCGGTAGTACTAGGAGATAATGGATGAGTTCCTCAGTCTAAATTAGATCCTTTTTGATAACTTGTAATAGTCCCATCCTTAAATTCAAAATATTTTTTTGCAGATGTTACGATACCTCCACTTTGAGCTGAAACAATAAAAGAAATTCCTCATCCCACTGAAAGAATTACTCCTATACTTGCAAGAATAAGGAGTGAAATCATCTTGTGTTGCGTTTTTAGCATCTTGATTAAATAAAAAGTAAAACAGATTACTTGTATCTCTAAACCTAGAAGGGAAATAAATAAATCCTTACTTTATTATAACTGCCCTACTAAGAAAAAAGAAATTCTTCACCCATCATGATAAAAATAAGCTTGCGATAATTTATTTTCATGATATAATAAAAAAATCTGAACATTTCTGAACAGATTTCCTTTGCTACTGATGAAAACAAAATTTTTCCCACTCACATTTCATAATCTCCATCTCAATCATATCATGATACTTTCCATAGAAATACCGATGCTCTTTTTTTCTTCCGATTTCTTTAAATCCCACCTTCTGATAAGCCTTTCCTGCCCTTTCATTGTAAGCAACAAGATTGAGATAGACCTTATGCAACCCTAAAATCTCAAACGCATATTTCAAAATAAGCTGAATACTTTCAGTTCCATAACCTTGAGATCGGTAGTCTTTATTGAAAATCACAATCCCCAGTTCAGCATTTCTGTTTTTTTGATTGATCTGGAATGAAATATTTCCAATATTTTTCTCTCATTCTACACAAATTGCGAAGATCCTCATATTTGGATCTTTAGTCACCATATCATAGTAGTCTTGCTCGGCTTCTTTGGAAAGGAGCATGCCTCCCACACTCAGAAACTGCTGCACCTCCAAATCATTCATATAGCGATACCAAAGCAAACTATCTTCTCTTTCAAGAAGTGTCAAAGCAACTTTCTCGCCTTCCAAAATTTTCACTCTTTCAGTCATGAGTTTCAAACTTAAAGAAATAAAGAAACAGATTTTATTCCTTTTTCGTAATCTCCAATGCTAAAGAATGAAGCAAATCATCATCAATTTCACTCGGAGCATTGAGCATTAAATCACGATATTTCTGATTTTTAGGGAAAATAATCACCTCACGGATATTCTCCATCTTTTGGAAAAGCATTACGATCCTATCAAACCCGAACGCACAACCTCCATGCGGTGGAACCCCATACTGAAAACATTTCAAAAGATGCCCAAATCTGACCTGAATCTGCTCCTCAGAAAGCCCAAGCAAAGCAAAGATCGCATGCTGAAGTTCTGAATCATGAATTCTGATACTTCCACCTCCAAGTTCGTAGCCATTCAGCACTATATCATAAGAATCAGATTTTACTTCTAAGAGGCGAGCTCTCTCTTCTTCCGTTATCGCTCCTCCTTCAGAAAGCTTTTTCCCAAGCTCTTTTACAAACGGAATATCCAGCTTGGTAGGAGTTGTGAACGGATGATGCGTAGCACCGAGTTCTCCATCATCTCCCTCTTCAAAAAGTGGCATATCTACGACAAAAC
>CAUTUR010000017.1:0-19524 GCA_963541585.1 uncultured bacterium | reverse complement strand
TTTAGATCATAAATTTGAACGGATTGGAGTGGCGTATCTTGCGTATCTATACTCAACATCCCATTTTCTGAACTTATACGTGGTTCTTTGACTTCTGTTCATTCTATTCCTGAGATTGGAGTAGCGTCAATCTGAAAATACGTGCTTTGCTCATTTATCGTCAAAAATTCCTTACTTACCACACTACCATCTGCTTGCTTCTGAAATTCAATTGGTAGGCTATTCATACTGATTTTATTAATTTCCTGGTTTTCTTCTGCTTTTGCAATTATTTTTACTTTTTGTCCTTTTTTAATATGAGTAGTATCAAGCACTATTCCATTCTCATCTATAAGATAAGCCTCTTTCACTCCTTCTTTTTTTTCTATATATGCTGAGCAATATTCTATCTTTTCTCTTTTTATTAAAGTATAGGGAGGGGTACGAAAACCAGAAAAATATGAACTTTTTGTTCCGCATTCTATACCAATTTTATATTTCGTCTCCAGAATTCAATTATTTTCAGTAATTTTTTTTAAAACTCATTCTTCCTTATCTAGTAGTTGAAAAAGTTTAGAAATTTCAATTTCCTTAATTGGCTCATCTGGATCTTCCGAAACAAGTAATGGGCGATACGATCAGTCTTCAGAAATATAACTAAGCCAATTTGGACAATCGTCTCTTTGTGTTATTTTTAAAAGTGTATTTATATCAAAACTTCCTTCTTCTGAAGAAAAAGTATTAACAATAATGTCTTTATCATAATTTATGGTATCATTACCTAGTATAAATTTTTTTCAAACCACAATTCATCGAAGACCATCATTTCAAGTAACTTTATCTTCTATGGCAAGTACTGTTTCACCTGAAATCTCAAACATATTTTCATCAATACGTTTAGCGCCACTTCCTTCTACTATGGAAACTGCATAGGAAGGATTATCTAAAGATAAATATATTTTATCATTTATTTCAACAAAAGAAAACATCCTTGTTCTCTCACCATAAGGATTCGGAAGTGAATCAACCAACTGAGTAGTTGTAATTTTAGTTCAATTTTTTAAAAACGGAGCAACACCATCATGAGAAGAAAGATATTGTTCCATTTTTTTAGATCCTCTTAGAATTTGGGGCATATCCTCCCCTTGTTTTTCTCAAGCCTTCTTTGCTTGCTGAGCTTCCTGAAAATCAATTGTTTTCTTCTCTTCTGTATTCTCCTTTCCTTCTTCATCAACAACAAGTACTTTACTAATTTCCTCTTTACTCTGATTTAAAGTATTAGCTATCGCTTTTCATGCCCATAATAGATTTGAAGCTGCTATAAGTCCTGCAACAACTTTTCCATTCACAAACTTTTCTATTTTCTCTGTCATCTTTCTTCCCTCTATAAACTAAAAAGTTTACTTTACCATAACTTTTGCAGTTTTTGATTCCCCTTTTACGGTTCTCCACTTTACAAGATATAAGCCTTGAGAAAGGTGAAAATTTTCTACTCACTCAGGTTTAGATTTCTGAGCAATGAGCTGCCCTTTTAGATTATAAATTTGAATGGATTGGAGTGGCGTATCCTGTGTATCTATACTCAATATTCCATTTTCTGAACTTATACCTGGTTCTTTGACTTCTGTTCAGTTGATGCCTGAGGTTGGAATTGCTTCAACTTGAAAAGTAGTATTTCCCTCACTTATTGTCAAAAAATCCTTACTTATAACCTTGCCACCCGTTCCATCTTCAAATTCAATGGGTAATTCATTCATAGTCATTTCATTGATTTTCCAATCTGCTTTTGATTTTGCTACTAATTTGACTTTTTGTCCTTTCTTAACATGAGTTGTATCAACCATTATTCCATTCTCATCTATGAGATAAGTTTCTTCTACTCAATGTCATTGCTTTATATTTATAGTACAATATTGAATAGCCTCTCTTACTTTCAAAGTCCAAGAGGGGGTATTGATATTCTCGGGAAAGAATTCATACCTTGATCCACAATCTAATCCAATCTCATAAATAGAATCTCTTATTCAGTTTTTTTCTTGAATCTTAACTTGAGCTCCAGATTCTCTCAAATATTTAAGAATCTCAGAAATAGGAACATCTGTTATTGGATCATCAAATCCATCAAGATGGTGATTTTTTCAATTTTCATCAATGTAGTTGAATCGTTGCACTCATTTTTCTACTTTTACTGCTCCTAATTTTGAATCCTTTGATACTAAAGTTTCATTTTCACCAATAAAAGTTCACGATTCACCAACAACTAAAGTATCACTATGCTCTAGAATTTTTTCTCCTGTCCTAAGTTTTGACCCAACATCAACTGCCCAATATCATCTTTCCCCATGCTCATTTTTATCTTCTATAAGAAGTAAGATAGGTTCATGGATGATATATTTATTTTCCTCCCCTGCTTTTTTAATCCATTTTCATTCGGAAATGTTTATACTAATATTAGAGGGTAAATCATTTAAATCCAATACTATATTTTCTCCACTCCTAATAAATGAATACATCTCATTTTCAAAAGGATCATAATCCGACGTAAACAATGAATCTACTAACTGTTTTCCAGACATTACTCTTCAATTTTTCAAGTAAGGAGGAATTCTATCATGGCTATCAAGATAAGTTTTTAAGCCTTGATTGGTTCTCAAAATCGCAGGCATGTTATTCTCTTGTTTTTCTGAAGTTTTCCTTGCTTGCTGAAAATCAATCGTTTTCTTGTCTTCAGTATTCCCCTTTCCTTCTTGATCTACAACAAGTACTTTACTAATTTCCTCTTTACTCTGATTCAAAGTATTAGCCATCACATCTCATACTGATCATAGACTTGAAGCTGCTATAAGTCCTGCAGCAAGTTTTCCATTCATAATATTTTTCATCTTTCTTCCCTCTATAGATTAAAAAGTTAGTTCTCTTAGAAAACTACTCTTAGTATAATTATTTTTTTTAGCTTGTCAAGTAAAAAAGCTCCAATCTCCTCATAAATTATTGTAAATTTTTCTTATTTGCTTACACTTATCCTCAGTTTTATTTCCTTTCTCTGCTAAATATGACTTTTCGTAATAAATTTCTTATCTTCCTTAGCTCTTTTATCATCTTTGGTCTAGTTGCCGCTTCTTCTCTCGCTCAGATTAATGTTAAATCTGATCTCTCTAATGCTGTTCAGAATATCCAAAAGGTTTATTTCTCCCCTGATGGTGTGAAAAATCCTGATCCTAATAAAAATATTCTCGTAGAACTTCAAAATGGGGTTGTTAAAATTCATGGAAAAGTGTTAATCGAAAAGCCTGGAAGCAACAACGCCACTGTCTCTGACGCTTCTGGAGCGATTCTCATTATGGGAAAAGAAAATAAAATCTATGGAATGAATGATATTATTCTCGGTGGAACTGAGAATTATATCTCTTCTGGAGCTAAAAATTCTGGAATTTTCTGAGGACAAAAAAATAAAATTTATATATGAGATAAGAATTTTATATTTGCAGGTAGAGAATCTGTTATTTCATGAGAAAATTCTGTAATTTTATGATGAAAGAATAATAAAGCTTATGGATCAAATTTATATGTTTTGTGATGATCTCATAAAATAATTAAATGAAATAATGTTGTTGCTGGAGGGAAAAATATAAAATTTGAGGTTCCTAAAAATAATATTTTCATTTGGAGTGATAGTAAGGATAGATGGTGAGCTGATAAAACTTTTAAACCAGCTTTGGATAAGGTTTTCCTTGTGAGAGCCGCTAATGGTATTGGAATTAATACTCCTGAACCTAAGGTTCATGGTATTGACGTAGCTGATGGAACTTTCCAAATCAGTGATCAGCCTTGACTTGCTTGTGATGATACTACTAATGGAGCTATGAAATTTAAAAAAGGAAACAATAACCAAGCAGGATGTTTCTGCTACTGTAATGGTAAAACTTGGACTCCTATGACCCCTAGCAATAGATGTGCTCAAGATTGTAAAAATTAGCACTGAGTTATTTCAATTTTTTAAAATACAATAATTTTAAAAATACTTCTATATTATTGGGAAATGAGAAGAGTTTTTAGGCGAGGAATTATCATCTGTATTCAGTTTTTAACATTTTTTTCTGCAATAACGTTCTGAACAGAACCTATCTTTTATCAGAAACTCCACCAACTCTGAATTTCTACCGATCAACTCTTACAAGAAACATGACTCTCTCGTTATGAACTAACAAGACTTCTTAACGCTGTGCAATGTCAGGACTGCATTATTCCAAACTCCCTTACTCATCAGCATTTTAATGAATCTTTTTGGAATCAATTTATCCTTTTACCAGGCAAAGATTTTAGGGATATTTCCTATCTTTCCTGAAACTTCCAAGGGAAAAACTACTATTATTGTGTAGCAAGTGTTGGAGAGCATGACATGATGAGAGGATACCCTTTAGCAACGAGTAATATCTGTGCTGGGAGATTTTGTGGAGAAAGAAAGGTAAGTAAAGGAGAATTCTTCCAAACTTTAAATAATCTCCTAACAGATAAGGTTAAAAGCGATTATTCTGCTCCACGAAAAGCCATCAAAGCCTGGATAGAAAAACAGAACAAAAAGAGTTATGAATACAGAGTCTTTACCACAGAAGAATTAGAACTCATCAACAATAAACCAAAAGCCAAAGAAAAAATTGCTACAAGGGTTGAATTCACAAGCTATTTGAAATATTGTATGTTTAATCCGTATGAATGCTGATTTCAGACTTTTGAAACGATTGGGAAAGGAGTATGGCCACTCTCTGAACTGAATATTCTCATTCAAGCGGGAATTATTAGTCCCCAAGATACCAAAAATCTTTCCCTAGCAATAAGCCCTAAAGAAGCACTGGAAAAATTAACTCTACTCTACGATCTTCACACACAATGTGAAATCAATACTGACTATGACTGTGATGGCATTCCCAATCATGAAGATAACTGTCCATATACTTATAATCCAAGTCAAAATGATCTTGATGGCTATGGTATTGGAGATGTTTGCGATGATGATATTGATGGAGATGGATTGAAAAACCCTATAGGACTCGTAGATGATAGCTGAAACATCAACTATTGACTCTTAAAATCTCAAAAATCAGAAGATCCAACTCCGCTTGGAGAAGGAAAAGAAGGCAGTTCTTACACTATCAAAGTTACAGCTTTAAGCAATGCGCTACCCGCTCGTGCGAGATTTGAACTTACTGGAAAAGAAAAACCTGCACAAGTTGAGCGAGATTTTGGAGACTCAACAACAGGGAAAAGAACTATCGTCCAACATAACTACAGCTCATCTGGTATAAAAACGATAACTGCGAAAGTAACATTAAAATGAGGTCAGACTTTTTTCCTTTCTCAACAAATATCCATTTGATCCCATCAAGATTCAGCCTATTCCCTCAATATAAAAATTTTAGAGATCAATAATCACAATAAGACTGCAAGATTTCAGGCGGAAATTCAGGGAAATTTTGACAGCTTAGAACGAACAAATACTGCAAATTGAGAAACTCAAAAACTAAGTTCTCTTAGTCCTTTTACTACTTCACTTGAAACTCGAAAAAGAAATAACATCACCCTCAAAGGATATGATATCGAAGGGAAACTCGTAGCCGTAGCTTCTCTTGATGTTTTGGATCAGAATTGAAAATTTTTTAGCTTTAGTCCGAAATATACCCCGCTCCTCAAAACTCTAGATAGTAAAATTTCTGCAAGTCTCCTTCTCAATAACCTCTCTCTGAATGCACTTGAAACGATAAAATGGGACTTTTGAGATGGAACGAATTTTTCAGATAAAAAACTCGCAAACAGCCATATTTATGCTGAAGCAGGTATCAAGGTTTTGATCCAAAAAGTTCGTCTCAAAAATGGACAAGAACTCATTGCAAGCTCATCATTGACGATTACCGATCCCAAAGCACTTTGAAATCAGACTTTTAATCTGATTCTAGGAGAGAATCAAGGACACCTCTCTCTCAAACTAGAAAGTCTAGAAAACTTACATTCAGTTCCACTTGGACTAAAAACTTTTATCAATGGGAAACTGGATTTCTCTACTTCAAATATTTCTTTTCATCAAGCTTTTTTGACTCTTACTCAAAGACAAGGAGCCGTAAAAATAAAAAACAAAATCCAAATAGCTGAAAATACTGTACTTGAACACGAGGGAATCGCTTTTCTTAAGGGTAAAAATATCTGAATAAATTTCGATACGGATCAACTCTTTTCTGGACTAAAATGTGATCTTGATCAAGATGGAATTCCTGATCTTTATGATGATGATATTGATGGCGATGGGATTAAAAATTTGCTTGGGATGATTCTTTACGAAAGAGAAGATTGCAAATTAATCATTGGAGAAAATGTTGATAAAAAACGCTATCAGCAACATTTTTGAGTTTGTAGCCTTGATAATTGTCCTTTCGCTCCAAATAAAGATCAAATAGACATCAATCTAAATGGCGTTGGTGATCAATGCGAGGAGTGAAAATCCTCTTGTTGAGATGGAAAGATTGATCTAGGAGAAAACTGTAAAAACTGTCCAAAAGATGTTTGACCTTGCACTGCTTTCTGCGGTAACTGAAAAGTTGAAGCGGCTGAAGATTGTAAAAACTGTCCAAAAGATGTTCCCGTTTGTTCAATTACCTGTGGAAATGGGAAAATCGATCCAGGAGAAGCTTGTGATCATGGGACACAGAATGGGAAAGATGGGAAATGTTCAGTTTCTTGTGCTCTTATTGATCTTAAAAAACCGAACTGTGGAAATGGGAAGATTGATCCAGGAGAAGACTGTACTACTTGTCCTCAAGATTTAAAAGATATCTGTATTGACGATTGAGAAAAATCTTCTTGTTGAGATGGGAAGATTGATCCAGGAGAGAACTGCACTAACTGTCCTCAAGATGTTCCAAATTGTGATAGAGATGAAGATGGTTGCCCTGATGTGACAGATCCGTGTCCAAATCTTCCAGGGATAAATTGATGCTGTCCTGAAGTTCCTACTCCTTGTGAAGGAGAGGCATGTCCACTTGTAAAGCCCCTTTGCAATCAATGTCCTTGTCACTTTGCTGATTATAGCAATACTCTACAAAAAGATGATCAAGTCAGAGCAAGACTCCGAGACAAAAAATTAAACGTTCACTACAACTATTCTCCTTTTGTAGGAATTAAAGATTTTTTAGAGTTTGATGAGAAGTTCTAATTATTTTAAACGAATATCTGAAATCCTTTGTGAATATCCTAATTTCTCAAAATGTGAATTAATAAGCGAAATCAGATTTTTTTTCTCTTTAAAAAGCGTAATTTTAAGAAACTGATCAGAAGTTTTAAGAAATAAGGTTTGGAACTTAAGATACCCAGATACTAGCTCTTCGTCTATAAAAGTATCAGGTTTTTTTTCTATTTTCAAAAAATCCCTAACGGTCTGCATAGCAAGCGATCCGAGCATACGATTCCCCTGAAATTTCTCAGAGAGATTTTTACGAGCAAGCTCTTGAAAAGATTTCATCATCAAAAAAGAAATAAATTTGGTTCAGATTAGCCATTCTCTGTCTTTTTTCAAACACTAAACTAAAATAATAAAAATAGTGCTCAAAAAGCTAAATCATAACAACACTTATCAAGTGCTTATACAAGAATTTTCACAAGAAAAATCGCAGATCCCATAATAAAGACTGAAAGAAATTGAAGAAGTATAAGAAGCAATAAATTTAAAATATTAAGATACTCTCCCGCCTTTAAAGTGCTAATCTTTTTTCTTAGATACTCCCGAATAGGAAGACCTACAAGAAAAAGCCAGACAACACAAAAAGGAAGCATTGCTCGAATACTTAGTCCTATTAAACGATAGTGATAGGCAATAAGCATACATAATGCACAAATAATCCACGTTAAGATAAGATAAAGAAGCCTTGTTATAGGAGATAATGCTCATATTTTTTCATATCGAACTTTTTCCTTTTTCAAAAAAGAAGGGGTATTTCAAAAATATATCACTGCAATAAAAGCAAATATACACAGAACTGTATAAGCAAGATATTCAAAATCCATACCTTTCCTCAAAGATAAAGTAAAATACGGCTATCTAAAACACACAATTCTTTTCATCTACAATCACCTCAACAATACTCCCCTTTTCATAGCCTCAAGACAAGGAAATCTGAAGATAGTTTTCAGTCCAACCTTTTGCTTTTCCGTTCTTGTTTTCTTCAATCAGGACTTGGAGCTTTTTCCCATAGTTTTGAGCAACAAAGGCATCACGAACCTGATCGCCGATCTCAATCAGCTTTCTATTTCTGCTTTTTCTGATTTCATTTGGCACTTGGTCAGGGAGCGAAGAAGCAGGGATTCTTTCGGCTTTATGATGATCGGAAAAAGGGAAAGCATGGAGCTTGGTAATGCGATACTTCTGCACCGCCTCGCAAGTGATCTGAAAATCTGCCTCCGTTTCTCAGGGAAAGCCAGAAATAAGATCTGCACCGATGGAAACAAGCTCCGCATCAGGGCGATTCAGATTTCTTAACTTTTTTAGCACTTCATCAAGCTTTTTGCTATCATAAGCTCTATTCATCAGCTTCAGCACCGTATCAGAAAAACTCTGAATGGAGAGATGGAAATGCGGACAGAACCTCGGATTATTCATCAGACTAAAAAAACGATCATCAAGATACTGGGGGTCAAGACTAGAAATCCTGATCCTTGGGATCGTCGTTTGCTCCAAAATCGCTTCCAAAAGCTCGTTGAATCTGCTTTCCTTAGTATTCCTGGTATTGCTCGCACCCCAAGCCGCAAGATTGATCCCGGTCAGCACGATTTCTTTCCCACCTTCCGCCTCAATCTGCTTAATCTCCTCAATAATCTCCTGCAAAGGGCGATTCCTATGCGCCCCCCTCTTGAAAATCGTAAGACAGAAACTGCAATGATTATCGCAACCATTCTGAATGATCACATAGTTCTTGGTTCGGAGCTTCTGGTTCGGCATCTTGAAACTAAAGGCAAGTTCGCTCTCCTCCTCTAGCGGATCTTCTGCAAGAAGCGTGATTTGCTCTTGATAAGGTGCCAATTCAGGATAATAGGCAAAAAAAGCTGATCTTTCCGTGGCTTTCCCTTTGGTGATAGAGCCACAACCAGCGATAAGGATCTGCTTGCCAAGTTTGGCTTGTTCAATGATTTCTTTGACCCATTTCATCTTGGCTCTATCGGTCACGACGCAAGTCGCAACGAGAAAAAGATTCTCATTCACTTGATTGGTCGCTTCAAGGTGGGCGATTCGTTTATTGAGGTAGAATTTATTGACTTTACAACCGTAGACTTTGTGCTGCATGGGGAGAGGGGAAAGAAATATCAAAAGATATTAAACATATTATGCTTGATAATGGTTTAGATATTTATAAAGTTCGCTTTTAGTTTCTTTATCATTATCAGGATTTACAAAAAGATAAAAATACTTTTTCACAAAAGTTTTATTTTCTGATATTTTTTCTACAAGTTTATTATAAAAATTTTCATTTTTATATTGCTCAAGAATTGTAAATTTATCGTTGAAATAAAAATCTACAATAGATGTTTTCTCTATATAATTTTTTATGTTATTTATGATACCCTTTTTTTCTTTTGCATCAATACGCATTTTTTTTATCTTATCCAAAAGTCAATTTGGATTTTTATCTACATAATACCCCTTCAAAAGAGAAATTAAAGCATTACCACTATCAAGCTTTTGAAAAAGTAGTTCAAAAAGTCCATTTAGGAGATTATCATCTGTTTCTTTCTCCTCCTTATTTTTATATCTCATAAAATGATCAAGTTCTGATCGTGCTTCATCCAACAATGATCTTACTTGAATTTCAAATTTAATACTTCTTTTTCTCAATTTACTCTCTCCTATGTAATGAAATGAAGAATAAGGATTAAGCTTCGATTTCACAGAATCTTGTCAAAAAACTTTTATATATTTAGTTTTTTCTTTACCCTCCGGAATATAAGCCTTTTTTTTACAAAAATCTCGAATATTGTTTAATACTTCATCTATTTTAACTCGATCTTCAGCATCATATAATAAAATTCTTAATCATAATAAATCATTTATCTCATCTTGATAATTTTCAAATCTAATTTTTGGTCTATCTGCTTTTTGACCTTTATCAACAATCTCTTTATTTTTATCAACAATTTTCCTTATTAAAGAGGATGGATTTTTAACCCTAAATTTAATAGAATGAATAAGGTTTTTTTTATTCTCTTGTTGAAGAATATTCATAACATATTCTCCTAAAGCCTCATATTGAGGAATTTTTTTCTTAAAATCATGATAAATTTTTTTGAGTTCTTCTACAGTACATTTTGCTTCATCAGTATCTTTTTGAGTAATTTCACATTCTTTTAAAAACTTCTCATTTTCCATAATTATAACTTATAAAATAAAAAGAGTTCGCTTATCATAAGAAAATCTATTATAAAAACAATAATAAAGAGAAAAACAAACACCCTCTTTCAATCAAAGCGTGCTTTTTCTTATGTTCCTCTACTCCGTAGGAGCCTTAGGACTTTCCTCTTCCTCTTCTCGTCCTCCCTCTTCAGTCCATCTCCCAAGCTGGGCTTTGTGGTGTTTCCAAGCATCGTTGGTGTCTTTAATCAGCTTATTGAGTGAAAAAACCTAGCTTTCAAGTATAATCTTAAAGAGGTAAATTAGTACGTTTTTCTGCTTATCCTGCAAAAAATAAGCTAATCTCTGAAAAACGGTGATTTCTTTGACTTTATATCCTTTTTTGAGCCATTTTTCAAATTCATGAGCAAAAGGTTTAGAACTCGTCTGAAGTACCTGTCCTTCAGCAAGAAAATCTATAGCTCCAGAGCTATTCCAGGCTCGCTTTACGGAAGTTCCGATGGGAAAAACATCTTCAAAGCTAGCCTTAGTATAAAAATGATAACCTAGATTGACTTGTTTACAAGAAGTTATAAGTCAGATTTCTTTTTTATTTTTTACTTCGCTATGAGGAGAAGTATATTCAAGGATATATTTTGACAAGTAATTTAATAATGGATTTGTTTGCGTATTTCATAATAGGAAAAGATTATTTTTTGCTCTGGTCATTGCTACGTACAACAGTCTAATTAGCTCTTCCTTTTTATTTTTGGTTTGATTTCGTTTATTTCATCGTGAGATGTCTTCATCAAAACAAATGATAACATTATCAAATTCAAGTCCTTTTGCTTTATGGAAGGTTGAGAGGATAATGTTCCCAAACTCAGAACGAAGAAGTTCTTGTTCACTTATTCAGCAGATGGCATCTCTAAGGATACGAGGAGTAAGAAATGCGTTTTCTTGTACTAAATGAGATACAAGTATGCTAAGAAGTTTTGTATTTTTATTTTCTCAATAGATTGCAATGATTTTTTCCAGTTTAGAGCTAATATTATCTTTTGTTACTGGATTTTGTTCATCTTCACAGCTTTTAATGAATGAAGAAAATTCAAGTGTTTGTTCTAATTTATAACCATTTTCCTGAAGTAAAAGCGTCGTTTCGTATCCTTGCTTCTTGAGTATATTATCAATGAGGAGTCAAGTTTCATTGTTGTGAAAAAGGATCGCAGTGGAAGATCAGGATTTTATTTGTTTTTGAAGAAAGGAAGAGTTTAAGAATTCGGGTAAATAGTTTAAAGTCTGAGCCTCTCCAAGGTTTATTACTTGGATTTTTGAACCTTCTTTCTCAAAAAGGGAATTCTTTTGCTGTTTTACTTTACTAATAAATTGTGTGTTTTGCTTGATTCTATTTGAGTTAAGCTGAATAAATTTACTGCTAAAATCTACCAACTCTTGAGTTGATCTGTAATTTGAGGTCAGAATTATCTCTTTTGCATTAAATAGATTTTTGAATTGCTGGATATGTTTGGTATTTCCTCCAGCAAAACTAAAAATACTCTGATCATCATCCCCTGCTGCAATTGCCTTCATCTCATCGCCATTGCTTGAGTGTGCTTTGATTTGAGTAACAAGCTCAAACTGCTCATCATTGATATCTTGAAATTCATCTAGAATTAAAATGGAATAAGGAAGCTGAAGAACTGGATTTTCTCTAAGATATTTGATGGCTTGTCTAATAATCGAGCTTTCAGTTTCTTGAAAGAGTTCTGGGATAGGTTCTTTTTGCAATAATTTCAATGCATAACTATGAAAGGTATCGATTTGTAAAAAATATCATTGAGGACCTATCAAATCAATAATTCTTTTTTTAAGTTCAAATTTTGCGGATCTTGAAAAAGTAAGTAAGAGAAATTCTTCTTTTCTAATCCCATCTTCAAGAATCAATGATGCTACTTTATGGACCAAGCTTTTTGTTTTCCCAGCTCATGGACCGGCAATAATCAATAGATTATCTTTTTCTTTGAGAATGCTCTGCTGTTCTTCTGATAAGGAGTGATAAAGCTTTTGATATTTCTCTTTAGATAAAGGTCTACGTAGTTCTTCTTTCCTGTTTTTAAAGTATTTAAAGAGAAAATCACTATATTCATTACCAAAGTAATCCTCAACAAAATGATCAATTCATCGTCATTGTTCGAGCCTCTTTGCAAATTCATCCATGATATGCGCTTGTTCAGTCTTTTTTTGATAAAAAGCTTCTAAATCTGTATAATGTTCTTTGGTAAATCTTTGTGGAGGATTTTCTCCTCTTTTGAGTTGAAATTTTGTTTGGTAAAGGAAAAGACCTCCTTCTATCCTAATAATTTCAAAAAGATGAAGGAATTTTAATAAAAGTTCTAAATCAATAAGAGAATAAGATTTTTGAAGATATTGGGAAAATGCTTCACTTAGCAATCTTAGATTTCTGACAAAAAGAAGATCCTTATTCTCTTTTTGTGATTTTGAATAATCTGATTCTAATAAAAAGGGTAGGAAGTCTTGAGCATCTTTGACAAGTCAGAAAAAATCTTGTTTAAGTTCTAAGAGATCGCACAGAAAAAGCATTGTACTCCCTGAAATCTGAATTTTCTTTCTTTTTTTGAAAAGAAGAAAGAGTAAATCGATCTGGTGAGCGATAGTTCCAGTATTGAGCTTTTTGCTTATTTCCGTATTGAGTTTTACTTTATCAAAATGAATTTCACTTCCCTGGAAAATATTACTTTGAATCAAATCAAAGAATGCTGTTCAAATTTTATCGATCTGATCAAGTTTTTCTAGTGAGGTAATGTCTTTTGTAGGATTGAGTATTAGGGAGATTTCATCATCATTTTCAATAAATTTTTCTCCTCTTAAAAGATTTACTAAACTCTGAACTCCTCTCCCCTTTTCATCATCATATAAAGGCAATCCAATATTAATATCTTCAATGGCAATGACTTGGCTTGATTTAATCAATTTATAAATTTCCTTAAGTTTTTCTAGTTCTGATTTTGGTAACATAGACTGAAAAATCTGATCTATTTTGATAAATTGTTCACTTAAAGTCAGATTTTTATTTGCTGTTGCTCGCACCTTAGTACGATTAAATTCTCTTTTGATAAATCAAAATTTCTCTAGGAAGAAAAGAGCTGTTTTGAGTTTCGTTTCTTGTTGTGTTTTTGTTGAACGATATTGGTTGTCAAAATCGACATTTCATAACCAGCCGGCATCTTTTATTAGCATCTTTGGAGATTTTATCAATACTTGTTGGCTAGAGTGAAATTTTCAAAAGTTTCTCTTGATGCTTGACCAAAGCGATAAGATCTCTTTTTGTTTTACTTCTCCAGATTTATTAAGTTGAAGGTTTGCATTAATATCTTCACTATTATAAAGGATAATACAGGTGGAATCTTGACTATCTCTCCCAGCTCTTCCCGCTTCCTGAAGATAGTTTTCAATTGATGAAGGAATTCCGTAATGGATTACAAATCTGACATTATTTTTATCAACACCCATTCAAAAAGCATTTGTCGCTACAATCGTTGAAATAGTTCCATTGATAAAACTATCTTGAATACTTCTTCTTTCTTCTGATTTCATTTTACCATGATAATGTGCACAGAATTTATAGCCCATTATTTTGTTTATTTTATCAGCTAAGTTCTTTGCTCCATGCTCATTGTCACTATCAGCACCCGTATATCTAGTAAAGATAATACAAGGCTGGCTTTGAACACGATTTTCTAAAAGCTTTAAAAGCTGATTAAATCTTTCGTTTTCGCTATGAGATTCCAGTACTTCATAGTGCAAATTTGATCTTGCTGAACTCGATCTAAATTCTCTCAGTTCATTTCAGAGCTTGTTTTTAAAATAACTTTTTATTTCTTCGGTAACATCGCGTTTTCCAGTCGCAGTAAAACAAGAAATTTTGACAGTCGTCAGACTTTTATTTTTTTTGCTGAGAGCTTTAATAAAATCGGCAATAAACATATAATCAATTCTAAAATCATGACCCCATTTACTAAAACAATGTGCCTCATCAATGACAATCCTTGCAATCAATCTTTTTGATAAAAGCTTTATAGTTGACTGACTTCTAAGCATCTCAGGAGAAAGATAGAGCAAATCGATTCCCCCAAATTCCACTTTTTGATTGACCTCTTTCCTCTCTAAAGGATTGAGTGTGGAGTTGAGATAGCCGACATTTGTGATATTAAATCTATGATTGAGGACATCAACTTGATCTTTCATGAGTGATTGGAGAGGAGAGATTACCAAAGTCAAATAAGGTAACTGCTCTGCTATCATCAAAGCTGGCAACTGAAAGGTTAGTGATTTCCCTCCCCCAGTACTAAAAATTGCTAAAATATCTTCTCCCTTTAAGGTAGCTTCAACGACTTCTTGCTGAGAAACTTTTTTGCCATCTGCTGTTTCAAAGCTTCTAAATTCATCATATCAGAAATATTTTTTGAGTTCACGCTTGGCATCATAAATTTTATATTGAAGGAAGGCGTGGAGAATATCATTCACTTTAGGAAGATTTTGGATAATCCAGGCAGGTAAAATCGAAATATCTCTATCAAATTGCATTTTAACCAATAAGAGCCTGAGAACATAAGCTAATTCTAGCTTACATTCCGAGATGAAATGATCACAGACTTCATCAAAAAATGATTCCTGTACCAAAGAAGAAAAACACTGTCTTAGTTCAGCTTTTAGCTCTATTATTTGTGGATTAAAAACTTTCTTTTGTATCAAATACTCAAAGAAGCTCTGAAATTGAGATGTTTTTGACAGTAAGGTAAAGAGTAAATTTTGAAGCTCTGGAGCAAAAGATAAAAATTCTGACTCACATTGCTTGAGTAGCTCTAGACAGAGTTTTGCATCTTCAATCGGATCATTGGTCTTATCGAGCTTATAATCTTTGATCAGTGCGTGATAAGGATACCTAATAAACATCAATGAAGAGAGCCACAAGGTATCAATAATGGGTTTTTGATAAAGAGAGATTGGTATTTCTTTGGCTTGCAGAAGAAACTGCAGATCATGCTTTAAGATATTGTGTCCAACCAGAATATCTCAGTGCATTAGATACGGTACCATTGCGCTCATATTATCTCCCTTATAGAGATTATTCCCCTCTTCATCGATAAGTCCTACACATTCAATTTTTCCTTTATGATTGACTTCGACATCAAGGATCAGGAGTTTTGCTGTTGGCATCTCAAAAGAGCGAAAATAAAAGTAAGTCTCCTCTTGAAAATGGATGGTAGAAAAAATCTGATTTTTATGTTTTATTTACTCAAGAGAGGAAGTATTGTCTTAAGTATAGTCGCTTTTGAGCTTTTTGCAAATTTTGGGAATAAAAAAAGCGCCTCAAAGGGCGTTTTCTTCTTTATTTGATTCGAGATAGGCTATTCGTTTATTGCGCTTATTGACTTTACAACCGTAGAATTTGCGCTGTATGGGCAGGACTAAGGTAAAGAATTAGAAGTTACAATTAGTTTATTAGCTATGTAATCATTGTATTATAATGCTCAATATATCAAAAATCTTGAAAAATTTGTTTGAAAGCATTCTTAAAAACTTGAGGATCTATTTCTTTAAAATCAGATATATTAATTGAATCAGAATGAGATTCCCTATTTATATACCTGATAAAAAAAACATTTTTTTCGTCTTGTTCTAATTTTTTAGTCAACTCATTAAAATCATTTTTTTCTATAAATCAGAAAAAATGTTCTAAAATATTTCTCATTGCATTTGCCATTGCTACTGGTGTTGCTTTGCCATTCTGAAAGTCTTTGATTATTGTCCAGTACGATTGATATTCATTTTGAATTTCATCATGATCCATGTCTATAACATTGGAAAAATCAGATTTTACAATTCTAAAAAGTTTTAAATCCTTTTTCTTTTGTTTAAAAAGTAATTCATGAAAGAAATATAAGTTATGTGTTAAAATAAATATTTGTTCATAATTATCTTTCTGATTAAAAAAAGTTTTTTTTATCAATTGAGCTATATTAAAAACATACATATGAGATAAACTTGAAATAGGATCATCTATTACAATAATTTCTTTCCCTTTAACCTCATCTTTTGATTGCCTTCCTTTACATAATTCAAGAAAATATAAAAAACTAATTACTGTTTTTTCTCCCTCACTTAGAGTTTCAAACTTGGCTAAATCTTGATGAGGTCTTTGCAATTTATACTCTTCATTTCCAGATGAAACAATAGAAAACCCCTCTAATCAAAAAAACATTAATTGATTATTAATATTATCAATCGCATCTTTTATATTTACTTGGTCTGCTTCAGCCTTTTTTATCTCCTTTTGTAAATTATCAATATTTTTTTTGAATCCTACTATACTTTCTTCTATTTTGGATTTTTTGCTTAAAATTTCTTTTTTTTGCTTTTGGTAATTAACTATATCACTATCATAATCCCATCTGATTATATTCCAAAAATTATCAATAATTTTCTTCTTAGTATCCTTCTTATTTTTCACTTTATCGTTATATTCCTTAATTTTAATTATAATAGTATCAAGAAAATTATTTATTTCATCTTTTTCTGAAGTTGTAGATTCCAGTTCTATCATAACATTAGGATTTTGAATCTTTTTATTAATTTCCTGATAATTAGATGTTAATTTAGTATTTAAGTTCTGAAAAAGAATTGTAATTGTTTTTAGTATTTCTTCCTTTCATTGTATAAATTCGTTATTTAAAAGAGAAGCCTTTATACTTTCAACATTTTCTAATTCCGTGTGATATTGATTTTGAAGAGATCATAAATCTCTTATTTTATTTTGATAACTCTCATCAAAATAATTTTGAATTTCATCATAAAGTTCTTTAGAAATAGTATTCTGTTGGCAAAATGGACAAACTTCGTTTCCTCATTGAGGTTCAGTTAGATATTCTTTTCCTACCTTCACCCAATTGGAATTATCTAATTGTTTTATAAGTTCTGCTATTTGTGAATTTTCATTTCCTATAATCACTTCACTAAAAATAGGATTTTTTTCTATCTCTGCAAAATTAAATGTTATTTTATTTATTTCATTTTCATCATATGTTTTAGCAGAATCATCTATAGTCTGTGACTCCTTTTCTAGTTGTTTAATGGTGACTTCAGGTTGAGATTGAGGTTTTTCTTTAGCACATAAATATTCAAATAAAAGTGTCTTACGCCCATTACCTTTTAGACAAAAATTTAAAATATTATTAGAATAATTATTTCGTATTTTTCGAGTTTTTTCTTGAATATTAGCATTTAGTTTTTCTAATTCACTATTTTTTTCTCATAAAGCTTTGTTCTCATTCTCAAGGATTCAATTTTGTTTTTGAACTTCTGCTTCTAAATTATTAATTTTCTCTTTAGCCTCTTTATTTTCTGCGTTTAAACTAAAAATACCTTTTTGAGTATCCTGATAAAAATTATCATGAATAAAATTTTCATTATACACTAAAATCTTTTCATTCTTTAAGCCCTCTATTGAACAATGAGAGAAATCGCTTCCTTCACGATTTTGAAAATATTTTGAAATTGTTGTTTTTCAAGTTCAATTAAGTCAATAAATAAGGTTAATTTGTTTATCTGTTTCTAAGACTGCAGGAGATTCACCATAGCTAGCAACTTTCTGTAATTTGATTTTTGAGATCATACTAAGAACATTTTAAAAATATAAAACTCCCCCTCTATAATATAAGTAGTATTAAGAAGTAATTATGTATACACAAATAAAGATAATCTTTTCTAATTTCTATTCAAGCTTACAAAAATGAACTATAATTGCCAGACTAATCAGCAGAAATTCTTAATCTTTTAAAATCAACCAATAAAAGAAACAGACCTCCGAATAAAGCCAGCTTTTTTAATTTTCAGCATTTTGGCGGAATATTTTCGTATTCTCACATCTTTTTCATTATTTTGATCCAATCTTTTCATATTCTATAGCTTTTTTTGTCGTTTGGGTTATTGTATGGTTTGAGTATAGGAGGCGGAGAGGGAACTGCAAGGGGGAAGTTGAAAAAAGATTGCAAATAAGTCTAAATTTCTTATAGTTTTTTTGTCTTTACTTCCTATTTATTAGAGCTATGCCTCAACAAAACCTTCCAGAATTTCAAAAATCGATTGGAAAAGAACTTTTGACAATCAAAGATAGAGTCAGAAATTTAATAGGCGATGCTCATCGAGGAGAAGAAGGAAGATACAAAGAAAGTATCTTAAAAAAAATGATCCGCGACTACCTCCCTCATCATTTAAGTATAGGAAGCTGATTTGTCGTATCAAACAATAGAGGACAAACTCATATCAGCAAGCAGATTGATATTCTTATTTACGATAACAGCTATCCCGTTGTCTTTAGAGATGAGGATTTTGTGATCATTACCCAAGATATGGTAAAAGCAATTATTGAAGTAAAAAGCAAAATTAATTTTTCATGAAATAACTGATTAAAAAATATAGTAAATAATCTTAAACGATTAGAAGACTTCGAAATATTGAAAGAAGGAATTAGAGAAAATTCAGTATTCTCGTGAATTTTTGCTTATGAAAAAGAAATGAACGAAGATCGACTAAAAAATCAAAGTAAGTATAATTGAATTCAACTAAAATATGTAAATCATATAAGCTTATGAAATGATATTTTTTTCAAAGCACGGAAAGAATCTAATGAAAACGTTAATCCTCATGTAAATTCGGGAATCAATTGAAGTCACCCTTTCTTTAACATTTATAAGATAGAGGGATATAACGTTGGATACTTTTTATCAAATTTATTACATATTGTAAGTAGTCCAAATTTAGAAGAGAGATCTCCGTTCAGTTTTACCATCCAAGAGACATCTTGAAAGGAACACTATCTTATACAGAGTATACAAATAAAAAGCCAACATAACTCTCAAAATTAATTTCTACTTCTCTGGCAACCCTTCAGTCTCGCTCCGATCGCAAGCTCCCCTCTCAGGGAGCAGCATCAAGCTAAATTTCTCCCCTGTTAGGGGGAGGTGCCCGAAGGGCGGTGGGGGTTGTAAAAATCTAAATCAACCCCTGTTTCCTCGCAATCGTCCTGGCAGACTCCGTCAAATACTTTTTTCTAATTCTAATCGCCTTTGGCGTGATCTCAACCAGTTCATCTAGTCCGATAT
>CAUTUR010000016.1:0-19542 GCA_963541585.1 uncultured bacterium | reverse complement strand
TTCCTTGAATCTATTTGAACTCCAAAGCTTATCATAAAAAGAGCAAAAGAACTCTGATTTTCTGCTCTTGCTCTTACGGATCTTGATGTTATGTATGGTGCGATCCAGTTTTATCAAGCAGCAAATGCCGAGGGGATCAAGCCGATTATCGGTTTAGAAGTCTGATTTGTCCTCAATATTGATAATGCTCCTACTCCAAATACGATTGGGACGATCTGTCTCTTGGCTAAAAATACAGAATGATACCTCAATCTGATGAAGCTTACCTCTTTTGCTGGGCAGGAGGGGATTATTGGAAGACCGAAAATAGATATTAGTATTTTGGGACAATATAAAGAAGGAATTCTGGTTTTTTCTTGAGGTTCTGACTCACGAATTGCAAAACTTTTGAATAATGGAGAATCTCTTTCTAAAACTCAAGAAATCCTTGATATGCTTAAATCACAGCTTTGAGATGAAAACTGCTATCTAGAGATTATTGCTCAAGATGAATCTCAAGAACTAGAAATAGCAAAGATCAACAAGCAGATTTTAGAGCTTTCTGAGAAAACAAAAACTCCGTGTATTGTGAGCAATCTTTATGCCTATCCAAAACCTGAAGACAAAGAAACCCAAGAACTTGCTATGGCGATCAAAGATAACCTTAAACTCTACGATCCACAGCACAGAGTTACTTCAACGAAAAATCATCTCATGACCGAGGAAGAAATCAGAAAAATCTGTCTTCAAAATGGATATTCAGAACTTCAAATTAACGAACGAATACAAAATACAGAAAATATCGCCAATCTTTGCGACACAAAAATAGAAATGTGACAGGCGCTTTTCCCAAAATATGAAGCAGAACCGAAAATCCTTGAACTTTATGAAAAAAATAAAAATCAACTTATCAGTGAATAAAAAAAGCGGATCCTCATACCTGGGATCAGCTTTCTTTTCTTTCCACTATTCTTCTACAGATTGACTTTCTTCTTCAATAATTGCCTCCATTTTATTCAGCGCTTCATCATCAAGAACCTTTTTTCCCATTCTCATATCTTTGATTTTGGATTGGATTTCTTTTTCCAGATTCGCACGGATTTTTTCTTCTCCTTCTAGGTATTTTGCGAGCTTTTCTTTTCCTTGGAGTTTTTCGCTTCCTACGGTATAAAATGCTCCTGCTTTGGAAATCAGTTTGAGAATCAAAGAGGCTTCAATAATGTCAGTTGTCTTGTCATATCCCATATTCCATTTGATAGGGAGTTCTGCAGTCTTGAACGGTGCAAATATCTTATTTTTAGCGACCTTAATTTTGGCAAAATAACCGATTTGCTCTTTGTCTTCCATGATTTTGTCCCCTTTTCTGATTTCTATTCTCTGAGAAGCAAAGAACTTGAGGGCATTTCCTCCTGTGGTTGTCTCTGGATTCCCAAACATAATTCAGATTTTCATTCTGATTTGGTTGATGAAGATACACATCGTTCCTGTTTTTGCAAGGACAGAGGTAAGCTTTCTAAGTCCTTGAGACATCATTCTCGCCTGAAGTCCCATATAGGAATCTCCCATATCGCCTTCGACCTCCGCCCTTGGAACGAGCGCCGCTACCGAGTCAATCACGATCATCTTCACCGCTCAGGTTTTTGCGAGCTCTTCAGCGATCTGTAGTGCCTGTTCTCCATGATCTGGCTGAGAAAGAATCAAGTTTTCCGTATCTACTCCAAGCTTTTTCGCATAATGAGGGTCTAAAGCATGCTCAGCATCAATAAAAGCTGCCGTTTCACCTCTCTTTTGGATTTCAGCGATCGCATGGAGAGCAATCGTCGTCTTACCTGAGGATTCTGGACCATAAATCTCAATCACTCTCCCCTCAGGATATCCCCCCCCGAGAATCAAATCAAGGACATAGGATCCACTGTGTGCGGTATTTACCAGTCCGACATTTGCATTATCTCCCATTCTCATCACAGCCCCCTTTCAGAACTGCTTTTCAATGTTCATAAATGCTTCTTTGAGAGCTTGATTGTTGGTGTTTGCCATAACTATTGTTGTAAGGGTATAAAACTTTTTTAGTCGTCTGCTCCAGCAAGAAATTTTTCCTGCCAGAGCGACTGAGATGGTGTTTAATGAAAAAAAATAAAAAATCAAGAGAATTTTTACAATTTTTATTTAGCATTTTTTCTTTGTCAAAAAAATAATTGATTTCGTCAAAAAAGATTTGACATTGTCAAAGAGATTCGTAGACTATGATTATATCTTTATATTGTTATCTGGAGTAAATGATCAACAAACACATTATTGGACTAAAAATTACTACAACAAATGAGAATAATCAAGCACAGGAAGATCTTACTCAACTTTGGAAAACATTTTTTGATGAAGGGATAGATAAAAAGCTTCAAACGATACAAAAAGAACCTTATACCTATGTTGTGTATACTAATTATCAATGAGATTTTCACCAAGGCAACTATGATTGTTATCTAGGAGTAGCCAGTGAAAGTCACCTTACAGGATTTGAATCTTGTGATATCAAGCTTGAGAAGTATCAGATTTTTGATTTTCCTTATTATAGTCCTCAAGACACCATTGAAGCACGAAAAACGATTTGGGCAGACCAATCTCTCAAAAGAGCTTATCTTGTAGACCTTGAAATCTATGACTTTGAGCATAATCGCCTACAAATTATTATTAGCACCATTGAAGACTAAAGTATGTTTTATCTTTTCCCCTCGCTCATGCCTCGTTCTCCTTTATGCAAACTGCCGAATATCTGACCAAGGATTGCAGATAATTTAATGAAAATCTGAATTACGACGCCTGAGGAGTTTTTGGCACAAGATCCTTATGAAGTCTTTCATCAACTCAAAATGAAGGTTGATCCTAGCTTTTGTCGTTGTGCCTTGGCGAGTATTGTTGGAGCATATAAGGGAATAAAACGAAACCTGATTCGTGAGGAAGCAGTTAAAACCTACGAAAAGCGTTATCCTGATGATGAACGAAAAACTTCCCGAAAGGGCTGCTAATCTGACTTTTATCTCTTTTTACTATAATAGTATGGCAACGAATAAACTTGATGATTTACAAAAAAGACTGATCGCGTTTTTTAAGCAGAATACGAACCAAGAAGGACTTACTCTCAGAGAAATTGCAAATGAAGTCTGAGCTTCTCATCCGCAAACCGTTTTGAATAAGCTTAATCAGCTCGTTTTTAAGGGCTATTTTGTCAAAGATGACCATGGTTATAGACTGATCAGAGAAGAAGTGGGGAATAAGCTTGATGATATTGTGCAGCTTCCGATCTATGGTTTTGCGCAGTGTGGAAATAAAGGAAAGCAGATCATTGATGAATATTCTCAGGAGAAAATGCCGGTAACGGTTGCCTTTGTAGGAATGAGTGATTTGGAAAATTGCTTTTTTGTCAGAGCAAAAGGGAATAGTATGGAGCCAAAAATCCAAGATGGCGACCTCGTCCTCATCCGTCAGCAAGCGAGCTATGATGAATCAGATTTTGTGTTTGTTTTACATAATCAGCTTCCTAAGCTCAAAAAAATTATTAAGCAGGAGAATCGCTTTATGCTAGAATCTATCAACCGCTTTTTTGATAAGGTGGAAATTAGTCCCTACGATGAAACGAAAGTGATTGGCGTCGTGAAAAAAGTAATCAAAAGTATGTAAGATCTAGTCTAACTTTTGGAGCTCTTTCCAGAGTTTTTCTTGTTCTTTACTCAATTTCTTGGGAACAGCAACCTGCAGTTCAACAATCATATCTCCTTTCCCTTTGAAAAGGCCTTTTTCTCAAAACCCTCTGCCTGCAACACGAACTTTCTGTCCAACCTGAGTTCCTTTCGGAATTTTTACCTTTGTTTTTCCCTCTGGATGAGGAACTTCAACCTCACCTCCTAAAACTAAATCAAAAAGAGAAACATCTGCTCTCACATACAAATCGTCTGTTTTTCTCGTATATTTTGGAGATTCAGCGACAAAAATTTTAATATACAAATCTCCTCAAGGAAGATCTCACATTCCCTCATCTCCTTTTTCCGCATACTTAAGGTAGCTCCCAGACTTTATCCCCGCTGGAATTTCAAGTTCTAAAATCTCCTTTTTAGGCTCTAATCCTCCGTTTTGGATCTGTTTCCCATCTTTTTTGTAAATTTTTCAAAAACCTGAACATTCAGGACAAGCAGCCTGAGTTTGAATCACTCAAAAAGGAGTCTGTGCCTGCTGAGTCACTCTTCCTGTCCCATTACAATGAGAACAAGTCTCCTCGCTTATTCCCTCTACTTTTATATTTCTTGTATAAGCAATCTTTTTTTTCACTCCAAGATACGACTCTTCAAAAGTAATCTCAATATGCTTCTCCAAATCTGCTCACTTTGTAGCTCTTTTTGCTCTTCCTGCTCCTCATCCAAATCCACCTCAAAACATTCCTCCTAGCAGATCTCCAATATCTCAAAATCCTCAAAAATCAAATTGAGTACCATTGCCCCCTCAAAATCCTCAAAAATCAAAACCTCCAGCACCAAATCAGCCTTTTCTATACATATCATATTGCTGTCTTTTTTTATCATCAGAAAGCACCTGATAGGCTTCATTGATTTCCTGAAATTTCTCCTTGGAACCTCAACGATCTGGATGATGCTTTACCGCCTGCTTTCTAAAGGTTTTTTTGATCTCATTAGCAGTAGCCGTTTCACTCACTCACAAAATCTCATAATAATTCTTCTTCGGATCAAAATCCATCGTCTCCATCATAAAAAGTAAATAGCACCAAATCAGTAAGAGTGATTTTTAAGCATTTACTACAAAAAAACAAGCTCAAAATGCTGATTAAAAAAAATTACGTAAAAAAAAGATTCTCCTTTTGAAGAATCTTCTCTTAAAAAAACTCGTTCTCTATAAATTTCAAACGGTAAGTTTTGCTCCTTTTTTACATCCATTCAAAGCGTTATGTACTATTGCTGCATTCCAATAATTTGACTTTACATCTGCTGTAAGCGTCACTGGCCAGGCTTTTGCAAGCCCTTTCATTACCATATAGACATCACAGCTAATTAGCATATTAGGATCCGTGTTTGCACCTATCATTCTTTTTTCTAATGCTGTTTTCATATAAGGATACGCTTCATTACTCATTGCTACATAGGTAAACTTTACATTCTTGGAAGAAGAAAGCGGAATTGCGTTTTCCTTGATAAGATGTTTAATTGCTTCTAACATCGTCACCTGCTTGGTTAGATCTTCTTGTTTTGTTTCCCCTCCAGAAATAGTCGGAGATTCAGGCGCAAGAATTCCTGTAGAAAGCGCACCTGTCATTTCTACTTTAGCTCCAGAAAGCTGTTCTCATGAAAATAAACGATCTCCACTAAGCGACATTCTCAGTACGTCTCCTGTCTCTTCAAATAAAAACCCACTCTCTTCAAGGCTACCTGTAAGTTCATCATCAGCATTCTGATTTCATTCTCCTTTTAAACCATCAATGAAAGTTGAAATCTCTGATTTTACAAATTCTACTTCTGCATATTGATTTCAGAACAATAAACCAACCAATCCTCCACAAGCAAAGAAGCAGAACAGCCAAAAATATACTGAAGCAAAAATCGTCTTTTCCCAAAGATGTGCGGCCTTAAAAATTACGGTGATAAAAATCATCATTCCTAACGCTCAAATCAACACTGCAAAGAAATCAAAAATATCCCAAAACATATATAAAATTCCTCCAAACCCTACAAGAGCAAGAAGAAAAACTAACAAACGATAAGTTCCTCCTCATGAAACCGTATGTGGTTTCTTGCTACGATTGATCTTTGTCTTGATATATTCAATATTAGACTCTGAGATGGGAAGTTCTGACTCCTCTGATGCTTTGGATAACAACTCCTTTCTCATTTTTTCTCTCACAAGGATGGCTTCAGGACTTGGTTCCTTTTCTTTAGCAAAAAAAGAATAACAAAGTGAAAGCAACAAGATCGCTACAAAATTTATTCCTCCTAGAAGATAGAAATTTGACTGGTCCCAAAGCAGCCCTGCAATTCAGAACTGAATCACGAAAAAATAAAAAACAAAAAGCATAAACAGATTTTTTTTGATCATTTCTATACTGATAGAGAAATAAATAACTTGTCTTGTGATAGCTATTTCTTAGACTTTTTCAAGTAAAGATAAAAAAAACTGAACTTTTTTCTCGTTCAGCTTTTTTGTATACATATTTAAGCATCTTACTTATACTTTTCCTTGAGTTTAGCTATTTTTTCAGCTTTTTCAGCAGCTCTTTTAGCTTCTCTTTCAGCTTTAAGCTCTTCTTTAGTCTTTTCTACAACTACTTCTTCAGCTTTTGCTTCTTCTTTAAGTTCTTCTTTAGATCCAGCCTCAGCTTCAACAACAACAGTTAGCTCCTTTTTCATCTCCTTGTACATGAAAGGAACGATGAACGTTCAAGCCTCATTCAATTTCTTTTTAAGCTTAAGATTGTGAGCATCGATTTCTACACCATAGGTTTCTTTAATTGCTTCTACAATGTCAGATTCACTTACCTTAGCATAGAGGACATTATCTTTATTTACTTTTCTAATAAGTTTTACTCCTCCATTTTCTGTCATTTTAGCAAACAAATCTTCAAGACTTGCAGCCTTTTTTTCTCTTGCTACAACTGCTGCTTGCATTTTTTGCTGATACTTATTTTTATTTGCCTTATCAGCAAGAACAGCGATATTTTGTGGCAAAAGTACATTTCTAGCGAAAATTGGTCTTACACTTACAATTTCATACTTTTCTCCAAGATGTTTGTCATCCTGAAGTAAGATTACTTCAATGTTTCTGTTTTTAACGGTTCTCCTTGGCATTATGCTTCTTTAAATGAAGTAAAAATAACATTCAGTGCAAGTTTATATGGATTTGTAAAGAAAATGCAATTGCTTTTTCAGTTTTCATTGATTTTTGAGGTAAAAAGCTTATTTATAAGATATGATTACTTACTTTGATGCTCATACTCATCTTAATCAAGAACGCTTGTTCCCTGACTGGAAGGTGCATCTTTTTGATTTTATTAACCAAGGAGGAAGGGGACTGATCAATGCAGGAGCCAATACCGGATACAATGAAAGAGGAATCCTCATTGCCCAAGAAGCCAAAAACCTTTTCCCAAACTGCCGAGTTAAGTGCACTGTTTGATTTCATCCCTGTGATGTAGAAGAGCTTTGCTCACCAATTGAAGAGGAAATTCAAAAGCTCAAAAATCTGATTTTTCAGCATAGAGAAGAAGTTGTTGCAATTGGAGAATGTGGTATAGATCTGCATTTTGATACAGAAGGGAACACCCTAGCCCTCCAAAAAGAAGTCTTTAGTGCTCAATGTAAACTCGCGAAAGAAGTTCATTTGCCCATCGTGATTCATTCAAGAGACGCTTTTGAAGAGACCTTTGCTGTGCTAAAAGATTTCCCGGAACTGACGATCTATTTTCATTGTCGAGGCTATAGCGAAAAAGAAATTCAGATTTTATTGTCCACTTTCCCAAAGCTTTTTATCGGATTTTGTGGAAATACCACCTATCCAAAAGCTGAACATCTTAGAAGTAGTTTGAAAGCGGTTCCAAAAGAAAAAATTCTAATCGAAACTGATGCTCCTTATCTCTCTCCTCAAGGGTTTCGTGGACAGATGAATACTCCAGCGAAACTTATTTTTACAGGGAAGTTCCTGGCTGATCTACTCGGAATGGAGGAAGACGCCTTGTGGCAACAGGTAGAAAAAAATTTCTGGAACCTATATCAAAAATAAACTTGACTTCTTATATAGTAAACGATAAAATAAAAGCGTTAAACTAAAAAATAAATGATATGAAACGACCAACTTCTCGCCCATTGATTGACTGGGTACTGGAAAAACTCTTCCATGATGATGTCGATAACTTTATTATCTGGAACCGAATGGAAGAAAATGGCTACTCTATTACCACGCCATGTTCGCAAACTGCATTCGAAAAGCTTTTTCGAAAGTATAAACTCTACAAAAAAAGAGTTGAAGAAGAATCCTAAAACGCATTTCAAAAACTCAAGTCTGATTTCAGGTTTGGGTTTTTTATTATTCTTCTTTCTCCAAAGCAATGGTCTTGTAGGCCTGATACCAATAGGTCAGAAAATAGGTCTCTATAATACAGTTAATATACGATAAAAACAGCAATAGTCCACCTGCTACGACTCGGATCAATCCTTCAACAAAACTATTATCCAAAACATTCAACCATACTGCAATATAGACAATCCCTAACGGAATCCCAACAATTAAAGCCCCTGTAATCAAAAACCTAAAAAGCAAGAAAAACTCGACCAGCATTAGTTTGATAGAAAGCCCTAAATTGAGAAATGCCACTTTTGTACTTTTTTTGATCGCATCAAAAACCTGAACGCCATCAAGGACAATAATCACTTTAGCATAAGACCAAAAAATACTCGCAAACAGCACCATAATACCTCGGATTCCGATCAGAATATCTACCACAATATTTCCCAAAACATTGATCAAATAGAGCCTAAGCACTACCGTACAAAAAGTAAACAAACCAAAAGGAATGGAAAGTCCTCAATATTCAAGCATCGGGAAAAATCTCCCCAATCCCTTACTAAAAGCGGAAAAATTAGATTTTTCTGGCTCATGAAGCGCATAAATTACCGAAGCCTGACCAATAGGATAGAGCCAAAGATAGCCTACAATAATAATTAACACTGCTATAATAATGGTCCCGACTGCATGATGATCATGCAAGGTTGAAATAAAATACATTAAAGCATCAGAAATCTGAACCCCTGACTCATATTTCCAGATAAGGATGGTATTGAAATAATAAATAATATAGTATAAACGAACAATAGAAAAACAAAGCAAGGTAAAAAAAGCCAATCTGATGATTTTCGGTCTAGAAAGTAATGCTTGTGCTGAAGCTTGGAGGATTTTTTTAAACATCAGAATATACCAAGATCTCTAAGAATAAAAGCTCATGCTAATCATTTGTCAATCCTTTTGCAACCTTTTTCATTGGTTTTAAACTAGCAAGGACAAGGAGGAGATTAAAAACTCCTGCTACCAAGAAGAAACGGACTATATTCGTTCATTGATCTAAGAAAAGGAAAGGTATTCCTGCCCCAATCAAAGCAAACACTACCAAAATTCCAAAAAGCTGAAATCAGACTTTTTTTGGTAGTTGTGGAGTAAGCTGTTTTTGGATTCCCAGTCCTATCGCCCCCAAGGTAAAGATAAGTTCGATCAAAATTTGCGTAATCACCCCTCATATCAATCCATAGCTAGGGATCAGCCAGATTCCCACTCCTGCTCCAATCAGTACTCCGACCAAATTGATCTCAAAGAGCAGATTCTGCTTTTCAAGTACAACGAAAAGGTAATTATAAACTTGCTTGATAAAGCTCAAAACCAACACAATCCCTAGGAAAGGCAAAATCTGATTTGATCCCCAGGAAGAAAGACTTTCCCAAGTTCCAAGAAACTTTTTACTGGAGACAAAGACAATAATATCATCTGCAAAAATCCAAAAGTTCATCGCAATCACGACCCCAATCCAAACGACCAAAAACATCAGATTTCAGAGTGATTTCTTTTTGTTTTCAGCAGAATAATGCGGAATTTTGTGAAGCAAGCTATTTCCCAGAGAAGAAGGAACGATCAAAAGGATCTCTATCAAAGAAAGTGCTAAAGCCCAGATTCCTGCATATTTAAATCCGCTTGCCGTCGGATAAAACCGTCCGAGAAACATCAGTACCAATAAGGTATGGAAGCTACTAAAAAAGTAGGAAAATCCGTATTTTCGGTTTTTGGACAGCAGATTTTTGATAAAAGAAAAATCAAGTCTGATCTTCAATGGGAGTAAATCTTTCGTCCTTAGATGGATTTCCACATTTTGACCAATAGAACTCGCCACCACAGAAAAAATCACCAAGGCAAAAGCCAAAATCGTCATAGTATCAGGATTTCCACTCTCTTCAAAATTCATATTTTTGAAGAAAAGAAACACTACGGGAATCAAGACGAAAAGCTGAGAAAACCTTGCAATAATCAGCGACCAGGTCAGCCTTTTCATCTTTCGGAAGATTTGAAGTGGGAGTTGCTGAATTCCAGCAAACATATTACTCGCAGAATAACACATTGCAAGTGGCAATCCTCGCACAATAAACGGATTACTCGTATATGCAGGAATCAAATAGGCAACAACGATTGCCAAGGTATAGATAATGAAAATAAGAAATACCCTCATCCCAACGAACTTTCCATACGTTGTAGCCAGCTCAGAATCAATATCAGGTTTTGGAATATTTTCTCCTTCGCCATAAGTTATATTTTTAATCTGTCCAAGCTGTTTGACAGCAATTACATAAATCCCAAAATCTACAAGAGCCGTCCACCAGGCAAAAAATCTGAAAATCGTCCCATAGTCCCCATATCTCAAAGGGCCAAGATAAGAAGAGATGATTTTGGTAATCACAAAACCAAATAAAGCACTCACAATTCTTCCAAAAAGCTGTCGTAAAGCATCTTTTATCACGAGTTTATGTCAGGACATTGTTCTTTTTTTATGAAAAAATGAAATCAAGAGCAGTATACGATTCTCTCTCTAAATATAAAGAGAAAAAGATATTAAAAAAAGTCTGACCTCACACAAAGAATCAGACTTCTTCTTTTAAACAGACAAACTTTTAGAGCTTCAGCTTTCTCATCATTTTATCAATCCAAGTTTGCTGATAACTTTCCAAAAATGGAACAAGCTTTGAAAGTTCTGCAAAAAAAAGTTGTTGCTGTTCAGGAGCATCTCTAAGGGTAAAAATCTCTACTGATTTTTCCAGCACAAGCACGATGTTTTTCAGTTTTCAAGTTGTTTTCTCCATCTCTACGACAAAGCCTTGGATTAAAGAAAAAGGAATCACTCTCTCTCCTATCAAAACACCTTCTGGCTTCAGAATAAGTTCAGTTTCCGTCGAGATTTTTGACTGCAAAAAAAAGTAAGCTCCTACGATCATCAGCATAATCACCACTCCAATAATATTCTGGATTCCTTGTCCTGCCTTGTAAAAAAGAGAAAGTCCGAGTATCGCAACAATAGTTGCTGCGAATCCCACATACCACCATCTTCCTCTTTCAAAAAGCTCTCCGTTGTAGACCTTCAAAGTAATCATTTCCGATGATGAGAAAGTAAAACTATGCACTCTCGATAGACTTAATCGTAATATCAAAAATCAGATCCTTTCCTGCTAGTTCATGATTTGCATCAAAAACAATTTCACTATCAGTAATTTCCGTAATCGTTGCAGGATACATTCCTCAAAGCACAACCTGCATTCCAACCTTTGCTCCTGAAATATCTCCAGCTTCATTGAGAGGGACACGAACAATCAGATCATCTCTCTTTGCTCCATAAGCTTTTTCAGCAGGGATATGAATGGTTTTGGTTTCTCCTACTTTCATTCCTACAACTGCTTCATCAAAACCTTTAATCATCTGTCCTGCTCCCACCGTAAAACTCAAGCCTTCATCATAATTCCTCTGAGGAGAATATTTTCCAGCCGCTTCTGCAACCGTTTTCACGCTCGTATCAAAGACCTCCTGATCGTTAAGCCTTCCGATATAATCTACGGTAATCTTGTCCCCGCTTGTTACGATTTCGTCCTCTTTAACTGCCTTATTTGCCTGTGCTAAATAATCTTTGATAGCTGCTGCTGCGTTCATTGAAATGGATTCATTAGAAGATAAATCTGAATTTTCAAGTTCTTGTTCTGTTGTAGAAGATGATGTGATTTCTTTTTCTGATGTGGCAACATTGAGAGCAATGAGCATTCCAGTTGAAACAACCCCAACTCCAAAAATTCCAATCACGATCTTAGCCCAAAGTGGAAAGGCTTTTTGTTCTGATTTTTTTGTCATAAGCTATTGAATAATATAAAACGTATTCCACTATATCTATACCAAATGAAATAGCAATTGTTTTTTTAGAGAAAACATAAAGAACATGCTAGAATAGCTTAGAGGTTTAAAAAAATCACCTATAGATTCGCACTATAAGTGATCTTTTTGTCAAGAGAAAGCATTAGTATTCAACCTGAACTCCTGGACTCATTGTTGTAGCGATAACTACTTTTTTTACGAGTTTTCCTTTTACTCCAGTAGGCTTATTTTCTTCAATGGCTTTCATCAAAGCATCAATATTCTCTACGAGTTTGCTATTATCGAAAGAGAGCTTTCCAACCAAAGCATGGATATTTCCTGTTTTATCAAGTCTGAATTCAATTTTACCTTTTTTAGTTTCTTCTACTGCCTGAGCAACATTCACAGTAACGGTTCCAGCTTTTGGAGAAGGCATCAATCCTTTAGGTCCAAGCTGTTTTGCTACAGGAGCAAGCTCTCTGATCAAATCAGGAGTTGTAATAAGTACATCAAAATTTGTCTTTCCTTCTTTAATATCTTTGAGCAAAGATTCGTATCCAGCAATATCAGCTCCTGCTTTCTTTGCTTCTTCTGTCTTGTCATCAGTAGTAAATACTGCAACTTTCTTAGTCTTTCCTGTTCCATGAGGAAGAATAGTTGTTGCTCTGAGCATTTGATCGTTGTACTTTGGGTTCGCATTAGTTTTAACTGCGAGTTCAATTCCAGCATCAAACTTTGCATAGTTTACCTTTTTGAGGAGTTCTACTGCCTCAGCCAAAGGATAGGCTTTAGTTCTTTCAACGAGCTTTTTCACTTCGTTATACTTCTTTCCGTGTTTCATAAGTATAAAAGAATAAGAATAAAAGTGGTGCAAACGATCAGAATTCTGACCTTCCACAGCGGAAATGCATTTTCTGCATACCGAAAAAGAGTATATCGTTCTTCTTAATAAATGCAAGAGAAATTCCAAATCCAACTCCTCAATCAATCTTTCTTAAAAAAAGTTATAAAAAATTTGCAAAAAAGAAAAAAGTGAGTATACTTAACTTAGTTTAGTAGAAGAAGCTTTCTTCACTACTGATTTTACTCTTTTTATACAAGATGATGAAAACAAAACTACTTGCAATTATGATGATGGGATTGGCCACTTTCGGAAGTTTAGGAGGATTAGCGATGGCTCAACAAGGGACAACTGATTACTCTAATGCTTGAGGATTTGGTTCAACTAATGGAGTTGCTGGAATTGCTGGAATTGTAGGAACGAGCTCAGCTGGAAATAATGCAGCAAACGATGGACTCATTCAAACAATGAAAAAAACTATTAACTGGGTGCTTGGAATGCTTGCGGTGATTGCTCTTGCCGTATCTCTCTGGGGAGGATTCCAGATGGTAACTGCTGCTGGTGATGACAAAAAATACCAATCAGGATTTACTATTCTTAAGCAAGCAGCTGTTGGACTTATTGTTGTTGGAATTTCTTGGATTATTGTATCCTTTATCTTCTGGGTGATCGGAGCGTTGGCAACTACAGGACAAGCACCGACAAATAATGCGATTACACCTACTAATTAGTTTGCTTATCCTAAAAAAGATGAAATCCTGCCATGAATGGTGGGATTTTCTTTTATTGATTTTTTAAGCCAAAACCCTACACTAGCTTCAATGGTTATTTTTTCTGTCTAGTAGGTAAACAAGCTCACCTGTTAACACGATTAGATTATTTATTCTTTGCTTAAACTTTCCTGATGATAATGGATCTCCATGAATTTGAACTGCGTTATCTTGCCTATAAAGGCCTAAAAACCAGACTCAGACTGGATTGGGATGAAGAAATGCTCATCAATCTCGTAAAGATTACTAATAAAGGAGTCCTCGAAAAATCAGTTCCTGAAACCTCTCCTGCAGATCTCAAGAGATTTACCCATGAGACCTATACAGACTTCAAAAAAGATATTATTCAACAGGGGGAAACTATTTTCCCTTTAAAAACTTCTAAACATCCTCTTTCAACTTATATTGAAAAACTAGAATATGAGCTTAAAGTAATCAAGGAAATGCATTTTAATTCCTACTTTTTAATCGTATCGGATTATGTAAGGTGGGCAAAAAAGCAGATGATTGTTGTAGGTCCAGGAAGAGGTTCTGGAGCAGGTTCTTTACTTGCTTGGGCGATAGAAATTACTGATATTGATCCACTCCCTTTTGATCTGCTCTTTGAGAGATTTTTGAATCCTGCAAGGGTTTCTATGCCAGATTTTGATATTGATTTTGAAGATACACAAAGACAGAGAGTAATTGACTATTGTGCAGAAAAATACGGACAAGAAAAGGTCTGTTCTATTGGAACGTTTATGAAGATGGCAACTAAAGCTGCGTTTAAAGATTCAGCAAGAGCAGTTGGCGTGCCTTTTGAGATGGCAAATCAGATTTCAAATATTATCCCAGAAAAAAGCTCTCTAAAAGAAATCATTGCACATCCTGAGGAATATGAAGAACTTCACAACTATATGAATACCAACGAAAGAGTAAAACAGGCTTTTGATCTTGCTTCTAATCTCGAAGGGAATCTGAGGCAGCTTGGAGTTCATGCATGTTGAATTATTATCGCACCAGAAGCGGTTTCCACCTATACTGCAGTGCAATTTGCAAAGGAAAACGACCATACCGTTGTAAGTCAATACGATGGGCCGACACTCGAACAAATCTGACTTTTGAAGATGGATTTCCTCGGACTAAGGAATCTCTCTATCATTAAAACCTGTATTAAAATTATCAAAGCAAAATATGAAAAAGAGGGAAAAGTACTTCCTGAGATTTTTCAACATTTTTTGCAGACAACCTCGTTTCAGCCCGATATTAACGACACGACTACCTATGATAGCGTCTTCAAAGCAGGAGATACCACCTGAATTTTCCAGTTTGAATCACAGGGAATGAGAAGATTTTTGATTCAGCTTGAACCTAACTCAATCAATGACCTTGTAGCCATGAATGCACTCTATCGTCCATGACCTATGGAATTTATCCCGAGATATATTGAGAGAAAACACTGAAGAGAGCCTGTTGAATATATGAGTGAGGAACTAAGAGCCGAACTTACCAAAAAATATAGTGCTGAAGTCGCAGAACAAGAAAATCAAAAGCTGATCGAAGATCTCTCTCCGATTATGAGTTTAACCTATGGAATCGCCGTTTATCAAGAACAGCTGATGTTTCTCGTGCAAGCAATGGCAGGATTCTCACTTGGTGAAGCAGACATGCTGAGAAGATGAGTTGGAAAAAAGAAAAAAGAAGTAATTGAAAAGCTGAAAAAAGAATTTATCACCAGAGGAGAAACCTTTAGGGATTATAAACCAGAGACAACAACCTACATTTATGAGAAAATGATTGAGCCTGCAGCTTCTTATTCATTTAATAAGTCGCATTCAGTTTGCTATGCCATGGTTGCTTATCAAACTGCTTATCTCAAGGCCCATTTCCCTGTAGAATTTTCAGCAGCCTTGATCCGTTCAGTAGAGGAAGATACCGATACCCAGAGTTTTTATATTTCCGAAATCCAAAATAAAGGAATAAGCGTCCTTTCTCCAGATGTCAATGAATCATTTAATCACGTAGCAGCACTTGGAGATACGATCAGACTTTGATTTTTTAGTGCAAAGGGAATGGGAGAAGATATTGGAGAAACGATCCAGCAAGAAAGACAGAAAAACTGAACTTTTCAGAGTTTGGAAGATTTCCTCAAAAGATGCGATCGCGTGATCAATAAAAAATCGCTTGAAAGCCTGATTAAATGTGGGGCCTTGGATAAGTTCTGAGACAGGAATATATTACTAGAAAATAGTCAGATTTTGCTTGACTGGACAAAAAATATCGTAAATGCTGATTTTTGACTTTTTGGAGGACTTGGAGTAGATACGAGCATTCAGCTGAAACCAGCAGAAACATCAAACCTTATGCAAAGACTGATGATGGAGCAAGAAGTCTTGAAAGCTTTTGTTTCTGGAAATCCGCTTGATGGACTTTATCTCTATATCAAGAAATTCTCTTTTCTGAACCAAATTATCGCACAGGAGCAGGTGCAAAAATTCATTGTCTATGGCTATATTAAGGAAGTACAGAGGGCAAAGAAAAAATGATTTTTCATCAAAATTGAAGATATTTCTGCGAATTGGGAATTTTTCATCAGAGATTCTCTAGATTTTCACAGATTCGATCTCGTAATTCTCTATGGAAGCAAGAATAATGGGAGAGTTTATCTCGATAAAATCATCAAAACTGACTATGAAACCCTTGTAAAACTTGCAGGGGGAAAATATGATCCTGAGTGGACAGTTGCTAGGGCTAAGAAAGAAAGATATGGTGATCAGAAACATGAAGAAATTGAAAAGATTAAAGCTGAATCGCTTGCTGATGATGCTATAAAGAAAGTTGTCAGGCCTCATGAAGAGGAAGAACTCCCAAATGCAGACGAGGAAGCTCCTCTTGAAGAAATTTTTCCAGAAGAGGAAAATGAAAATGAAGAAGTGATTAGTGAGCAAACATGCGATACCTCAAATGAGAACGAGACGCACGAAATCTTTACACTTACCACGCTCCCAGATAACCTAGAAAAAATTCAGCTTCTCGCTGATATTCTCAAAAATCATGAAGGAGAATTCTCTGTTCTTATCCTCAACCAAGAAAAAAAAGTCAGTGAAGAAGGGCTAAGCCTTTTAAAAGCCAATTTTTAAAGTTAGCTCTTTGGCTTTATTTTTTCCCAATCGGCTCTAAATTCAGAAAGGAACTGCTCAATCAGCTTTGGATCAAGGAGGAGAATTCAGATTTCTCTATTGTTATCTAAACTATTCGCAGAGAGGTTCATACTTCCGAGGAGGAGGATTTTCTTGTCAATCAGGATCATTTTCGTATGCACATAGGGTTTTTTCATCAGCCTCACTTGATGCGTTCAAAAGTAGTCAGGAAGCGACTGATTCGTTTCTGTATCGGAGAAAATCGCTTTGAAATTCAGCATTTCCGATTTTTTTGCAATCAGATCAAAAAGGGCTGGATCATTGAGATATTGGGTCTGCATGATAATGCTCTCCTTCGCTCAGGAAATCAGCTCCGTAATCACCGCACGGCAATTGAGATTGCAAACCACAAGATTGGGATGGAGGTCAGAAGCAAGAAGTTGCTCGCCTTTTCGGTCCTTTTCAAAGAGCGTATGCAGACTTTTTAAGACTTTTGGATTTTCGCTTCGGAAGAGATGTTCGCGGTTCTTTGCAAAAGTGGAATGGGTAAGATTAGAACTCTGAATCCAAAATCCGCTCTGCATCAGGGTAATCTTGCTATGAAGATACTGAGTCGGCAGATGCTCATCAGATTTCACTTCAATATTTTGCAGTCCTGAAAAGTAGTTTTGGAGTTCTTTATAGCTATTTTTGAACTGCTGATATTTCTTGTTTTCAATCATAATCTGGATCTTCACGCCGTTTTCTGCCAGCTTTTTGAGTTTTGATTTGAGATGTTTCTCGGTAAATTCGTAGGTTTGAAGCTTAATCCTTGGGCTGTTTTCAAGGGAGTTTTCGTAGCTCTTGAGGTAATCAGGATTCGGCATCTGAACGATCGTCCCTGTAATGTTTTCTAGATGCTCAAGCCAATCTGAAGATAATGAAAAATCTGACTTTTCCGCTCATTTTTCCTCCCCTCCAAAACGAAACTCCACTCCTGGAGAAAGCAGCAGGGCAAGAAGTGCAACAATCAGAGCAATAAGAAGCTTTTTCATTGGGATGAGAAGGAAGGGAATAAAAGGGATAATTCTTATTATTCAGATGGATTGCCACGGCTCATTTCATTCGCCTCACAATGACCAACTCCTCGTCATTGCGAGCGAAGCGAAGCAATCCAGTTTCTCTCGCTCGTCATTGCGAACGTAGTGAAGCAATCCAGCTACTAAACAACTCTGCTTACCAATAGATTGCTTCGGTCGTTTCACTCCCTCGCAAAGACGATTTGCCTACCAATGGATTGCCACGGCTCATTACATTTGCCTCACAATGACTAACTATATAGCTTAATTATTCTATTCTAAGTATTCTGATAAATCTTTCCAGTCAGGATTTATACTTTCTATTAAACTTAGTTTTTTCTTTCTATTCCCTGCTTTAAGCTGTTTTTCTCTCTGAATTGCCTCTTCAATACTTCACCATTCCTCATAATATACGAGTAAATCAAGATTATACTTAGCAGAAAAACCATTTACAACCTTTTCTTTGTGTTCAAAGATTCTTTTCACAAGATTACTGGTTACTCCTACATAAAGAGTCCCATTCCTTTTATTACTCAGAATATAGACATAGGCTCCTTTCATCCACATAAAACAAATAAAATTCGTGTATTATGCGTTATTGCGAGAATAACGAAACAATCCAACTCCGCTCCGTCATTACGAGCGAAGCGAAGTAATCCAGTTTCTCTCACTCGTCATTACGAGCGAAGCGAAGTAATCCAGTTTCTCTCACTCGTCATTGCGAGCGAAGCGAAGTAATCCAGTTTCTCTCACTCGTCATTGCGAGCGAAGCGAAGTAATCCAGTTTCTCTCACTCGTCATTGCGAACGAAGTGAAGCAATCTAGCTACTAAACCAATCTGATTACAAGTGGATTGCCACGGCTCATTACATTCGCCTCGCAATGACAAGTAGAACGGTCGTTTCACTCCCTCGCAATGACAACTAACCTTTCATTCATACTACACGATCAATCTGCTCATAAAGTTCCTCCAAACTACCATTATTATCAATCTGAATATCCGCTAGCTTCTGACAAGCAGGGACATTTTGCTTGGCTGGGTCTTGATTATCGGCTTCTAAAGCTTCTTGTTCTTGGAATTTTTCCCGGCTGACCTGATCTTTTTCTGAGTTCCTAAGTAAAGCCCTCTCATATCTCAGCCTTTGATCAGCATCTATTGAAAGAAGGAGGAAATCAGCTTTCTTTTTGAGTGTTTCTAGCTCCCCTAATGCACGGATAGACTCAATAATTGCAGGTTTTCCAGCCTCATGAGCCTGATGATAAAGCTGTTCTACGATAAAGCTCGGTCAAAACTCGCTCCTAAGCTGATTGGCAAGCTCTCTCATCGTATCTCTATTGACCGCCTGTCCCTGTGATTGGAGCTCTTGAGTAAGATATCCGCTAACAGAAAAATAAGCATAAGCGTAGTTTTTCACGAGATAATCCACGACAGCGCCCTTTCAAGCTGCCTGCGGTCAGGTAATTCCGATAATTTTCATCTTAAAAAAGAAAAAAATAAAAAAGCTGAACTGCTATTTTTTATGCTCAAAAGGGATTGTTTTTAGTTCAGATTTAAAACTTTTGGAAGGCAAAAAAACAACTTTCTTCTTGATCGTTCTCGTATTAAACTCCTTCTGCTCTTTGACTCCCTGACTGGACAGACTCAAGCGGAAAGTCCCCAATTCTCACAAACTCACCGAATAGCCCTGACTCAGCCGCCTTGGAATCTCCTCCATCAGATTCTCCAAAACATTGATCACATCTCCAGTCGTGAGCGAAGATTTCTGAGACAAAGTCTTGGCAATCATTCTCGTATCAATTTTTCCAGCATTGACCGAAGTCGCATATCGTTGTTTATGCTCTTGATCAAGCGGATT
>CAUTUR010000015.1:0-19890 GCA_963541585.1 uncultured bacterium | reverse complement strand
ATTATTAACAAAGTGGTGCTTTTTGATTGAAAATTAACCTTTAACAAGCTCTCCCATTTTTTAGAAGAAATACCTGGGAAGAGGAAAATACGAACTCTAATAAGCATCTAAATACTATTTAAAGTGAGCTTTTACGATTCTGATATTAAAATGGAAGGTCTTTACTTCTTCAAACTCCATCTGTTCTCAGAATTCTTTTCTGAGGAGTTCTACCTGCCATGTCATCATTTCTAGGAACATCGTCAGACTTTTCACTTCCTGCTTGATGCCTTGAAGCTGAGCAAACATTTTTCTATACAGATCCAAACCATCATCTCCACCAACGAAAGCAATTTTGGGTTCTCGTTTCTGTACATTGCTTGGTGCATTTTCTTCAAAGGTTTTATCAGGGATATAGGGTAAATTAGCGGTAAGGATCAGATTTTTATTTTTTATAATCTCTTGATAACTCTCTAAAAAAGCACATAAATCTGACTGCAACATCCTCATATCATACTTAGAAGCATCAATCAAGGCATCATAATTTTGCTTGGCAACGAGGAGTGCTTCTGCAGAAATATCAGCAAAAAACACCTCACGAAACTTATCACCATTCTGTAAAAGCACTGAACAACCAAGCACTCATGATCCGGTTCAAATATCAAGCAAAATATTGTCTGTATCATGATTTTCCTGCATCGCTTCTGTAATCGCAGTGATCATATATTCCGTTTCAGGTCTTGGAACGAGCGTATTTTCATTTACTATAAACTTTACTCCAAAAAATTCCACAAATCCAAGCAAATATTCAAGCGGTTTATCTTCCTCTTCATACGCACGATAATCTGCCCTAATACGCTGCTCTATTTCAGGAGAAAGTTCCTGCTGCGCATTGGTTCGCAAGTCGGTTCTCGTCGTATTGAGATAATGACAAAGAAGCTTCTCAAGGACAAATTTCTTTTTGAAAACAGGGTCTTGGATGAGCATTTGGAGTTGCATTTTGGATTGTTTTCTTAACTAAAATCCTTAGAAGTATACGAAAGCTCTTGAAGTTTACAAGGTTTTAGTTGAGGAAGAGGTATGGAAGCAAGTTTCAAAAAAGTAAAAACTGAACATACGATTCTTTCTGAATTTATTCCATTCTTGACTCGTTTAGAAAGAGAAGCTTATATTCAAAGGATGATCCCATGAAGGATTCAAAGACAGCAAAAAGGATCATCAGAGCTAAGATTCTCTCTTTCCTCTCCCACTCCAACAGGACGAAAAGCGAAAATGTCCAAGGGATCTACAAGTCAAGAACTCTTCATCATCACCACAACTCAAGATCCAAGATTCAAAGAGCAAGTGCTAAATTTACGAGAAACTTTTATTTCCGAATAAACAAGGTGCAAATTCTCTGACTTCTGATTAGTCTTTTGATCCTTATTTGGTTTTGGAGCCGGTTCCTGAATCAGGTTTTTTCTCGTTTATCTAGAGAAAGATTTTCTAAGTGGAGACTTCTTTTACGAGGTGGAGTGCTTGTTTTAGTCCTCTTTGGATATGAAAGATTACTACCGGTCTTAGGACTTGATCATTCGCTTCTTTTTTTGCGTGAAAACATCACACTCTGATCGACAGCAAATTTCTTGGTCTATAGTTTACTGATTGTCATAGGGATAACGTTCATTTTTAAGCAGATAAAAAACAAAAAAATCTGGATTCAGATTTTGGTTGCAGTTTTAACGCTTATGATCCTTGCTTTTATTGGAACAACACTTAGCTCCTCTACCCTTATTCTCTATACTTTACTTGCAGCCTCTGTAGAAGAAATTTTCAAGTTCACAGTTGGAAACAACCAATCTGAATCTACAAATAAAACAAGCCCTTCTACCCTACTCCTTTTCTCACTTTTAATTGGTTTTTCTTTTAGCATCGCAGAAAATGTGCTTGCTTTTGTACTCCAACTAATCCAATGAAGCACGATAACAACTGGGATGCTCGTATGAAGGGGACTTTTAACCGCTCTCATTCATATCGTAGCAACAGGAAGTATTGCTTTTGTTATGATGAACTACAGAAATATTGGCCTTTTTTGGAGATATATTCTTGCACTCCTCCTAGGATTTACGATTCATAGTATTTATAACCTTTCACTCCAGGGAGGACTTTCTTTTGTGAGTATTCTACTCGCAGGAGCTGGAGGAATCGCGCTAAGCTATCTGATTTTTCACCTTGATGAACTGTATGAATAAAATAAAAAGAAGACTATCCTAATAGTCCTCTGTTGATAAGCTCTCTCTTGATATAATCAGGATTATTTGCTGCTTCTAGAGCTTGATCAATACCGATCATTCCTTTTTCTATGAGCGTCAAAAGACTCTCCTCCATCAGCTGCATTCCAGAAACTCTATTGGTATACATCACACTTTTGAGCTGATTGAGCTTATTTTCTCTGATAACATTTGCTACCGCAGTAGTATTGAGGAGCACTTCCTGTGCAAGAGTCAATCATGGCTTATCAATTCTTTTTAGGAGTTTTTGAACCACGATTGCTGACATATTTTCTGCAAGTTGTGTTCTGATATGGTTCTGTTCATCAGAGGTAAAAGATCCAATAATCTTATTCAAGGCCTGCTCTGCTGACCTCGCATGCACCGTCGTCAAAACCAAATGCCCTGTTTCAGAAAGCAAAATCGCCTGCCTAATTCCTTCCAAATCTCTGATTTCCCCAAAGAGGATCACATCAGGTCTCTGTCTAAGCGCATACTTCATCGCATTAGAAAAAGAGGAAACATCTTTTCAAAGTTCTTTCTGGTCAATAATACATTCTTTGGGATTAAAAACATATTCAATTGGATCTTCAATCGTCAAGATATGCTTTTTTTTGTGCTGATTGATTTCCTCAATCATCGCAGCCAAAGTCGTTGATTTACCTGATCCTGTTGGACCTGCAAGGAAAACAATCCCATTTTCTCTATAAGCGAGCTCTTTGAAAATTGGAGGCAAATTCAGACTTTTGAGGTCCGGAATTTCTTTCCTCAGGAGCCTAGAAACGATCATAATATGCCCTCTCTGACGAGAAATATTTACTCTATATCTCCTATCCTGATAGCCCACTCAGAGATCCAGACTTCCATTTTTTTCAAAACACTCCAAACCAGTCTTATTCATCAGCGTAAGCGCGATCTTGTTGAGTTTATCATCATCAAGTTTTTCAAGTTCATCTTGTCTGTAGACTTCCTCCATGATTCTGAGTGTTGGTGGCTCATTATAGGTCAAATACATATCAGAAGCGTTCTTCTGAAGCATTAAATCATTAAGGAACTCAATATATTTCACAGGATCGCTAAATTTCATAGATTTAAGAAAAAGTAAAAAACTGACTGATTCAAGTATACAGCTTTCTGCCTCAAAGTCAAAAAAAATAAAAAAAAATCTGACTCCAGTATTCTGAAATCAGATTTCTATATTTTAATTAGGCATCATTTCCTGAGAAAAACATTCACATAGAAAAAGAACTTCTATTCTGAATGCTATATGCGATATAAAATACATATACACATCCTCATGATAAGGACGCATATCAGAAGAAGCTAAAATATATATCAAAATTTTAGTTTCCTCTTCTGTTAGCTCCAAGCTTTCTTCAGTTTCATCCAATTGGATGATCATGTTCCGATATTTATCTGAAAGAGGTAGAGAAAGCGCACTTTCAAATCTTTTTAGAAGGAGTTCTTTCTTTTCTTCACTTGTTGATTCCCATCTCTTATTTACTTTTTGATAAAACTCGAGATCGGAAACAAACGGATATAGATTCTGATCCACATAAATAGTAGAATCTTCCAAAAATTTTTTAGCAAGTTTATATTTTTCTTTTTCCATAGTTATTTATTTTTTTGTCTTTTCATTTGAAAAAAAGACTGATTAATATTTATTTTTTTATCACACAAATACTATAATCATTTCTTATTTTATGTCAATCCTATAAAAATAAAAAAAATCTGACCTCAGAATCTGAAGTCAGTTTTTTAATTAAAATTATGCAAACTTAAATTCAAACCTCATGTTTTCACACGGAAGCCACGAAGGTTCTAATTTTACTTTCGTCCTTAACAATACGTGAAAGAAGATAAAATGATTGATAATCTGCGCATACTGATTATATTGGTTATAATCTTTAATTGTATACGCAAGTTTAGTTTCCAAGGGATCTAACAACTCGTCTCTATAAGTACAAGTCCAATATCCTTCAGGAAGCTCTAAAGCAAATGCTTCTTCAAAAATTTCTAAAACATACTTCTTTTTCTCGTTTTCAAGCCATCCCCATATGTAATTTACATACATACCAATGGCATTCGGAACAGGAGGCAGAGAGGGGAACCCTCTACGGAACTCTCGTACACCGATTTCCGCTAAAAACCTTTGTACTTTTGATTTTAATAAATTTTTTTTCATAATAAAATTTTTTACCTTATGATTAGTTTTTATTTTAATTTTTTTATCTCACGCATTCTATATAAATATTTCTAATAAAATGTCAATTATAATTAATAAAAAATCTGACCATAAAATATTAGATCAGATTTTTAAATTTTTAGAAGCGTAATTCCAAATGAGCATAAGCTAAAAATTTAAAAAGCTTAGCATATTTGAAATAGTAACGCTGAAAGCTTAACAGAGCGACTTCAAACTTATTCAGTTCGAACAGCTCTTCATGAAGTTGTACTGATCGTCTAATATTGACGATCTTGGAAGAATTCAGAACCTCTTCTAATGCATGAAGTACTAGATCTTGATCTGATTGAACTTTCTGCCACTCTTCGTTAGCCCTTTTTATAGGACTTAGATTTAAGCAAGAAAATTCTTCAGAAAACCCGAGGATTCCTGATTCTTTCAAGAATTTATGGGCTAATTTAAAGTCTTTTGTCATAGTTTTATTTTTATATTATTTAGCGACTATACGTATTCCTCTCTCAAATGTCAAGTAGTTATAAAAACTCTTGAAAAACAGCACTCTTTTTGAAGATCAGAATTACCTTTTATCTCTCAACTATCCAACACTTCCTTCCATCTCAATTTCTATCAAACGATTGAGTTCTCCTGCATATTCAAGAGGAAGCTGCTTTACGACACTAGAAACGAAGCCATTTACCAGTAGCGACATTGCTTTTTCCGCATCCATTCCTCTACTCATCAGATAAAAAAGCTGAAATTCATCCACTTTTCCGGCAGAAGCCTCATGAGAAACCAAAGCTGAAGCATTATCACATTCAATCACAGGGATTGTCTTGCTCACCGACTCTTCATCTAAAATTAAAGCATCACAATTAACGCTACATACGGCATTTTCAGCATTTTTTCAAATTTGTACGAGTCCTCTGTAGGTATTGATCCCCCCTTGGAGAGAAAGGGATTTGGAAACGATGGTTGAGCTGGTATTTTTTCCGAGGTGGATAACTTTTGCTCCGACATCTTGATTCTGACCTTTGGAAGCCATAACGACCGAAAGATTATCAGCTTTTGAACCTTCTCCCTTAAGGATAGAACAAGGATAGAGCATAGTCGCTCCAGAACCGAGATTTCCACCGATTCGCTCCATCAGACCAAAATCCTGAACGAGAGCCCTTTTGGTATTGAGATTATAGGTATTGGTAGACCAGTTTTCAACTGATGAATATCTCATCTTCGCCTCCTTTCCAACGAAAATCTCTACGCATCAAGCATGCAAAGAAAGCTGGTTATATTTCGGTGCCGAACACCCCTCAATATACTGAGCTTCTGCCTCATCTTCCACGATAATCAGCGTATGTTCAAACTGCCCTCCAGCGAGGGTATTCATACGGAAATAGGCTTGCAAAGGCTGGGTCAGCTTTACCCCTTTTGGGATATAGACGAAACTTCCCCCACTCCAAACCGCACCGTGCAAAGCCGCGAATTTATGATCAGTCGGTGGAACGAGTTTCATAAAGTACTTTTGGATAAGCTCAGGATAGGATTTGAGGGCATGACTCATATCTTCAAAGATGATCCCCTGCTTTGCTCGGACTTCTTTGATCTTGTGATAGACGGCTGTAGAATCAAACTGCCCTCCTGCTCCGGCAAGGTATTTTTGTTCGGCTTCAGGGATTCCGAGCTTCTGGAAAGTAGCTTTGATCTCATCTGGCACTTGTTCTCGGTCATTCATATAAGTTTTGGATCAGGTTTTTGGCTTTGCATAGTAGACTAAAGCATCAAAATTCAGATCAGAAATCTCAGGTCAGAAGCTTGGCATTGGAAGTTTATGAAAAATCTCAAGGGATTTCAGCCTCAGCTCTAGCATTCGCTCTGGTTCTTGGAGATCAGCGGAGATTTTTCTGACAGTTTCCTCAGTTAAGCCTTGGAGATAAAGGTCATATTCTACTTGATTTGCAGTATCTAAGTTCATTATTTCAGCAGATGAATAAAGCTAGCTTGAAGTGTAAGGAAAAGCAAAAGATTCTCAATCTGATTTTTATTCCTCTCTAAAAAAAAGGGAAGATTTGACAACTTAGATGAAGATAAATATAATAAGTAAAACTTTATCTAAATCTCCTAAAACATGGAAAAATCAGAACTATGATTAAACTCACAAGAAAAGTGAAAACTTCTTGAAAATGGCTCAAAAAAAACTTGAGAGAATCTGACACAAGCATTAAATGCTGAATCATACCAAGAAGATGAAATTAAGAGAATTTATGATCTTGAGGATAATTTCGTTTCTCCTTGAGATAAGCAACTTGCAAAAGAACAAAATAAACCTGAAAATCTTATAGCATTGAGTGAATATTTTCTAAAACATCCAGAATATGATGAAAATCTTACCTTAAAGCATATTACGAAACTTCCTAGAGGGTTCCATTTCCCAAAAAACCTCAAAGGAAAGCTCTCATTGCCGAATCTAGTTACTCTATCAGAAGATATAAAGATTCCGAGCTGAGCAACAGAAGTTTATCTTCCAGAATTAAAAAAATACCCAAACAATAACATTTTCCCGGAAAACTTAGAAAAATTAACCATTGGAATAGAAGAACTCCTAGATAATTCGCCGTTACCAAGTAAACTAAAAAAATTAAAAATTGATCAGCTAAAATCACGACCAGAAAATATGGCCTTACCAGAGTGATTAGAATTTTTATCTTGTTTTAACATACCATCTCGACCTAAATCTGTAGCTTTCCCTGAAACAATAAAATTTTTCTATAGTAATCTTTCTGAAATTGAGGAGGGATTCGTATTCCCTAAAAAAATGCATGCATTGGAACTCCCGAATTTAAGATCATTACAAAATATCACACTACCTGAAGAAATTGTAGGAACTTGTTTTTTAGACAATATTGAAATCTTCACTGAAAATACTAGAATTCCAAAAGGAGGGGCCTTCCGTTTTGCAGGACTAAAAAAGATTGAAAAAAATGTGGTATTCCTTGGGGAAATTGATCGCCTTTGAATACAAAACTTGGAATCATACGAATGAGGAACATCAGAATTACCTATAATCTCTCAAATCTTCCTTCCTAAGCAAAATTCTTCCTATTGATACCCCAAAAACTCAACCATTAGTTCATTAGCCAATTATCTTGAAAACAAAGGAACCAAAATAACATGGTGGAAATAACAAACACATAACCTAAAAAGACCAAGAGTAATATAACTTAGATATATTGCTTCAGTTTCCATCCACCAATAATCGCTGCAGTCTCCATTCTCAAAACTTGTTCTCCAAGAAAGTCGATCTGAAACTCCTCTGGGAATTGAGAGTAATCCTTTTCGGTCAATCCTCCCTCTGGACCTACCACTCACAAAAGTGGTAAATCTGATTTTTTATTTTGAAGTTTTTGCTTATGATTAGGCAAATCAAAAACGACAAACTGCCAATTTTTGTGTAATGGTTTTATATCTGATAGAAAAGTAAGTTTCGGAAACACCGAAGACCAAGATTGTTCTGTTGCTTCTTTTATGATTTTAAGAAGTCTTTGTTCTTTATTGGGATTTAAGCATTTAAGTACTGATCTTTCGCTTGCCCAAAGGAAAATTTCATCAACTCCGATTTCGCTAAGTTTCTGAACGATAAGTTCAAGTTTTTCTTGTTTATTCGGAAGAGCAATCAGCATTCAGACTTTTTGTTTTTTTGGTGGAATTGGCAAGATTTCAAGGATATTCGCAGTAATAAGCTGATCTTTCCAAGACTGCAAAGACAAATGGTACCTTTCTTTTGGAGAGGGAGATTGAACAAAAAATTCATACCCTGCTTGAGCCCTTAGAACCTTTCTTAACTGATTGAGAAGATCCGGATTTTCTTTGATAATAAGCTGATTTCAAGATACTTCAAAATTTGAACAAATAAAAAGCTGCATTAGAAAAAGATAATATAAACACTCTTTAGGCTATGATTTCTCTCTTTTTTTTCAAGAGAAAAAGAGAAGCTTACACTCCCCTTTTTCGTTAATATACATCAAATTTTCTATTTTTTAATGATTGCCTCAATAGCGGCAAAAAGCCCTTCATCTTTATCATTTACGATAATATAGAGTTCATCTCCTGGAGTCCCTGCATGAAAACTCACTGCAGCCTGATTGAGAAAATAAATCTTCCCATCATCCGTATTTGCAGTAAATTTATTATCATCAGTTTTTGAAAGAATTGCTCTTAGATGCTTTCTTTCAGCTGGTTTGATAAGTTTAAAAAGCATTTTTCCATCAGGAAGGATTTTTAGCTTCATAACATCTCCTGGAATGAGCTTACTTTTACTTGAATAATTCATCGGAACTGGATATTTCTTTTGATCTGCTCCCACCATATAATATCCATCAAAAATTCCCTCTACCACTTCTACGTCTTCATCTTTGTAGGATTTAAGCTCTTCTGGATTGGTAGCTCTTACTTCTTCCAAGTAAGCTGAAAGGGATTCTGGATTTTCAGGATCAAAAGATGAAAGCTGATCCAAAGTCAGTTTTGCTCTTTTTAGTTGGAGTTCAGCAGTGATCACTGCATTTTGAGCAAATTGAAGGAGTTGTTGATAATTTTTCATCAACGCTTCATTTGTTTTTGTTTTTGCCATTTACTATGTATAAGAGAATAAAATTACAATGTCATTATAATATTTTTTGTCAAGAATGCAAACTTTTTAAAACTTTTTTATTTTTACCAGTTCTCAATTATGATTTTCTGAATAGAAAAATCCTTGTTATAAAAATCAATTGTAGTTGATATACAAATAACTACACTTCATACCGCTTTAGTTCTAAAAAACTGATATGCAAAAAGCACAAAAAGCACTTCGTTTTGCACTTTTCTGAGCTGGTCTACTCGCACTAACTAAATTTATTTTTGGGATTATCTGCGGAAGTATGGTTCTTATTGCATCAGCTATGGACTCTCTGCTAGATCTCATAGTGTCAGTTTTCAATCTTTTTGCTCTGAAAAAAGCAGAAAAACCAGCAGACAAAGATCACAATTATGGACATGGGAAAATTGAAGCATTAGCAGCATTATTTGAAGGACTTTTAATTGGGATTTCGGGAGGATATATTATCTTCTCATCGGTTCAAAAACTGATTTTCTGAGTCCAAATTGAATACCTTGGCTATGGAATTATTGCGATGGGAATTTCATTGCTTGTTACCTGAATAATTGTCTTTATCTTACAGGAAACGACTAAAAGTACAAAAAGTCTGATCGTAAAATCAGATTTACTACATTATAAAATGGATTTTTTGACCAATGCTGGAGTAATTTTAGCTCTCGTCATGGTAAAATTTACAGATTTGGTACGGATTGATCCTCTTATCGCGATAGGAATCGCCATCTACATTCTCCGATGATGTGGAGGAATTATCAAAGATGGAATTGACCTTTTGATGGATAAAAGCCTTGGAAAAGATGAAGAAATCTGAGAACTTATCCTTGCTCATCCTGCAGTTTCTAGTTTTCACAAGCTCAAGAGCCACCAATCTGGAGGGAAGGTTTTCATCAGTTTTCATATGGTATTTAAAGATGAGAATATTCGTCTAAAAGATGCACATACTGTTAGTCGTGAAATAGAAATGAAACTGAAAAAGCATTTCAAAAGAGCAAGTGTTCTGATTAGGCTTGATCCCTTTGATGATCATTAGGTAATATCAATTTTCTTTTTTTTCTTGCATTTAGAAAAATTTTTCATATAGTAGTTTGCAATGCAAGGTAGTATATTTATATCAAAAACGAATGATGATGTATGATACCGATAATATTGCAATTCAGATGAGAAAAGGGATTTTGGAATATCTCATCCTGCTGATTATTAGTAAAGGCGAGGTCTATGCTTCAGATATTATCAGTGGACTGCAAAAATACGATCTCCTCATCGTAGAAGGGACGCTCTATCCGCTCCTCTCTCGCCTCAAAAAAGATCAGCTTTTGACCTATTCATGGGTAGAATCTACGAGCTGACCTCCGAGAAAATATTACAAACTGACTCCTCTGGGCAAACAAGTGATGAAAAAGATGGAACATACCCGAAATCAGCTCAATACTGCGATTCTCTGAATCCAAAATCTGTAAACAAAATCCCCCTTTTGAAGCGGAACGAAGCGGGTTCTTAATAATCAAGCTCCCCTATCTCTCCTTACACAAAGGAGGGGAACATCTACTTTACTTTCCTAAACTTAAACCTCATGAAAACACTAAATCTGAATGAAAAATCATTCCAACTTGAAAATGATGTTTTCAAATTTCTAAACGATTATATAGAGAGGATCAATGCTTTCGTAGCTAAAAATCAGATTGATACCGATCTTCATCAAGACATTTTGCAAAGACTCGCCGATAAATTAAGCGAAAAAGAAAATCAAAAAGGCTGAATCACGCAAAAGACCGCCATCCAAATCGTGAACGACCTTTGAGAACCAGAAGAGATCTTTGCTGAAGAAGAATTTTCCTCTTCTAGTGCAATAAATAGTCCAAAAGCCTGAAAAGATGAACTAGAAAAAGAAAAAGCTGAACCTTTCTACGAGAAATTCCAAAAAAGCCACCGGAGCAGACCCCAAGAAACTGCGATTTTCCTCTGAGTTTGCGGAATGTTTGGACAAGGAACAGGATGGAATGTGCGATTTTGGAGAGGGATGACTTTATTTGCAAGCTATGTATTTCTCGCAAGCGGAATGGGAGATTTTTTCCTCTTTGGACGAATGTGCTATTTTCTCCTTGCTCTTATCTTTCCGATCAAAGAGAAAAACTATGGGGAAAGATCAGTTTTTAACTATTTTTTGACTCAAGTTTGGGATTTGAGACTCCTCATCAGCAATAGTATAAAATTCTGATTCAAAAGCGTGAAACGAATCGTAGGAACAGCGATTCCTAGCGTATTGAAACGATTATCAACATTATTTTGACCTTTTTGGAATTTCGTAAAAATCTGTTTTCTCCTCTTACGAAGTGCTTTTCTGATCTTTATCCTTGGAACGCTTGGAGTCCTGCTCTACTACCTACGAACTTGATATGTATGGAATAATGTGGAGATGACCTCAATTTTCCCAGCAATCACTTTATGGGGAGTCGCTCTTGGATTTCTATCAGCTTTATTGCTCTTATTAGGAAGTATTGGAGCTTTATTTAAGAAGAACTTGATGAATAGTGTGAGTTTGATTGCTGCGATCGTAAGCTGAGTTTTTGCAATGATTATCGCAGGAATTACAGGGATTCAATTTTTCTCAAACTTTGCAGTTCCTCAAGCACAAGTCTATACCAAAGAAATAAAAATTCCGATTCCAAACAAAAATCAGCCTCTAGTTATCGGAGTAGAACCTAATAATTTCACACTCTCTGTGAATCCTTTTGGAGATCTTATCAGTGAAAATGGGGTAATTAACTATTTCCCTTATGAGTGAAACACTATAAAAGCAGTATTTACCTATAATATTTATACAAACAATAAGGAAATATTTACTACAATCACCAAAAATATTTCAGATCCTATCTATGAAATTAGAGATGGGATGCTCAATATTTACCACAAAGATTACAAACTTTTTGATGAAATAGTACCTCTTACTCCAATGGAATACTCAGTAGACCTCTACATTCCTAAAGATTGGAAATTTAATATTACTAATTCTTTACATGCAAATAACCTCCATAAACCAGAATGGACAAAAAAATGGGGTTATTATGATCCCTATTATGATGAAGATATGGGAGAGTGTTCTGATTGGATCAGCTATGATGAGAAAGAAAATGCCTTTTTCTGTCCTATAGAGTTTGATTTAGAAAAATTTGATGTTAGAGGTGCAATTGATAGGGACATTAGAAATAGTAAAGCTGATGAACTTTCACCTTTGAAAGGACTCAATCGTGATTGGAGTTTTACCAATGAAAATTATAATCAATACTGGAATCTTCATAGCATACTCTGGAAAGATAATCAGCATTTTATTGTGAAACTCTCAGATCAAATGTTCAATATCTTCCTAGAAGTTGAAGCAAAAGTACATGAAAACTGAGAAATTAGCTATACCAAAAGTAAGGTAAAAGAGATTGAACAAAAAGGAAATATAACTCCTGAAAGGATGAAACTTTATGAAGGTTGGGAAAAATTGAAAGAATTCAAGCCTCATACAAAAGCAATGGAAGACGAACAAGGAATAGATAATAAGGAGCTAAAGGTTAGCAAAGAGGACTTTAATGCGTTAGTGAAAAAGCTTGAAGAAAAAGGGATCTTAGATAACGATTAAACAAACCTCAATCTATCAAAAAACGGAAAATAAAAGCTTTCCCTTTATTCTAAAAGTTATAATGAAAATATAATCGTCGTAATCCGACAAAGGAGATCAAAAAATAAAATCAGATTTTTTTCTCCTTGAAAAACTAAAGAGAATAGCTAAAGTGAAGTCAGACCAATTTTTTATTAGTAAAAAAAATACTGAATGAAACTTGATGGAAAAAGTATTCAGGCTGCAATTATGCACTTGGTAGATGAATACAGACTTGATCCTTACCAAGTAATGGAAATTATTAGATCTGGGATCAAATCTGGATTTAAAAAAGACTATCCAGAATTTAGAAAAGCTGAAATTGTCGTTAATATTGAGAATGACGGATCTATCAGCATTTATAAGGCTTTAGCTGTTGTAGAGGAAATTGAAGAAGAAGATACTCAGATTCTCCTTGCTGATGCGAAAAAAGAAAGAAAAGATATAGAAATCTGAGAGCAGCTTTTGATCAACATTACTCCAGCGAGTATGGAACTCTCTAGGATTGCGGCTCAGGCTGCGGCTCAAACTATCAAACAAGGGATCAAAAATATAGAAAGAGAAAGATTCTATGACAAATTCCAAGATAAAGAAGGACAGCTTCTCAAAGCGAAAGTTACAAAAGTTCATACGGATAGTGTTATCCTAGATATTGAAGGAACGACTGTAGTACTCCCTCCAGAAAGCCAGATTCCAAATAGACCTTATGAATTAGGAGAGGAAATCTTCGTTTTCTTGAAAAAAATCTGCAAAGAAGCTGGAGGAATTACGCTTGAAATCACACAATCAAGCGGTGATTATGTAGCAGCAATTTTGAAAAAGATTGTTCCTGAATTCGAAGAAGGAATTGTAAATATTGAGAAAATTTGAAGAATTGCTGGGAAAAAGACAAAAATTCTGGTTTCTTCTAATGATGAGAGCGTTGATCCTGTGTGAGTTTTCGTTGGGCATAAAGGAGATAGAATCAATACGGTGCTTTCACTCCTTGATGGAGAAAAAGTGGATTTCGTAGAGCTTGTAGATGATCCACAAGAACTTATCATCAGGCTTTTGAAACCTGCTCAAGTAGAAAAAATTGAAATTAAAGATACTAAAGCTATTGTGAGAGTTGAAGAGTCTCAGAAACCGCTTGCTATCGGGAAAGGAGCAAGCAATATCAAACTTGCTTCTCAGCTCAGCGGTTATCAAATTGAAGTCATTTAATTTCTCTCAATTAAAAAAAGAAACATCTGCTCCACGCCTCTTGTGGAGCTTTTTTATGGGGAGAATATGGAAGTCAAAATACCAATCTATAAGTAACTAAATTATTTTCATTCTTAATTGATAAAACTATGCTTAATGTACACTCTATAGAAACTTTCGCAACCCAAGATGGACCTGGGATCAGACTTGTAATTTTTTTGCAAGGTTGCATGTTTAGATGCAAATACTGCCACAATCCGGATACCATTCCACTAGAAAATGATAAAGCCAAACAGCGAAGTGCCGAGGACATTCTCCTCCAGGCTGAGAAGCAGAAGGAATATTTTTGAGCCAAAGGAGGAATTACTTTCTCGGGAGGAGAACCGCTCATTCAGGCTCAGGCTTTGCTTCCTATTATCAAAAAACTGAAAGCTGAAGGCTACCACATTTGTATTGATACGAACGGTTTTTGGCAGAGCGCAGAGGCAAAAGAAATTCTCAAGCTTGTTGATCTGGTTTTACCTGATTTGAAGCAGATTAATCCAGAAAAACATCTCCGGCTCGTAGGACAAAGCAATGAAAACACCCTCAAGACCTTGGACTACTTAGATGAAATCCAAAAGCCGTATTGGCTCAGATATGTGCTCGTTCCTGGCTATACTGATGATGAAACAGATCTTCATGAGCTTGGAAAGTACTTGCAAACAAGGAAAAGTATGGAAAGGCTAGAAATACTCCCTTACCACAATCTCGGAAAATCTAAACGAGATAAGCTCTGATGGAAGTATCCTTTGGAGGGTGTGCATGCTGCTGGAAGTGCTGATCTTGATAGGGCAAAAGCAATTTTAAGTCAGTATTCCGATAAAATTTTCGTAAGAGGCTAAGTCCTCTTTTTTTTAAAATCTCTTGCATTTTATATATCAATCCATATAGATATATTGTTTTATTTAGGAGAAATGAATGAGCACGTGTGTTTCTTGACTAGACAATCTTGAAGAGTTTTCCGAGCTTCTTCAGCTGATTGCAGAGCCACATAGACTAAGGATTCTCTGCGTGCTTGCAGAAAACTGCAAAAAATTACCAGAGGGGATCTGTGTTTCTGAGATGGTAGAGCTTTTTCAAGAGCCTCAAAATCTGATTTCTCATCACTTGGGAATGCTCAAGAGAGCGCAACTCGTGCTAGCCAAGAGAGAAGGGAAAAATATCAGATATCGTCTCAATACAGAGGTTTATCAGCAGTTAAGAAGCTCGCTCAAGATCATCTTTCGTCTTAAATAATCAGACTTTTATTCTTTTTTACTATGAAAATGACACAACACATCACTTCTAAACTAGAATTTGAACAGCTTTTGAAGAGTTTTAATGGGGTACTCCTCGTGGATTTTTTCGCTACTTGGTGTGGACCTTGTAAAATGCTCGCTCCTGTGATGGAAGAACTTTCTGCACAATACGATGAACATCAGGTAAAAATCCTGAAAGTAGATGTAGATCAGGTTCCAGAACTCGCACAGGAATACGGAATCGTTTCTATTCCTACGGTTTTTGTAGGAGTAAACCATCAAATTGCTGAAGGATTTCTCGGAGCTCATCCAAAAGAGTTTTATGAAGAAAAAATTGCTGACTACCTTCAAAAAATAGAAAATAACGAAGGGAAAATTGTTGCATAAGCATTGATAATCAACCAAAAATAGATAATAGTAATTCATTACCAAGAAAGGGAGATCAGAAAACGAGCGTTTGGATTTCCTTTTCCTCGTGATGATTTTTTTTAAATATACCACATCGCATGCTGATTTATCTTGAAAAAAAAGCTAAAGATTTTCCGCTGACGAAAAGCATTCTCCGTAAGCTTCCTCAAGCAGAAATTTTGGAAATAGACCATTATAAAAACATTTTTGACAAGAATATTTGAAATCAGCAGTTAAGCCCTGCACTTATTCTTGCAAAGCAGGAAAATCCAAAGCTGATCCCGGTTCCCGATCACTATGGTTACCCTGGGAAAGCTTATTTTTTCAAGACGAGCTTGAACTGCGTTTTTGACTGCGAATACTGCTATCTCAAGGGGAATTTTAAGACTCAATATCCTGTGATTTTCGTAAACTATGATGAAATCCAGGAAAGCATCAAAAAGCAAATTGAAGAAGAGAGAAAAGCTGGATATCAAGGGCAGATTACCCTTTATGCGAGTAATTATTCTGATCTTCAGGGGCTTGATAAGCTTTCTGAGTTTAATCAGCATTTTTTCCCTTTTATGGAACAGTTTGAAGGAGTACTGATGGAAACGAGGACAAAATCTGCAAACATTTCAAGTATTCTGGAAGCAAATCAAGGCATCCCACCTCACAATACGGAGATTTCTTTTTCACTTAATCCACAGAGTATTATTGAGCAGTATGAGAAGGGAACGGCTCCACTTCGTGCTAGGATGCAGGCGATCAATACCCTTCTCCAAAAAAATTACAAAGTCTGACTCAGATTTCTTCCTCTTTTACCAGTTGAGAACTATGAGAACCTTTATAGCGAACTCTTAGAACAAGTGAAGAGCGAGATTGATATTGAGAAAATCAATTCACTTTTTATCGCTTCTCTCATCTACAATCAAGGTGATTTTAAGCAAATGCAGAAAAAAAATCTGAATTCCGACCTCCGAAATCTTGTTCAGCTCCAAGAAAATGGACTCGTAAAGATTCCTGATCAGATTTTTCAGACTTTTGTTTCCTTGTTTGAGAAGCATTTCCCTGAGAAAAAGATCTATTTTGATTTTGTTTAATACTCATGAGGTCTAAAAAGTCACTTACTTCCTTTGAAAAGTCATTTCTCTCAAGACTCAAAAAGAAGCAGTCTGAGATCGGATCGTGGCCTTATCTAAATCCGCAAAAGCCTTTAAAAGTAGGAAATAAACCAGAAAAGTAAGGTAAGAAAACCTGGCACTATCCTTCAAAAAAAGATAAGTCGCCTCAACTGAATAAAATTAAGAACAAAGAAAAAACTCTCTTGGAAGAGAGTTTATTTTATAAGAAGTTCTAATCTTCTACACCTTCAAGCGTATCATCAATATCCTGTTCAAAATCTTCTCAATCTTGTAGTTCATCATCGATACTAGCAGCTTGCTGTTGAGTTCGCTGAGCATAATACTCCGCTCCTAGTCCTTGAGCAAGTACCTGAACGTTAACAAGTCCAAAATACTGACAAAGATAAGCAATTCCTACTGGGATTCCAATAACTGCAAGAAGTAGGGTAGAAATTTTGATAGATCCACCGTTTTTCCATCGATAAAGCGTATAGATGAGGGATCATACTCCTCAAATCAAACACACTCCTGGAACCAAAAAAGTCATCATTATTGTATCAGAAAAAAATAAAACAAAGGTAAGAAGTCAGATTTTTATTTATTGTTTTTTTGTTCTTGAAGGTAGGTATAGAAAGAATACGAAAAAGCTATCAAAAACAGAATTCCTACAACCAAGAAAGAATAAGCTCCGAGATTAAGATTTTTGAAACGAAGCTGATATCCTGCAAAGTAAGCATAAAAGCTTGCAACTGTAAAAGCTTCCATAATGAGAACTTGAGAGATATGCATAGGTCCATCCTCCTCTTCCTCTGGAGTTGTAGTTTCTTCAAGGTATTCATCCTTGTGAAATCTCTTATTTTCCATAGCGATTCAATAAGAAATAAACGGAGTTGATTCTATATATGCAAAAAATACAATCAAGAGAATCTTTAGATAAGGCAAAAAATGTAAAGCGAAGCTTATTCAAGAGAAGATAAACACTTACTTAAACCAAAGCGTTTTTGAGCTCTTATTTGGGAAGATAAAATCGGTAAAGAGCGGATTGAAACTATACAAAGCATCTCCTGCATACCCAACCCTCATCTGCTCCAAAAGATAAGCATCTGATTTATACCAAAGATCTCTCCAATAACGCTTGTCCTTTTGATCTGCTTTCAAAGTTTCATTTTTCTCTACGAGAAGAGGAAAATAGTTCTTAGCAAAGCTTTCTTTGATCCCTGTTTTCGGATCAACTGCGAAGGTTTTGAGTCCTATAAAATATTCAGAAGGTTCCACAATCGGAGAGCAGTCTTTTTTCTCTTCTTTTCCTTCTTTATCATAGCGAACAGAACAATTCTGACCTTCAGTTTTTCGTTCAATAAGCTTCAAAGGCAGGGTAACATTCCCTTTTTTGTCCATCACAAAGAGCCTTGGATTGTGGAGGGCTTGAGAACTGGATTCTTTTCCGCCTTGACTGAGACTATCTAGCTCCTTGACCTCAATCATCTCGCCTTGCTTTTTAGCATAATCAATCTGAAAGAGCGAAAGCTTGACTCCTGCATTACTGACTCCACCTCGCTTATTGATTTCTGTATTGTAGCCTAATCCAAGTAGATACTGCTTACTACCTTCCGTTTTGAGTGGGTGAAGATAGGTACTATAGCCTGGGATTTTAAGCTCTCCGATAATTTTTGGTTGTTTAGGATTAGCAAGATCAATCACAAACAGCGGATCAATCTGTTCAAAAGTCACCAAATAGAGCTTATCACCAATATATCTGGAAGATTTGAATTCCTCACCTGGCTCAATATTTTCCAATTTTCCTGCAAAAGTAAGGTCAGGATTAAAAAGATAGAGATGAGTCGCAGTTTTTGGAGTCCAAGTCTTGGTTAAAATTCTGAAATAGCCTTTCGCATCTTCATCCATACTATATTGAGTCAGCAATTCCCCAGGAACTACCGCAGTATTCTGATATTTGAGTTCAAGCCCTTTTCTCGCAAATTTATGAATCAGCGTCTGGGTCGTGCTTCTAAAATACGGCATCGCACAAAGCAAACCTCTCGGACAAGACCAGTTTTCATAGGTATAGAAACGAGAAACGAGATAGAGTGCATTTTGAGACATATGAATCTCGCCATTTGGAGCCAAAAGAGCGGTTGTTTCAGCTTTTTTACTCGTATTACGAATATCCATCGCAAAAATCAGCGTAAACACAGGGTCTAAACTCAGATTTTTATCTTCTGGCAACACATAAGAAATCTGATCACATTCCAAAGGATAGCTTTTCTTCCCTTGAGGAGTGATCTCTACATGCGCGAAAGCCTTGCGGAAATCATGCTCCTGCCCTTTCCAGTTCCATCGGTTAATCCCCTGCTCAGCAATCACATACAGCTGATCCTCAATCAATCTCGCATCCTCATAAAACCCAGGTAAATTCTCAAATTTCAATAATTTAAGCTGAGCAAGATCGCTCGTATCATACACAGCAACGACCGTACGAATATCGCTATTCAACCAGGTAAAACGGCTCTGAAAAGATGAAAACCTCGTATACAAAGTCCCCATCAATACCAAACGATCCTTCGCGAGAAAAAGCTCAACCTGATCCAAATCTTGAGGAACAGTAATTTCTTTGACAAGCGCCAGTTTCTCAGGATTAAGCTTAGCTTTTTGAAGATCTAAAGGCGAAGAAAGAATACTGATTTTCTTCGTTTCCTGATTATAGTAATAGAAGTATTTTCCATCCGTTTTGAGGATTTCTGGCTCATCTACTCAGCTTTTTTGAATATTGGTCTGAGAAAAATCCGTAGAACTAGAGTCCATCGCACCAAGAGCTTGTGAAGCCATTTCATTGGTCACCGCCGCATCCTCTACCATCATTCCTTTCATAAAAGGAGTTCTACTGTTGTTTCTCGCTTCTTTGGCATACTTTTCTAGCATACTTTCTAGCGATTTACAGCTTTTCGCCTGAGTAAATTTGAGGTTTTGCACGGCAGTAGTGCCAGAGAGTTGCTCCAAGAGCTGAGTATCAGGAGTCGCTGCTGAACTCATTCCCAGCATCAAAAGCCCAACTCCAAGGCTTGCAAGTAGTTTTTTCATCGGAATTATTTAGAAAGTAAAAGATAAGATCATTTTAAGCATAGCATTTTTATAGGATAAATCAAAGGATTTTCTTAGGAAAATTCTCTTATAAGTTAGAGAATCAGATTTTTGTTTTTATTCAAAATTTTTATTAAA
>CAUTUR010000014.1:0-20414 GCA_963541585.1 uncultured bacterium | reverse complement strand
TTCCCTACTCCGTCGCTACTTTAATAAAGATCGCCGTCAAGAGTGCAAAAACAAAAGCCTGAATCACCGCAACCAATACCCCTTGAAGCACAATCAATAAAGGGAAAAGCACTGGAAACTCAAACCCAGTCATCACACTAGTTAAGCCCTTTAGCCCAACAACTAACATTCCTAGCAAAATCGTTCCTGACATCATATTTCCCGTCAATCTAAAGGAAAGCGAAATCACTTTAGCAAAGTTCCCTATAATATCTAAGGCTCCAACAAAAAGCGAAATCAGAATATCAAAGAGCTTTGCGATCAACCATACCGGATAATAGACCCATCTAGACATATTTCCTTTTTCAATCGTAATAATTCCTTTTCCCAAAAGCGGCACATATTCATAGAAAAACTTCCCAACTCCAAGATGTCTCATTTGCAAATAAAGGACCAAAAGTACTGAAATCACCGCCATTGCAATATTAAAGTTTGCATCCGTTGTCGGAGCGGCAATCCATTCTTCCAAACCAGGAAAAGCTATAGCTAAAAAATCAAGGAAAGTTCCCATTAAATTTGAAAACAAAATCACAAAAAACATTCAAATTACAAAAGATTTTACCCAATATTTTTGATGTTCTCCTATAATTTCTATAAAGAAATCATAAATTTTCTCAAACATCATCTCAAACAAAAGAATGAAATTATTTCAAAATTTAGTAAAAATCTGTTTCCCTGATTTAAATCTGTGATAAGCCAAAATAAAAATTAAAATTATTCCTAATAAAAAAATTTCTCCTCTAAAAATAAGAAGTGAATTTTGAGAAAACCACAAAAAAAGATTTTCCGACAAAGTAGAACAAAAAGTACTCAGCTGTTGAATCAATTCACTCATAATGACTTGTTCTGCTTAAAATAAAGCGAGGATTAGTCTAATGATTTAGAAACTGAAAACAAGGTATTTTAGCATAAATATTTACTCTTGCTTTTAAGTTCAACAATCCTAAAGTGAAAGAAATCAGATTTTATATTTTTTCCAATATTATAATGAACTTCCACAATAAAAGAAACAAAGCAAATAAGCTTAGTTGGTCAAACACAAGAATTACCCTTCTCGAATATTGTGAAAAAAAATACTTTCTTAATTATTACACATTTGCATTAAAAAACCTAGATTACGATCTCTGGAAAACAGCACAAATCACAAAAAAACTTAAATCTCTAGAAATGCGAATGGGAGAAAAAACTCATTTTTTGATTTCAGATTATTTAAAACTCCTTCAATCATGAGAATGAACTCCAGAAAATATACAAAAAATAAAAGAAGGACTTGCTGAAGAAATGAGATATGAATTTGAGATTTCTAAAACAAAAAATTATGAAAATCTGAACTTTGATGAACGAGGAGGTTTAAGTGAACATTTTTACCAAGAAAATATTGATGATCAGCTTGAACCAACGATTCAGAGAGTCTGGAATAATTTAGATGAACTTATTGATTCTCCTTGGATTGAAAAGATTCAAGAAATGATGAATTGAACAAACATTGTTTATATAGAAAATCCCAAAAATCCAAATTTTGAAGCAATGAAAGTGGATATCTGAACACTTCCAAAACTTAAAGATATTTCTGTTATGGCAAGTCCTGATTTTTGAATCATATTTAGTGAAAATAAATATCTCATTCTTGACTGGAAATCTGGTAAAGAACCTCAAGATCTTATAGATATTTCAGATCAAATAAAAGTGTATGCGCTTAAACTTTTAATGAAAAAAAATAAAAAAACTGAACTTTTAAATACAGAAATAGAGGGATATGAAGTTTATCTTCCAAGTATTCATAATCACTGAGGAAAACTTGAACAAAAAGATATTGATAGTATTATTGAAAAAATCATTCAGGATACTAATTTTCAAAAAACTTTTCTTGTAGATCAAGATGCTTTAAAAAATCAACCTTTACCTTCTACAACTTTTTCTCGTACTACAAATGAGAAAAAATGTGAAACTTGTACCTTTAGAAGAGTTTGTAAAGATTTAAAAAACTTTGAATAAATCTGTTAAAAAATTAATTTTATATAATTTAAAGATTAATAAATTAAATTTATTATAAAAATAATAATGAACTGCTACTTTCTTTTTGAAAAAATAAAAAATACTGATTTAAACTAGATTTAATAAATTTTTTAGAGTGTTAATATCTTGTTAATTTTTTGAATACTTTGTTAAATAATAGAAAAAAGAATTTATTTTTAAAAATATGAATGTTTAAATTTTGTTAAAAAATCTTCAATACTCTTTTATCAGATTTGTTTTTGATTTTCATAATTCAACATTACTTTTAATATTAAATTTTTTATTTTTTCATTTACTTTTTTTTGTTATATTATTTTCTAAATAAGGAAGATAAGTTTGCATAATCTTTCTATTTTTTTCATACCAAAAGGGAAAAATCTTTCAAAGAAAATTTGTATAGGAAATACTCCGATTTTGAAGGTTTTTATTTTTCTGATATCGTAATGGAAGATTGTTTATAGCAGAAATTTTTTTAATTTCTTCAAAAGAAGATCTAAGACTATTTAACTCTGAATTTATTTCATTTTTTTTACTAAAATTTGTTATTATTCAAGTTTGCGTATTGATAATAATCTTGTTGTTTGATGTTGAAGTTGAAAAGTTGATTTTACTTTGAGTTCAAATTTTTATAATTTCTCCATTTTTATCTTGAATAATAAGGTAATTATTACTGTTATTTTCTTGAGTGGAGAATAAAAGCTCATAGTCAGTATTATTTTCTAATATAAATTTTTGAATTTTAGGTTCTAAATCAATAATTTGTTCTTTTTCTTTGGTTTTTAAACATATTTTAGTGTATTGACTTGAAAGAGTTCAATCAAAATGGGTAATTAAAAGATAATTTTGTTGATTTATAAAGGCTTCTTCATTAAATGCTTCTTTCCATGGTACTAAAATAGCAATGCTGATCATAAAAAAAAAGATAATTCAATAACAGAAACTAAGCAGATATTTTTTAAATCTCTCATGTCTCCTAGTAATAAACTCATGAACAAGTCCTACACTAGCTAGATAAAGAATAAAAAATTCTGACTGAGAAAGATTAATCGTTGGTTGAATAAAAATAAGTAAGAAAAAATAAAATTCACAGAAAATAATGAATTTTTTTAGAAGTATCGTATTTTTATCTTTAGTATTCCACAAAAATCCTCCTAATAACCAAAAAATAAAGATTAAAATCCAGAGTATTTGATAGTTTTCTCGTATTATTTCCTTTCAAAATCAGAAACCATTAGTCAAGAAAAAAAGAAAAAAAAATCAGATTCAACTTCAAAGACTTATAATGAAAGTTTTTGTATTCTGATTCATTTTTTTTCTATAAATTAAAATATTTTTTACGAAATCATTAATCAAAAAAGAGATATTTTAAATAAGATTTGTTAAAAATTTTACAATAAGATAAGAAAGCATTGCTATTGAAATACCAACTGCTGTTCATATAAGGGTTCGAACTGCTTTTTTCATTACTTTTTTATCACCATTGGAAGTAATAAGTTGATATCCTCAATAAATAACTAATCCTGTGGAAATTACTGCAAAACTCCGCCAGAGATAGGTATTTACTAAATTTACTGATTTAAAAAGTGTATCTTCATTTCAGCGAATACGAGTATTTTTTGTTTGACCTTCTATAGTAATATTAATATCGTCTCCTGCATGGTCTGAGGGAAGGCGGAGTTCTACTCAAAAAATTGGCATAAAAATAGTACTAAGCAAAAGAAGAGATGAAAGAATTTTTTTGATCATTTTTTATATTACTAGCAAATAAACTGAGAAATCTGATAACTAATGTCATTTAGGCTACTTGTTCCTATAGAACTGATCAATCTAATAATAATAACACTGAAAAGAGCAAGTAAAATTCCAACACCAATATAGAGAATGGTATTCAAAATATCTTTTGGATTTTCTCATTTAGAGGCTTTAATAATATACATTACTCCATTATAAATAATCATTGTTACTGCAAGTACCATAGTCATTCTAAGAAGAAACTTAGTAATACTAATAATAAGTGAAGGTCTTTTATGAATTCAATGATTTGAACCTCAAATATTAATTTCTATTCAATCTTTCAATACATATTTTCAAACACTTTTTTTTGTAGTTCAGATACTATCTCATCCTACAATTGCATCATTATAAATAGAAGGACTAAAAGCTTGTTCTAGTAAATCCTGACTGTTTGAGCCCTCATTTGCAAGAGAAAAACATCCTAGATTGATAATTCAAATTAGTATGCTATACAATCAGATTTTTTTTAGAATTTTCATTTTACATTTGAGCGAGTAAATTGTCTGCTTCTACAAGATCCTGTTCTCTTGTTTTATTTTCTTGAGCTTGGATTTTAGCTTGAGCTTGATAGTAAGCTTGAGGATTATAATTTTGTTGATATCTTTGGTTAATTTCAGCTTGTTTTTGAGCGTATTTTTGGTTTATCTCCTCAAGTTTCTGTTTTTCTCTAGTCAAAATGTCTCTGAGTTTTTCTATCTGTTCTCCAGACATAATTGGTAAAAGGTTAAATCGATTTTGCTTTTCTCCGTGTTCAGCAAGGGACTTTGACTCTAGAATAAGTTGGATGAGTCCAGATTCAGTAGCTAAAAAAGTTTCAGGAATACTGAATTCTGAAGCGAGTTTCCATAAACTTTCCGGTAAATACTTTTGGATTGATGGGTTCATGTGAAAGATAATATTATCAAAATAAATAAGCTTTAATTTTTTCAAAGAATCAGATTTTTTTTATTTTTCATTTTTCTTGTTTTATAGTAAGAGACGGAGTTTCTATTTCTTCTAAAATAGTTTCTGCTTCTAAAATTTCTTTACGATGATAACGATCAGACTTTTCTTGAATAAGAGGTGTTTTTTGCATATTTTCTTTCATTTTTCTAATTTCTGCTTTTGAAAGTTTTCTAATACTCTTTCCTAAATTATAACTTTCTTGCATATTTTCTTGTTTATGAAATAAATTTACTTGAATTTATATGATTTTAACTATTCATAGTTCATCCTTTGGCACGATCTTCTACTCTGAAAAGGTGTTCTACATCTTTTGGATTAATAAGTTGTCTATCTACGAGTTTTTTTGCATATTGTTGCATAGAAATCATTCCGTACATTGGTGAAGTTTCAATTGTAGAATCTACCTGAGCAAGATCCATTTTTTTGAGATTATTTTTGATAGCTACAGTATTAAGCAAAAGTTCATAAATTCCGATTCTTGCATTGGTATCAGCTCTTTTGACAAGCATTTGAGATTGAATTCAGAGGAGACTATCAGCAAGTCTATCTGCGATACTCTGCTCCATATTAACTGGAAAAAAAGACATAAATCTACTTAAAGTATGACTTGCTGAACTCGTATGTAAAGTACTAAAAACAAGATGTCATGATTCAGCAAGACTTAATACTGTTTCAGCCGTTTCAGTATCACGAATCTCTCCCACAAAAATAATATCAGGATCCTCTCTCATAACTGATTTTAATGCATTCTTGAATGACCAGGTATCATGTCCAACTTGTCTTTGAGAAATACTACATTTATCTCCTTCAAATACATATTCAATAGGATCTTCAATAGTGATTACGTTTTCACTTCTGGTTTTATTAATATATTCTATCATACTTACCAAGGAGGTTGATTTTCCACTTCCTGTTGCTCAGGTTACGAGAAATAATCCTTTTTTAGCAGTAAGTACATTTTTTTTGATACTATCAGCAAGATTTGAAAACATCATTTCTTCAAGAGTTCTTATATGAGAATTAATTTTTCTCATTACAATTCAGATTTTTCATTTCTCAAAGAAAGCATTAACTCTATAAGAAGTTCAATCTTTTCCTTCGTAAGCAAAATCACTCTCTTTATCACAAATAAATTTATCAAAATTCTGAGCATTATTTTGAAAGAGTTGTTTAAGGATAATTTCCATATTTTCATTATTGATAAGCGGAATTTTTTCATCTTTTACAATATCTCCATTTAATCTATAAGAACTCCTCCCAGAGCAGGTCAAATGAAGATCTGAAATGTTTGGATTCCCTGCAATTTCTGACAAAACCGAATCAATATCAACTCTTACAGTATTCATTTTGTTTTTTTGAAAGTAAAATACTTTACCTTAAGTTTAGTGAGAAAGTTTAATTTGTCAAAAAAAAGAAAAGAAAATGAAAAAGACTTTCTTTACATTTAAAAATTTGTATATTTATTTTGATTTTCAGAGTCATGTTTTTTATGTTAATTATAAAATATGAAAAAAATCTGATTTCTATGTTTTCTTTTCTTACTAGTTTTTATTTTTTCCTCTTGTCAAAAGAAAGTTTCTCTTCAAGAAGAAAATGACAGACTTCTATCCAAAACAAATCAGATAATTCAAATACTTAATGAAGCTTTTCTTGGTGAAAATTCATATTTTTCTGGAGAATGAGAGTTTCATGAATTAAATTCTAATCTAAATACAGAGCTATTATTTACAGGAAATTTTGCTTTTTCTGGTCAAGAATTTGCAGGAGATGTTAACCTTATTTTCCAACAGAGCTGAACAAAAATCGGTAATCAGATTTTTCTTTCTTTGGATTCTCAAATAAGAAAGTCAAATAAAGATTTTTATCTCTTACCAAAGACACTTATATTTTCTCAAGGAGCTGGAAATATTCAGGCAAAATTTATCCAACTTATCTTGGACGGATTACTTGGGCAATGGGTAAAAATAGAGCAAATTTCTTTCCCTTTTACTTGAGAGTTAAAAAAAATACCTTTATTTCCACAATGTTTTTCGGGAACTGAATTTCAGAGTTGAATTTTAAATAGCTATCTTTCTCAGCGATGAGATAATGTAGAATTTTTTAGCTGAAATATAGAGGCAAAAAATTGAAAATGGTTTTTTGAACAAACGGAGTGGAAAGTAAAGGAAGAAATATTTTTATTTTCTGGATTTTTTGATTGAAAAAAAATTACCTGAAATCTTAAAGAATGGAGAGGTTTTCCTTTAGATTTGGAATGTACTACGGAAAAAAATCAGCTTTTTTGTTCTGGCATATGGGGAATAAATTATTTTCAGGTCAGTTTATCAGCTATTGATATTGAAAAATTTAGATTCGAATGACAGTTTCGGAAAGGAGAAAAAGAGCAAGAAAAATCTGAATTTTCTTTCCAATTTATCCATACTCCAAAAACTTGAGCTTTACAATCTTTACCAAATACCTATATTTCATTAGAAAAATATTTAGAAGATCTAAATATTGGCTTTTAGTTTGTTTTTTTACAAAGATGAATCTCAAAAAAATCTGACTCTTAGGAGCTTTTCTTTGCTCTGCAGTCGTTTTTACTGGATGCTGAAAGGCACCAAATCTTTCCTTTGAGGAGACCTTAAAAGTTTATTCTGAGCAGAATAAGGCTGTTAAAGAGATAATAAGTTTTATGAATGATGAAACTCACCAACTCCAATCTAATGCAAAAATGAAAATTACTTTCGAAAAGGATAAAGTAATGAAAGGAAATTCTGAACGAGAATGGGAAAGTTTTTCAGATAAAAAGACACAAAATGCTGAAATGGAAGCTTCAGTAAATGTTAATTTAGAATCTGAAAACCAATCAACAGGATGAATTTGAAAACTTGCAACAAATTTAAAACTAAATACCCTTTTGAAGAATTATCAAGTATTCTTTAAACTATCAGATTTTAATGTTGATACTGATCAAAAAGAATCTGCAGGTATGATTCTTGCAATGGCAGATGCTTTTAAAGGGAAATGGTTTAGCTTAAATACTCCAGAGTTGAAAGAAGTTTTACAGAACTCTGCTAAAAATAGTTTGAATTTTTGGCAAAATGATAAGCTTTATGAAGCAAACATAGCTTACTATACGGGAGTAATTTCTACAAAATATGATTGAGATCCAGCTTGGAAAGTAGATTTTAACACTCAAGAAATTCAGAATTTGATGCTTGAAATGTATGATTTGAGTCTTTCTTGAGAACTTTCAGTAACTTCTGGATCTCACGAAATGTTAGCTCAACAGCAACAGATGAGAGATGAATTCCAACAATTATTGTCTGGTATGAAATTTGAGAATACTGAGGCTTATTTTGTGATACGTTCAGCTAAAAAAGTTGACTTTATACTTAAGAATACTGATTTTTCATTGGGAGAAATGAAAATGAAGCTTAGTCAGGAGCTAGACAATGATAAAATTATTGCTAAGGCGATTATTTTTGGAGTAGATCAAAATGAAAACTTTACAGTTAAGCTTACCCTCGATAGAGATGGAAAGAATAATTTTAAAATCAATCTCAGTGCAGAAAAAGAAAATAACAAGAAAATAGAAAAACTTTTAGAACTTTCAGGAAGAATTAAAGTTGCTTTAACAGATCAGCTTTTTTCTCTTCAACCACAATTAAAGATTAACTTGGATAGTCTAAAGGTAAATGTTGAAGCTGATTATTCGGCTAAAAAGATCGAGAATCATACTTTTACTGTACCTACAGATGTTCAGGATATTAAAGAGGTGCTAGGAACATTTTTGGGTGGCTCACTTCCAGTTTCTGGTGCAACTCAAACCTTGACAGGTAATTAATTACAAATTAGCTAAGAATTAAGAAAACTGACTCTTTCTTTTGAGCTCAGTTTTTTTAATTTGTAGTTTGAAATTTCTGTGCATATCTATATACTCGTACGAAAGTTTTAGTTTTTTAACTATTCCCTATGCAGAAAAGACAGCTTTGAGAGTCTAGAAAGGTGAAGTCTTCTTCTCATCTTTTACTAAAAGGAGGAGTTGTTTTGTTTTCTCTTGCTTTGATGCTTTTTTTGGTAAAACCTTTTGCTCATTATGTAAAAGGATTTTTTAAGGATGTTGCAAAGAATACCATAAAAGTTGTCAGTCAGACTGTTGGAACTCCAATGAAAACGGATCCGTATGGAAACGTGAATGTGCTTTTGGTTGGATATTGAGGAGCAGGACACGGAGGTGGATATTTAGCAGATTCGATGATTGTTGCTTCTTGGAATCCAGAGCTTGGGGCAGTTAGTATGCTTTCTATACCAAGAGATCTCTATGTAAAAAACCCTCTTGGTGGAGCCTCTAGGATTAATGCGGTGTTTACTCAGCTATATGGTCGTACAAAAAGTCTTCCAGAGGCTGGATCTGGTTTTGCAAGAGAACTTGAAAAAATTACAGGCTTAGAAATTCCGTATTATGCAACGATTGATTTTGGTGGATTTAAGGGAATTGTTGATAGTTTAGGGGGAATAGAAGTTGATGTTCCTTATGCTTTACATGATCTACAATATCCAGACGATCATCTTAGAGGCTTTGATCCTCTCCATGTAGAAGCATGATGGCAACATATGGATGGAAAATTAGCCTTAAAATATGCGAGGTCAAGACATGCACCTGGACATGCATCAGATTTTGATCGTTCTTTTAGACAACAGTTAATTATTGAGGCAATAAAGAATAAAATGCTTTCTTGAGGAACACTTACTCTTGAAAGAGCTAAAGAACTCTATTCTGGTTATCTTGCTATGGTAAATACGAATATTTCTATGAATGAAATGCTTTGGACAATACAGTACTTAGATAAAGTAAAACCTTTTTCTTTTGGACTGAATACTTCTTATAGTTATGAGAATTTAAATACCCAGAAAGGAAGTTTACTTTATACCCCACAAAGAGAACTTTTTGGTGGAGCATCTGTTTTGCTCCCACTTGGAGCGACAGCTGGAAATATGACACATTACAAAGCAATTCATGAATATGCTGACTTTATTTCTCATCTTCAGTGATTTCTTCTAGATAATGCAAAGATTCAAGTGGACAATGGAATAGATAAAGATACGCTTCGTTCTAGAGGAATGCAAAATGTGAGAATTGCAAGTAGAGTAGCTTCTAAAATGAAAAGATATGGACTTAATGTCGTAGCAACAGAAAATACTGATCCTTCACTTACGACAAAGATTATTATTAATACAGAGAATAATGAAGCAAAAGGTTTTGAGGGAACAATTACTGCTATCAAAAATTTTGCTCCTGTAGATGAGGTTATTTATCATACAGGAGTTGTAAAAAAAATAATTGATGACTATGGTAACGAGGTTGAAATCTTTACAGGATCAGATATTCAGCTTGTTTTGGGTGCTTCTTATTTGAGTGGATTACAAGCTCAGCCGTTTAAATCAGATGAACTAATTATTACTCATCGTCCATAGTTTTAGTTGTTTATTCTATAAAGATGACTTCTCTTATTCTTCCTAGAGAAGTGCATAATGCTCTTCCTCGTTTAAAAAGTTTTCTTTCGTCGTTAAATTTACCAGTAGAAAAAATTCAGAATTTTGATCTTTTTCTCTGTGCTTTTGTGCATAAATCCTATGCATCTGATTTTAAAGAACCCTATGATCATAATGAAAGATTAGAGTTTCTTGGTGATGCGATGCTTGGTTCTGTTATTGCCAAGAAGCTCTTCTTAGATTTTCCAGAGATGCCAGAATCAACAATGACGCTTTACAAAATTGCACTCGTGAGAGAGGAAACTCTTTGTAAGGTAGCAAAAAAAATCTGACTTTCTCAGCAGCTCTTTATCAGTAGAGGAGAGGAAAAAAATGGGGGCCGCGAAAAAGCTTCTATTACTTCTGATGCGATGGAAGCCTTGATTTGATATTTGGCTCTTGATATGGGATATGAGAGTATGGAAAATTTTGTAATTGATGTTGTGTATCCAGAGATTAAGCAGATTGCAAAAGCTCCGGTTAAATCGTACAAAACAATGGCACAAGAGAATATTCAAAAATATTATAAGCAATTGCCTGTTTATGTGGATCGTGAAGAAAAGGTTGATGAAAAAGGGAATGTTTTGCTTTTTCGCTCTGAAATCGTGATAAATGAAAAAATCCTTGCAAGCGGATTCTGAACAAATAAGAAAAAAGCACAGGAAGATGCTGCAAAAAACTATTATGAAGGAATAAAAGAATAGCAGGATGATAATATTTGGGTATCTAATTTCTCTTTTTTAACTTCTTCTCTTCTTGATAATTCCTTTTCCTTTCTCTTTTTTCCACGAAAACTTGACTTGTGCTTGAAAAATGGAGGGAAAAACCTATGCTTTAAATCAGATTTATTTTATTTTTTTGCTAATGAAAAAGTATTTTAGTATCGTAAAGAGGGCTTATCTTTGGCTCTTTATCGCACTTTCTACTGCTGTAGCTTCATGGGTGCTCTTTATTTTTAATGCTGAACTTTCTGAAGAGTTTACAGGAGGGGTAAGTATTACTTTCAAAGGAGGAGCCAAAAATACTGACTTAAAATCTGGGTTGGCAGATGCACTTCAGGAGAAAGGTTTCCCAAAATTGAATATTAGTATTGATGAAGAGCAGAATCAAACCAAGATCAAGATCAATGGAAAACTTGAAAATGACGAAAAGGTAAACGAACTTTCTGCAGCGGTTCCTGCTTATTTGATAGCAAGTCAAATCGTAGCTTCAGATGATGAGATTATTGAACAAGCGGTTGTTGGTCCAAGTGTAGGAAAATATATGAGATCAACTGCTGGCTATGCACTTTGATTAGGACTTCTTGCTATGATGGTGTATATGATTTTCTCTTTTGGAACCATTAGAAAATCGATTGCTCCTGAAATCTTAGCTACGATTGTACTTTTGAGTTCAGTTTTGAGTGTTTCTTTGCCAGCTGGAGCTTATGGACTTTGGATGACGATAGATAATACCATTCAGATTGATACGGTATTTATCATCGCAATCCTTACGGTTATTGGATATGGAATCAATGATGTGATTATTATCTTTGATAGAGTGAGAGAGAATATGTCACTACATGCAGGAAAGAAAAATTTTTCTTATTCAGAAATAATGGACAATAGTATTTGGCAGACACTTAAGAGATCTCTTGGAACTTCAATTTCTACATTATTGGTTTTGATAGCAATGTTTATGTTTGGAACAGGGGTAATTCAGAGGTTTTCTTTTACCGTTGGAATGGGAGTTATTGCTTCATTTTTGAGTAGTGTATTTGTAGCTATCCCGTCCGCTTACCTCTTGATAAAGTTAACCAAGAAAGGAACTAAATAATTGAAATTTTATAATTAAGAAGTCTGATTTCTTTTATAAGATCAGACTTTTTTCTATGTAATTTTTGCAGCATTTTCTTTATGATGAGAAAGTAAAATCTTCAGGGATTCTGGAGTTTTACTAAAATTTTAGCTTCAGTTTTTTTGCTTTTTTTGATTTTATGACTATACTTAGATATACTTTATGTTAGCTGAAAATCATGTCAGAGGGAAAGAAGTTAGAACAACTCCAATCACAAAAGACCAAATTAGAAAAAGATTTGCAATCTTTTGCTCAAGAGACAAAAAATCTGATTAAAGAGCTGAAAGATAAAAAACAAAGAGACATTCAAAAATCTTTTTCTGAACTTGAAAAGAATGTTCAATCTGCTTTAGATTCAGAACTTGCTAACTCGGAAGTAATTATACAACTTCAAAAAGAAATCAATAATTTAAAAACAAGGTACGCAGAGGTTCTTTCTTCATCACAAGAAGAAACAGCTAATCTTAGTTCTGCTATAGAAAATATGAGTTATGGAAATAATGAACTTATCACCTTAGGATATCTTGAGGGGACTCCGCTCAAGTCAACCATGCTTTCTGTGATGTGAAATTCTGAATTTGATACTTATCCAGAATTAAAAGATAAGTCTCCAGAACAAAGGTTAGAAATGATTTTTAGAAAAATAAATATTGTTTTAACTAGGTTTTATGCTAGAAAATTAAATCTGACTCCTGATCAACCCTTACCAGACTATTTGACAAAGACGACAATCCCAGCAACAGAACGATATTTGATGAATCTTTTAAAAGGAGCAGGGCATGATACGAATCTCAATTTTCTTTGAAATATTTCTGAAATGAGCTTTGATAAACTTTGAGATCTCTTCTCAGGAGTAAAAACTTTTTCAGAAAAATTTACTCAACCCTTTATGCAAGGAAAAGCTCTTTTGAATTTTTCAGATTTTCTTGCTTTACCAAAGAATGCAAACCAGCTTCAAAAACTAAAAGATCCTTATGAACTTTATAGTAAGGTTTTACAAAACGAGATTTGGACAAAAAATATTGTTTCACAGAAATCTAAAGGAAAACAGCAAACAGAGACTATCATCCTCAGTGAGATTACTTGGGAACAGTTTTGATTGACGTGATTGGCGAGTGAGCAGACTCCAGAGGAGTTGCAAATCGCTTTAGAAAATGGAAAACAAAAAATTCAACAAGAACTCTGATCAATACAAATGGTAAATAGTCCTGCTACGGTTAAAAAAATTCTTGGAATCTTAGAAAAAACAGATACTTTTTTTGAAAAGACGCAGTTAATCAATAATCATCTTTTAGATCAAATGGATACATTTTGAAATGCAACACAGGCTTTAAAATCAACTTTCGGTTTTGATATTTGGAAGCAACTAAAAAAAATGCCAGTCATAGGAGGAATTCTGAATTTTGTTTTTAGTTTACTTTGATTTTCTGGAGGGATTGAAGGATTAGAAAGAGCTTGGAAAAAAAGGAGAATTGATAGAGATCTTAAACAGCCACAGAAGGAATATATTTCCGAAACGTTTAAGTCTTACATAATAGCTAAGCAAGTAGAAGATACGACAGCAAAGACCGTAGTAGAAAATTATAAGTTGAAAGTGTCTGAGGATAAGCTCTCAAAATTTGCAATTGATTTACCTCTTATTAAGGAGCAAATTTCTCAGAAAATAAAAGAAAATCCTGAACTTATCAATCTTTCAACCTTAAGGAGTGTGAAACTTAATTGACAATTTGATGGAAAGGACTTTGTAGAAGAGGTGAAAGAAAATGGAAAGGTTAGCTTAAAACTAAAATCTTCACTTTCTGAGGAGCAAAGGACTGCTTTTGTAGAGGTGTATATCAAGATGATGCTAGAGCATTTTGCCGCTCCAAAACATTCAGAGGCGCTTAATAGTCTAGAAAATGCTGATGCGATGGCTTTCGCGATAATTTCTGGTATTACTATTGATAAAGATAAAGTGATTGATGGAATAGAGGCTCAAGTATTACTTCCTTCTCAGTTTTATGATCAACCAAAAGAAAGAAATCAGAATACAGATTCTTCTCAAGAAAAAAGCAATGTAGAATTGAAATGATATGATGGAAACCTTATGCTCTATGATAAGATTCCAGGAAATGAACAAGAAAAAAAAGCTTTTAAAGAAAAACTAGAAGAAGTTTCCAAAAATCTTCATATTAATCCTAATTGGTTAATGGCAGTAATGTGGCATGAATCAGGTATTGATCCTACAAGGCAAAATAAAAGCGGTGGGGCTTCAGGATTGGTTCAATTTATGCCAGCTACAGCTAAAGCACTATGAACAACAACAGATGCTTTAAAAAGAATGTCTGCAGTTCAGCAGTTGGGTTACGTAGAAAAAATGTATGCTAGCAATATTTGATGAACAACCTATAATTCTCTTAAGGACTTGTACTTAAAAACTTTTTTCCCTGCAGCTATGAAATATTCGGATAATCCCAACTATATATTTGAATCTAAGTCAGAAGGACTTTCTGCAGAAAAAATTGCTAGACAAAATCCAGTGATTGCGAAAAGAGATTCCTCAATAACAATGCAAGATTTTAATGATTATATCAAAGGTATCGAAGAAAAAACAGTTCCTCCTGAATTTAAAAATCAATTTGTATAAAAAACTCTGAAGATAGCTCAGAGTTTTCTTTTATTTGTAAAATGTAATTAAACCAAAGTATTTGAAGCATGACCTGTATTTTTAATACTAGGTTGCATGGTTTTCATATTGTTTTCCCAACTAGCAGGACAGGCATGTCATTTGTTTTCAGTAACAAATTTAAGACCATAAAGTTTTCTTACAAGTTCTTTTGCACTTCTTCCTACAGGATCGGTATGAATTTCAATAGTTTTCAATACTCCTTCTGGAGAGATGATGAAGGTTCCTCTTTCAGCATTTCCACTCTCTTTATTGAGAATACCGAAATATCTAGAGAGAACAGTAGTTCTATCACTTACCATTCTGTACTGAAAATCCTTCAGCATTTCTTCTGATTCAATTCGAGATTTGTGTGAAAAAACTGAATCTACACTAACTCAAAGAACTTCTACGTTTCCCATAGCTTTGATTTCTTCAGCTTTTTGATTGAGGTCTTTAAGTTCGGTTGGACATACAAAAGTAAAATCTGCAGGATAGAAGAAAAGAACAAGCCATTTCCCTCTAAAAGATTCCACATTTTTTTGTTCTACTTCTTGGGTCTCTGGATTATAAAAAGTGAGTGTAAAATTGGGAATCTGGTCTTCGATTCTTGCAGAATTTGAACATTCACAGTGTTCACAGTTACAAAGGTTTTTTGTTTCCATACTATAAATATTAATATCTAAAGATATAAAGTATATATAGATTTTCTATTTGAATACAAGAATAATTCTTATTTTTTGTAAAATAGAAAAAGAAGATACTTTTCTCTTGAAAATAACTAGGATTTAGCTACCTTAAAATTGATATTTTATGTTTATTATAACTATCTTATGAAGGATACCTTAAAAAGACTTATAGTAATTGTTATTTTTTGACTTTTTTCTGGATATTTAGTTTATTCGCTTTTAATCAATAAATCTTTAGTTCAGCCTGAATATGCTAATGTAAATGTTTTGTTTTATGTGATTTTAATAGCGCTTTCTCTTTATGTTTCAGTCTTTTATGGATTATATCCAGTTCATATTAAATTCAGTAGGGCAACGCTTTTTGTCTTCTGACTTTCTGCTATTATTATGGGAAAGACAGTTTTTCTTAATGATCCAATAAATAGTATTTATTTTTGAGATCTAAGCTGTGTTTTAGGGGTTGTGCTGCTTATTATTTGACCTACAAATCTTATTGTAACTTCAAAAGTAAAAAAAGTAAAAGAGGATAAAAATCTGGAAATTATTGAGGTATAATCTCATAACAAGGAGAAATTTAGTTTCAGAAAATAGTAAATAATTTTTAATTCTCCTAGTTAGCTTAGTAAAAAAATATTGATTTTAGAGAGGAAATCCTTACATTATTTCCTGCGCAAGCCTAGGTGATGGAACTGGTAGACATGCTAGACTCAAAATCTGGTGGCTTCACGGCCGTGCGGGTTCAAGTCCCGCTCTAGGTAAAGACTAAAAGTCTGATGAAACATTCAGATTTTTCTTTTTAATAAAGACTTTTTCTTAAAATTCTAGTTGCTTTTTTGTAAAAAATAACTACATATATTCCAGTTAGAGTCGGTTTTTATCTTCGTTTTTTTGTAAATGGATTTGAATAAGGTAATGCTTATTGGAAGATCAACAAGCACATTACAAGTAAAAATGATTGAAAGTACACAAAGTGCAGTAGTGAACTTTACGATTGCAACCAATAGAAAATATAAAAATAAAGAAGGAAATATTCTCGAGGATGCAGAATATCATAGATGTGTTGCTTATGGAAATACCGCAGAACTTCTTTGAAAGTATCTTACTAAGGGGAAAAAAATCTATCTTGAAGGAAGATTGAGAACAAGAAAACGACAAGATACTGAAGGCCATGATAGGTTTTCTACAGAAATTATTGTTGATAATTTTATTTTTCTGGATACTAAAGTTACAAGTTCTGACGAGGTTAGTATGGATGCGGTTCCAGACTTTGATGATGAGGTCCCTTTTTAAAACCATAAAAAGTTCTTAATTCTTAATCTTTAACTGATATGTTTCTCAAGCAAAAAATAATAAAATTCTGATTAGAAAGTTTTGATTTAATTGCCTTTTTGGTACTGGTTTTTGGAGTAATTTTGTTTATTAGGTTTTTTATTGGAACTCCTTATACGGTTGTTGGCGTAAGCATGCTTCCTACTTTTGAATCAAGTGATTGGATTATTGTAGAAAAGCTCACTCAGAGGTTTTGAACGCTTCAGAGGGGACAAATTGTTGTTTTTGTTCCTCCAGGAAAAGAAATTCCGTACATTAAGAGAATTATCGGACTTCCAGGAGAGACAGTAAAATTTGTAGACAATCAGACCTATATCTGTAATGCAGAAACCGCTCCTGCAGAGGTGCAAGCTTCTAATGGTCAGTACTGCTTTAAGCTTGATGAAAACTATCTTTATCCTGGGGTGGAAACAATACCTCAGTGAGAAAAAACGGAATTTGAAGTTAGTAATGGATATTTTGTAATGGGAGATAATAGAGGGCATACCTCTGATTCTCTTTCTTGTTTCGGACAAAGGTGTTATCAGGGGGCAAATTACCTTGTTCCTTATGATCATTTGATCGGGAAAGTTGTGGTAAGGTTATTCCCAACTTTTACTTCTTTTTAGTTCTTAATAAGGAGAACTATGAAAATATTTTCAAATTTTGATACTAATCGGAAACAGGAAGCATACCAAGAGGCTGTAGAGAAATTTTGAAAAGAAAATGTCTTTATTCTGAGTAAAAGTCTGCTTTTCCTTTTTTCAAAGGTTGTTTTTCCTTTGTTATGATGGACGGGCGTTTTTATAGCATTACAGTTTCCTATTTGTTTCAGTTTAGGAGCGTTTTGAGTGGTTAAGTATATCGTAACGGGAATTCTTTTTTTTTTGTATTTGTTTATGCTTTCTCCGATATTTAAGTATTATCTTGATTATATGATGGATTTTTCGCTAGTTACTCCTGAGTTTCTTACGAGATATAACCAGTCTTGAGCTTTAAAGAGGGATATAAAATCTAGTTACGTAAAAAATATTAAAACAATTACTATTGAAAAAAATACGTTACGATATAATATTTTCGATAATGGAAATCTGATTTTTCTTTCTGAGTGAGATAGGGATAATGATGGGGAAATTGTGCTTCATTATATTCAGAATCCAGAACAAGCAAAGAAAAAAATTGTAAGAATTATGAAACTTTAGTTCCTATTTATATTAAAAAATATGCAGACAGAAAATTCTCCAGCGATTCCTTATGATATGTATGAATCTTCACAAGAAATTGTTATCATTATGCCACTTTGATGAGTAAAGAAAGAAACGCTTCAGCTCAAGATTGAAGATTATAATTTGTTTATTCAATGAGAGAGGTCGTTTGTTTCGTTGAAAGAAAATCTTCTTCCTGTAAAAGAGGAATGTTATTGGGGTTTGATTCAGCAGAGAATCGATCTTCCCCCTCAGGTGTATTTTGACAAGATTCATAGTAAGCTTTCATCAGAAAATATTCTTCAGATTATTATTCCAAAGGCATTGATACCTTCAAAGATAGATTTAGAAATTGAAGAGTAGTATGTTATAAAATATTGAAATTCACTAATTCACTGAAAGGGTGAATTTTTTTAAAAAGAAAATATATTGGTTGTATTATTGAAATAAAATTCACTAATTCACAGAAAAAGTGAAAATATTTGCAAAAATAGAAAAATATAGATATACTTAAAAAAGAGGTTTGCTAATTCACTAAAATTGTGAATTTCACTAGAAGAGTGAATTTTTTATTTCAGATGGAGTTATTATGTTTGAACATCCAGGAAAACTGCTTGTAGAATACCTTAATCAGCAATGATGGACGCAAAAGGCATTTTCTCTTCATATTTGAAAAAAAGTCAGTGAGATTAATGAATTGATAAAAGGAAAAAGAAATATTACGATTGCTTGGGATTTGATTTTTTCTCAGGTTTTTCAGACCCCTCAAAAGTTTTGGGTTCTCAAACAATTGGATTATGATTATCAGCAAGCGTTAACTAAAGAAAAATCTAATTTTAATTTAACTTCTCAAGCTCATCAAAGGACAACAGTCAATAAATTTAATGATGAAAAAATAGATTCTAAGTCAGATATTTCCCAAAATACTTCAGAAGACTTTTTAATTACAAAAGTTTTTGAGTCCTTTTAGTTGAATTTAAATATTCAAATTCACTTCTTCTTAGAAGTAGGCTAAGAATATAAATTTCATAGAGCAGAAAAACTAAATCTTGGCTTCTAAAGCATAATTTTATTATTGCTGTTGATTTCATGGAAGTTTTAAATTTTTTATCAAGTATTTAAAGAAAGGAGTAAAGTAAAATAAAATATAAATAAAAGGTCTATTTGTTTATAAACGGGGCGTTTTTCTTATTTCTTCATTGAAAATTTTAAGTAAATAGCTACACTTTTTTCTGTTAATTTTACTTTACTTATAAGTGAAATGTCCGAGAAAGCCTTTAAACGAGAAAAAATAAGTCTGATTTTTGTCTTTGGAATGCTTGTTGGGTGAGGAATTACTTTTTGGAGAATGCAGACACTTTATGCTGATATTGATATCTTCCTATCTGATGTTGGGAAGAAATATTTCCGTATGGAACAAATTAGTACTCTTCTTTCTGGGGAATATTATGATCAGAAAGAACTACTTAGTGGACAGCAAAAAATGATTGAAAATGCAACAAAAGCTTTTGTAGATGGTTTAGGAGACCCTTTTACTTCTTACCTTGATGTAGAGCAGTTTTCTGGCTTACAAACCGAGTTGGAGGGAGAAGGGCAGATTGAAGGAATTGGTGCAGTTGTCGGAAAAAAAGATTATTATGTTCAAATAGAAGAGGTTATTAAGGATTCTCCAGCTTTTAAAGCGGGATTGGCTCCTCTTGATAGGATTGTTCTAATCGGAACTTGAGAAACAAAAGACCTAACAACTACAGAAGCTGTTCAAAAAATCAGAGGTCCAAAAGGAACTAAGGTTCAGCTTTTTATTGAAAGAATTGAAAAATCTGGCGAGAAAGTCTATATCGAAAAGGAAGTCATTAGAGATATCGTTGATGTTCCTTCGGTAAGATCAAAAATTCTGACTCAAAGTGGTGTGAAAATCGGATATATAGAAGTTTCAGTTTTTTGAGATAAGACGAATAAACTTTTCTCTAGAGCAGTGGTTGAATTAGTAGAAAACCAGGTAAAAGGGGTTATTCTGGATTTGAGAGGAAATGGTTGAGGACTATTAGAATCAGCAGTTGATCTTGCTGGACACTTTTTGCCAAGTGGAGAGCTTATTACAAAGACAAAATATTCAACCTTTCAGCCAATTGACTATGTTTCAAAGGGCTTTTGAGAGCTAGGAAAACTTCCTATTGTGGTTCTTGTAGATGGACTGAGTGCGAGTTCGAGTGAAATTCTTGCTCTTGCTCTTAGAGAACAACTTAATGCTCCTATTCTCGGTATTCAGAGTTTTTGAAAAGGTTCAATTCAGACCTTGTATGAATTTAACGATGGAACTTCACTTAAATATACGATTTGAAAACGGTTTTGACCAAAGGGGACAACAATTGACAAAAAGTGAATTAAACCTGATCTAGAGATTCCTTTTGATTTTACGGG
>CAUTUR010000013.1:0-20707 GCA_963541585.1 uncultured bacterium | reverse complement strand
GCAACGATTTCTGCTCAAGATGAAGAAGTAGGAAATCTGATCGCTGATGTCTTTGAAGAGATCGGAAAAGATGGAACTATTACTGTTGAAGAGGGGAAATCTCTCGGTCTGACCAAAGAAATCAAAACCGGAATGCAATTTGATCAAGGATATTCTAGTCCTTACCTTGTAACTGATCCTCAGAGAATGGAAGCAGTAATTGACAAGCCTTATATTTTGCTTACCGATAAGAAGATTTCTTCTATCAAGGAGATTTTGCAGGTTTTGGAGGCGGTTGCTGCGACAGGGAAAAAGGATTTTGTGATTATTGCTGAGGATGTTGAGGGTGAGGCTCTGGCTTCTTTGGTTTTGAATAAAATCAGAGGAATGCTCAATGTTTTGACCGTGAAGGCTCCAGGATTCGGAGATAGGAAAAAGGAAATGCTTCGCGATATCGCGGTAGTAACTGGTGCAACGGTGATTACAGAAGAGCTTGGACTTAAACTAGAAGATGCTACGATTGAGATGCTTGGAAGAGCTGATAAAGTGATTGCGACCAAAGATACAACCGTAATCGTAGATGGTAAAGGCGATCAGACCGCTATCAATGAAAGAGCCGATCAAATCAAAGCACAACTCTGAATGACCACTTCTGATTATGATAGAGAAAAATTGGCTGAAAGACTGGCTAAACTCGTTGGTGGAGTAGCAGTCATTCAGGTTGGAGCTGCAACTGAAATGGAGATGAAAAACAAGAAATACAAGATTGAAGATGCTTTGAATGCAACCAGAGCTGCTATTGAGGAGGGAATCGTTGCCGGAGGTGGAAGCGTATTGCTTCAGCTTTCAAAGCTTTTGGATAGCTTCAAATTAGAAGATGCTGATGAACAGGTTGCTGTGCAGATCGTGAGAGATGCGATCCAATATCCTGTTCGCCAAATCGCAAATAATGCAGGTTTCAAAGGGGATTGGGTAGTAGAAAAAGTGAAGGAATCTGAAGATTTCAACTACGGTTTTGATGCAAAAGAAGGGACATTCAAAAACCTCTTTGAAGCAGGAATTATTGATCCAGCAAAAGTGCTGAGAGTTGCCCTTCAGAATGCGGTTTCTACTGCTGCGATGTTCCTTACGACCGAAAGCGTGATCGTAGATGCTCCAAAAGCAGAAGGCTGCTCTTGCTCTCACGGAGGAGCTGATGCAGGAATGTGAGGCATGGGCGGAATGTGAGGTATGTATTAATTTAAAATTTAAAATATTAGGAAACTGACCTTCTTTGAGGAGTCAGTTTTTCCTTTTGAAAATAAGAATGGGATTCTTATAGTGTAAGGAGTCTTTATCTATTGATTAAATAATGCAAATCTCTTCCGTTACTTTTGTAAAATCCGCTTCTAAACTTTCAGAATGTCCATCTTCAGATTTTCCTGAAATTGCTGTGATTGGGAGATCAAATGTTGGAAAATCCTCGCTTATTAATTTCCTGATGGATAAAACGATTGCAAAAGCTTCTGATAAACCATGAAAAACTCAACTTATTAATTATTTTCTCGTGAATGAAAGCCGATATTTCGTCGATCTCCCTTGATATGGTTATGCGAAGGTTAGTTTGGAGCAGAGGAGAAAATGGATAGATGAGATTCATGCTTATTTTTTGCAGAGGAAACCGTTTATTTTACTCTTGATTGATGGGGCTCTTCCTCCACAGAAGATTGATTTAGAATTTATCTCTGCACTTACAGAAGAAAATCTGAATTTTGCTCTTATTTTGACTAAAACTGATAAAGCAAATCAAAAAACACTCCATCAGAATATTAAGCTTCTCAAGCAAGCTCTTCAAAAAGAGATCTGAAAACTCCCTGAGCTTCTGCTTTCTTCTACGATAAAAAAACAAGGAAAGGAGCAGATTCTAGCGTTTATTGATCAGCAAGTGTTGGCGTAATTTTGAATCTTTAGGGAAAAATTCTAAAGTTGTTTTATTTATTTTTGATGTCATACTATGAAAACGAAACTTCTCAACGAACTTCAAAAACAAGGACTTCCAAATTTTGAACTTTTTAAAGCTCCAGAAGTGCTTGCAATCCTTCCTGATCTGCTTTGAGAACTTTTGGAACAGGAAAAAGCTGATTTTCAGACCTTAATCCAAAAAACCAATGAAAGTCTGACTTTTGAGGATTTTGTGCCAGAATCGCAGCTTGATTACCTCTGGAAAATCATCAATCATCTTGATGCAGTAGAAGCAAGCGAAGAAATCAGAGCAATTATTGCAGATTTTAGACCAAAGTATGAGGATTTTGTGAATGAAGTGGCTTATTCTCAGCCTTATTATCAGAAAATTCTCCGAGCAAATGAACATTTTGAAAAGAATCCTGATCAGAAAAGGTGGTTTGATTTGACTTTGAAAGCTTTTGAGCAAAGGGGAATCGCATTGCCAGCAGAGGAGCAAGAACAGCTCAAAAATCTCAATAAACAGCTTTCGGAGCTGGGAGAAAAATTTCAGCATAATGTCGTAGATGAACAGTCAGCTTTTCTGCTTTATTTTGATGATGAGGCGGATTTTCAGGAGATGCCAGAGGAGCTCTTGGCGAAAATGAAGGCACTTGCTGGAGAGAAAGGAAGGCTTGCAGTCAATGCTGATCCAAATTTGCTTCTTGCGGTGAGTAAATATTGCAGTAATCCAAAAATCAGAAAGCAGGTGGCTTTTCAGACGGAGCAATGGGCGATTCAGGGAAGATTTGACAATAGACCTTTAGCCTTGGAGCTTCTAAAACTCAATCAGGAAAAAGCAAAGATTCTTGGCTATGCGAATGCAGGAGAAATGTTCCTTTGGGCTACGATGGCTCAAGATCCGGATCAGGTTTTTGATTTTATCAAGCCGATCTCTGCCAAAGCGATGCAAAAAGCGAAATCTGAAGTGCAGACTCTGCAAGAGTATTTTCAGCTTCCAGCATTGCCAAGCTACGATGTCGCCTACTATACGAGGAAGTATAAAGAAGAGCAATATGCACTCAATGATGAGGAACTCAAGCAATATTTTGAGTTTGAGTCGGTTTTGAAGTGGCTCCATAGCTTTGTGTTCAAGTTTTTGGGAGTAGAGCTTCGCGCTAGAGCAGAATCAGCGTTTTGATCTCTTGGGCATGAAAGGCGATATGAAGTCTATCATCAAGGGGAGCTGGTGGCGTATTATATGCTAGATGCTTTTTATCGTAAGGGGAAAAGACCTTGAGCTTGGGCAGATTACTTGAGAGAGAAGGGGAATAGGCAGTTGCCGATCGTCGTGAATGTCTGCAATTTTCAAAAAGCTGAATCCTGACCAAGTTTGCTCTATCTGAGAGATGTTGAGACGCTTTTTCATGAGTTTGGACACGCTTTGCATGCGATGTTGGCGGGTTCTCCCTATGCGGAGCTTTCTGGATTTAATGTAGAATGGGATTTTGTGGAGCTTCCAAGTCAATTGATGGAAAATTGGGTCAGTGATCCTGAAGCCTTGAAAAGTTTAGCAAAGCACTATCAAACCTGACTCCCAATACCAGAAAAACTTGTTCAAACTCTCCAAGACCTCAAAAGCTTTATGATGGGAAACTGGGTAAGCAGGCAAAACGAGTTAGCCTTGCTTGATATGACGCTCTATACTTCAGCAGTTCCTGATTCCATAGAAGAACTTGATCAAAAGATTCTTGAAATCGTGAATCAGTATTCCATTTTTCCAAGAGGGGAGGAATACAAGATGTATTGTGCGTTTCTGCATATTTTCGGAGGTAGCTACGAAGCGAAGTATTATTCCTATATGCGAGCAGAGCTTTTGGAGGCTGATGTCTTTCAAACCATCAAAAAAGCCTGAATTTTCAACCCAGAAATTGGATCTGCCTACAAAGAGAAAATCTTAATTCCATGAACTCGTAAACCAGCTTCAGAATTGTTCTTTGATTTTATGCAGAGAAAGCCAAGTGATAAAGCTTTGATGAAGAAGTACGGACTTTTAGCTTAATTGGCTGAATAAGAGAGAAAATAATTTTTCCCTTTGATTGGAAGGTTTTATTTTGATGAATAGTATGAAAATTGCATTTGTAAATTGCTGGACGATGCCAGGTGGTGTGCTCAATGTCCTTCAAGATTTGATGATCAAACAGCTGAGAAAGCATGGAAAGGAAGTGGAAATCAGTCTTTTTACGCTTATTTCGGATCGTGAAAGTCTAGAACTGCCTTTACCATGAGGAAATGGAGCGATGATAACGATTCCGATTGTACAAACCTTACCAAAATGGATCAATCAGATTTTTCTTTTTTTTACTAAGAGGAAAGTGAAGGTCTTGTCCGGTATTTTTGATTATCGTAATTTGATGGTGTTTTATCCTCGGCTTATGAAGCTCCTTTCTTACAAGATCAAAAAACGAAAGCCTGATGAGATTCAGATTTCTTCTTTTGCTATTGCGAAAAATATTACGCCGATTCCGTGAGTGCCGACGCATCTGTATCTGCACTCTCCGATGCAATATATCTGGAGCCACTATGATGAATACGATGCAAGGCTGACTTGATGGAAAAATAGGCTCTTTAATTTTATCGTTCCGAGGCTTAGGAAACGGGATTTAAAGTTTCATCATTTTGATTCGGTGGTTTGTAATAGTCATTATACTCAGGAACTGACAGAGGAGCTTTATAGCCTCAAAAGCACGGTTTCCTACCCAAAGATCGCTGATCAGTATTGGTTTGCGGGTATTTCTCCAAAGCCGATGCCTTATTTTGTGTATGTTGGGAGATTGGTAAATTTTGTGAGGGAAACGAGCTTGATTATTCAGATTTTTAATCGTTTGAAATTGCCTTTGGTGGTGATTGGTTCTGGTCCTGATGAGGAGGAACTCAAAGCTTTGGCGGGTGAGACGGTTATTTTTACTGGATGGAATCCTGAAGGAATGACGGAGATTGTTAGAGATTCTGCTGGACTCATCAACTTGACGAAAGAGAGTTTCTGAATCTGAACGGTAGAGGCGCTTTTGATGGGAGTTCCTGTATTTGGCTTTGCTGAAGGTGCGAGTGCAGAATTGGTTGATGAGGACTGTGGGGTTCTAGCCAAGAGCAAGAAGTTAGAAGATTTGCTTTCTGATTTTGAACTCTTTTGTAGTAAAAATCGAGATAGAAAGCTGATTTCTGAGAGAATTAGAGAAAAAATGAGTTCTAATTCTTAAAGAAGGTTTTATTTTTTGACCACTATGTATTAGTGATTTTTTTAATATCAATTTTATCAACTATTTTTTTGACAAATGAATTTTATTAAATAATTACTTGAAATACTAAAGAAAAATTTTATATTGGAGATGACTCTTTAAAATCTTTTTTCAAAATAATGCTCTTGAATCCTTTAGGTTTATATTATTCTGCTCACGAAGATTTAAGTCTTTCTCAGCTCAAAAAATGAAAGTTTGATACTGGTATTTCTACTGAGAAAATTCAAGCATATTGTGAGAAATATCAGATTTGATGTCTTGTGCAGTGAGATGAGTCTTATTTTCCAATTATAAATCGCTCTGCACAGCTTCCCTTTTTGCTTTATTATCAGGGGAATCTAGATCTTCTTAATCAGAAAATTTTAGGTGTAGTCTGACCAAGGAAACCAAGTGAATATTGAATTCAGGTCTTAGAGCTTTTTTTTGAAAAGGCAGCTCATTATCAGCTTGTTTCTCTTTCTGGTTTTGCGAAATGAATTGATCAAAAGGCACATCAGCTTTCTCTTTCTCATCATCTGCCAACGATTGCTGTTCTAGGCTGAGGTTTTCAGCATTATCTGCAAGGAGCAGACCGTCATTTTCTCTCTGAAATCGTAAAAAACTGAGGGTTGATTCTTTCAGAGTTTAAACTTTGATTTCAGCCTACAAAGTGGAGCTTTCCACAGAGAAATAGGCTTATTGCGAGGCTTTCGGAGATGCTTTTTTTGCCTGAGGCAAGAGAAAAATCTGGAAGTTTAATTACTGCAGAGTTTGCTTATACGATGAAAAAGTCAGTTTATTCTGTTCCTGCTCCGATTTTTGCGCCACAGAGTGCTGGAATCTTTTCCAAAATGAACGAAAAAAAATTAAAACTGATTACCGATTTTGATTCCTGTTTAAACGAGCATTTTTGACTGAGAGGTAAAGTGCCGGTTTGAACGTCTCTTGCACTGTCCGAAGTTCAAAATCAGCTTTTAACTTTTCTTTCTCAGCAGTGAGATGTGAGTTTAGATATGCTTTTACCACATTTTAATTTGGGGTATCAGCAACTTTTACAAGAATTAACGTTCTTGGAGATGAATAAACAAATTGATGAGATTTGACCTGGAATCTATAGAAAAAAGGCTTAGAAAAATGATTTGCTCTTGAAAAAGAGGTCTTCTTTTTTTATGATTTATTGTGGTAATATAAAAAAGATAGATTATGAAAAAATTATTAAAAATTGTAATTAAAAAATTAAGATCAACCCCTCTTCCTATTGTGAGGGAACGAGATCTAATTAGAGTTCCGAGGCCTTATTGTAGGGATTTAATGCCCTATGAAAAAACTCGTCAGCCTCAACAAAAAAAACTTCGAAAAGGTTACAAAAAACCTTTGATAAATAGGACTCGATACAAATGAATCCTTAAAAAAATTAAAGAGCTAGAAACTAGCTCTTTTTTTTGAAAGTATCAATAATGAGCTGAGCAACCTCTTCAGGAGTTTTATCACTGGTATCAATCTTGAGATCATAGTTTGCGTCATCTCGGAGGTCTACGTTGTACAGTGATAAAAACCTGTTTCTATCGTCAGCATTTCTTTTTTTTGTAATTTCTAGTGCTTGTTCAGGAGAGTCGAAATTATCGGTAGTTCTCTGGTCTTTGCGAATTCTTTCACTAGCTACTTCATCACGAATGTCTAGGAAAACTTTAAATGCTTTAGGCTGGCAGAGAAATCCTAGTCTGCTTTCCAAAATGATCGCACTTTCCAAAGGAAGGTTCTTTTGATATTCTTCATATTTGAGGTCGAATTCTTTCTGATTTTCTGGTTTTTCACCTAAAAGGTTGAATTCTGAAATACTCAATCCCATTTCTTCTGCGAGTTTTCTTTTGAGTGATCCAATAGAAATAATTTCATAATGTAGTTGCTCAGCTAGAATTTTTGAAACGGTTCCTTTCCCACTTCATGCTTTCCCTCCTAAGGTAATAATCATATTTTTATAAGTAATCAATAAAATAGCTTTATTTTAGCTAATTCTCTTAGTTATTCAAGCTTTAGAATGATTTTTTGCTTGTTTTTTTGAAGTAATAATATAAAATGTCACATTGGGTATTTTTTTGCGATAATAAGAAAAGCAGAAAATTGATTTTTTATCTTTGTAAATGTATATCACTATGAAAGCTTTTTTTAGGTCTCTCTTTTCGTGGCTTTGGACAAAAAAATGGCGAGTTCTTGCTGTTTTACTTGTTTTGATTGGAGGAGCTTTTTGGATTGGAAAGAAGTATTTTTGAAAACAAGCTGATACCAGTATTGTGAGTGCTGATCATATTGTAACAACAGGTAGTGTCGGGAAAACACTTAATCTCGCTGGGACGACACAATTTGCTCATGCTCAGAAATTAACTTTTGCTAATAAATGAAGAGTCACAAGTGTAAAGACAAAAATTTGAGCTCACGTGAAAAAAGGAGATGTTTTGGCTACGATTACAACTGATGATTTAGATAGAAAGGTAGAAACTGCAAAGAAAGAACTCAAAAATAAGCAACTAGAACTCAGAAAAATTATTGATAAATCAGATAAAGCACTTGAGTTGCTTAAAGCTCAATCAAATTATGATCTTTTGATGGTTCAGAAACAGACTCTTCCTGGAGAACAACAGCTTGATGTTCAAACAAAAAAGTCTGATCTTTTAGAGACAGAAAGGTTGATTAAAGATAAAGAGAAAAATCTTAAAGAAGCTCAACAAGATTATGCTGAATTACTTTCTGGAAAGGCAGGTGCAAATAATGCAGAGCTTGCTCTTTCTAAAAACGTAAGAACAAGAAATACATCCATGGAAAAGTTGATTAGGGCTTTTCGTGAAGAAGCTAGTAAATTGCAATCTACATTAGATAATTATGATGCTGTTATGAAAATGACAGATCAATACGATTGAGAGGATCAGAATATTTATATTGGTGCAAGGGAACCAAGGCTTCTTAATCAATCAAAAGAGCAATTTTGGAAGATACATAGTTATAAAAAGATTCTTAATGATCTTTATGCTCAATATTCTAAAATTCCTGTTGGAAGTATGACAGAAAATAGTATCCTTTCTTGATATTCAGTTTTTAAGGATCTTGGGATAGATTTAAGAACACGAGGAAAAATAAATTATGATCTGTTTATGGCAAGTATTGAATCTGAAGGGACGCTTTCAAAGGCAAAAAAGGAAGAATATGCATCATCATTTTGAACTACAATAGAAAATTTGGGATATGCTTATCAAGATAAATATCATGCTGCAGTAGAGACCTTAGCTGGATTAAAAGATTCTGATACTACGATTGAAGATGCTGCTGATAAAGTAGAAAAGTTGAAAATTGAGTTAGAAAATTTGAATATTTCCCTAAAAAAGAAAAAATTGGAGTTTGATGTAAATCAGAAAAAGTTATTTGTAGATGCAGCAGATCTTGAAAAAAAGATTCAGGATGCAAGACTTGATCTTGAAAAAGCTAGAGCATGAACAACCCAAAAGGATGAAATAGAAAGAATTCAGAATGAAATTGATAATGCTCAATTTGAGCTTACAACTTTAATGAAGCAGTATGATGAATACAAAATTATTGCAAACTTTGATGGAGTTGTAACAAAACTTGATATGCAAGTTGGAGATAGCATTGAGGCGAATGCGAGTGCTGATACTCAGAAGTATATCTATGTAGAAACTCCGGATCTGCTTGAGGTGAAAATTGATGTTGATCAGATTGATATTGTTAAAATTAAACAGGGAATGAAGGTAGAGGTTACTGTTGATGCTTTTCCTGATCAGGTATACTCTGGAGTTTTTTCAGAGATTGATACAATGCCAGAAGGGAATTCATATAAAGCAAAAGTAGTTTTTCAAAAAAATAATCCTGAGGAGAAAATTTTGGGTGGAATGAGTGCGAATGTAAAGGTAACTCTTGAAGAAGAAAGAGGAAAGCTTGTTGTCCCTAATCCAGCTCTTGCTGATAATGAAAGAGGAGAAAAGATCGTTCGTCTTAAGAAAGGAAATGATCGAGTCGATCAGGTAGTTGAAATAGGAATTTCTGATGATTCTAATACTGTTATTCTTTCTGGACTGAAACTTGGAGATACGATCAAAGGATTCTATATGAATGGAACTTCTATGGCTAATTTGGGACTTACTCAGGGACCGAGTGATGGAATAGATATTACTACTAATCCTGATGGAAGCATGAGTTATCAATATGGAGGATAATTATTATCAGATTTTATCATCAAAAAAACGAAAATGATTCAAGCAAGTTCAGATTTCATTTCTCTTAAAGGCATTACCAAGACCTATGGAGAGAAGATGGCAGAACCTGTTTATGCCCTGAGGGGTGTTGATTTAGATATCAATGATGGAGATTTTATTTCTATTATGGGACCATCAGGGTGTGGAAAATCAACCTTGATGAATATTGTAGGGCTTCTTGATGTTCAGACTTCAGGCTCTTATTTTCTTCGTGGAAATGAGGTAAAAAATCTGACTCCTGACCAGCAGTCTATGATTCGTAGGACAACGATCGGTTTCATTTTTCAGGGCTATAATTTGCTCAAGAGAATGGCGGCGTGGGAACAGGTTGTTTTGCCGCTTTCTTATATGGGAATCCCTTCTGGAGAAGCCAAAGAAAGAGCTTATGCGGCACTCAAACTTGTCGGTTTGGAAGGGAGAGAAAAAGCACTTCCCAACCAGCTTTCTTGAGGACAGCAACAGAGGGTTTGTATTGCGAGGGCCTTGGTGACTGATTCAGGACTTTTGCTTGCAGATGAACCAACTGGAGCTTTGGATTCCAAGACAGGAATTGAAATTATGCAGCTGCTCAAAAAACTGAATACAGAAAAGGGGAAAACGATTTTGCTTATTACCCATGATGCGAATGTTGCAGAATATGCAAATCAAACCATTCGTATTAAAGATGGACTCTTTGTTTAGGATCAGCTTTTTTGATTTTATTTAAATATGTATCGGAAATATGAGGTTTTTATCCTACTTTGTGGATGCACGAAAGACCATTATGGCCAATAAGATGAGGTCTGGATTGAGTACTTTGGGAATTGTTATTGGGATGGCATCGGTAGTGGTAATGATGGCAATTGGACATGGAACCGAGAAAAGTATTACGAAGACTTTGGGAGAATTTGCAAAAAATAAGATTTCTATCTCTTCTGAAGGAGACTTTTCTTCTCGAGATGAAAATAATGATAAACCTGGAGGTTATGTGCAAAAAGTCACTTTTACCAAGGAGATTGTTCCTTATATTGAACACTATTTCCCTGAATTAAGTGGAAGAATCTCTTATCAGGTCAATGTGCCAGGTGGAACCGTTAAAATCGGGAAAAAATCTGAAGAAGTTTCAGCAGTTGGAGTGCCTCCCATTTGGTTTGAACTCAATGAAAAGAAGCTTGAAGAAGGAAGCTTTTTTTCCAAGGCTCATTATGAAGAAAAGGCTTTTGTTGCTGTTATTAATGGGGGATTTAGAGATACTTTTTTTAAAACGAAAGATCCGCTTGGGAAAAAATTTATTTTTAATAAAAAAGAGTTTACGATTGTAGGAGTTTTGAAAAAAACAGAATTTGATCGATGAAATCAAATCTATATTCCAGATACGACTGCAGCAGAAAGAATCCTTCATAAGAATGCTATTGATAGTTTTGATGTTCTTCTTGATCCCCAGGATGATAATAAGCTTCGACAAAATAAACTAGCCTATCTTTTGCTCAAAAAATATAATAAATTATCACTAACGAATGCTGGATTCAACATTTCTAGTTTTGCAGAGCAGCAGGAAGAAATGAAAAAATCCCTCCAAGGAATGAAAATGTTCCTTTTGGCGATGGGGGCGATTTCGCTTCTCGTAGGAGGAATTGGAGTAATGAATATTATGATCGTTTCTGTTACGGAAAGAACCAGAGAAATTTGAATTAGAAAAGCGATTGGAGCTCTCAATAAAGATATTATTGTGCAGTTTCTGGTTGAATCTGTTGTGATTACGCTTATTTGAGGATTTGTTGCTTTTCTTCTGAGTTATGGTATTGTTTATTTTGTGAATAAATTCCTTTCTGATCCTACTCAATGACTTGGACTTTCTGCAGAAATTGATCAGCATATTATGATTACAACTTTTTTCATTACGACATGTACAGGAATCGTTTTTGGAATCTTGCCTGCGAGAAAGGCAGCAAAGCTTAAGCCGATTGATGCTTTGAGATTTGAATAGTTAAAAATCTTATTATTATCTTTTTCAGAATTTTAATTTTTTAGACAAAATGAAAAGAATTTTTATTCTCTTGATTTCTCTTCTTATTCGATGATGTGCTAAAAGTTTTGCTTGGTCCTACCCTGTGAAACAAGTCGAAGGAAATTTCTGTGGACAAACAGGATGACTTTGTAAAATTGATCTTCCTCGTATAGAAAAGGCAGATTATTTGAAATATCAGAATTTTTCTCGTTATCGTCAGATTTATACTGTGATGTGGTGAGGAACGTATTTTGGTGGATGGGATTTCTGATTTTGATCTCATCAAGGGGTAGATATTGCAAGTATTAAGGGGACTCCTATCTATTCAGCAGGGGATGGAGAGGTTGTTTTGGCGGAAAGTAGAGGAGAACGAGGAAATACGGTTGTTATTAGACATAATTGGAAAAATCAGGTTTTACATACGGTTTATGCACATTTAGAGACAATAGAAGTAAAGGTCTGAGATCAAGTAAAAGAAGGACAATTGATTGCAAAGATGGGAGCTACCGGGAATGCTACAGGACCTCATGTTCATTTTCAGATAGATACGAATGAAGGAAAGCATCCTTATTTTCCTAAGGGCTGTGGGGGAACGATTGCAGAGGTTGTAAACGAGGCTAAATGCTGGAATCAAATTAAACAGAACACGCTAGATCCTGTTTTGTTTTTAGAAACCCAAGGAACGGTTTTTTTGGCAGAAAAGGGAGCTTTGAGTGATCAAAAGGACTCTTCATTTGGTTTTTTAGAAGCTCGTGATTTAGAGATAAAGATGGAAAATCCGATCTTGATGCAAGGGTCTTTAGCAAAGATTTCGCTTCAAACTAAAAATGATCGTGATGGATTTTTAGCTGATGAGTTGACTTTTAGTTCAACATCAGATTTTGAATTTTTCCCGTCAAAGGTTTCTTATATTGGATCATGAAGATCAGTTTCGTTTGTTCCTAAACAGGCAGGACTTTATTCTATTTACTTGAAATCTAAAGACAAAACGGTGAAGACTTTGAGGATTTTCGTCCTAGATGAGGCAACAAGAAAAATTTTAGAGCAAAAGTCTGAATCTAATCCAGCATTACAAGAGGTTTTAAATAATATAAAATAAGATACTGATTTTTGAGATAAAAAATCCTTGTATTTTTGAATCTAAATACTAGACTATTTTTAGTTTTATCTCATTTGAAATCAAATGTTGAAGGTTAAATCTCTTTTCTGGGTAAATGGACTATTCCTTATTGTTCTTTGAATGTTGCTCTTCTTTTTACCAGAAGAAGTATTTAGAATCGTAGTCGTTATTTGGGGAATAGAAACACTTTTGTCTGGTGGATTTTGAACTTTTATTGCTTGGAATCAGAAGGATTATCAATATAGAGGACTTCTTTTCTTTTGAGCTTTATTTGAAGTGGTTTTTTGATTACTGCTTCTAATTTTTCCAGGATTTTCTGAATGGATTGTAAAGATATTAGTTATTCTCTTTGGAATTTTGGTTTCTATAAAAGGGCTTTTTGCTATTTTTGATGGGCTTAAAGTAAAAGAAATGCAGATTGGAAGCTCGGGGATCTTGCTTATTATGGGAAGTGCAGGTGTCCTTTTCGGTTTGTTCCTTGTTACCAATGCTTTTTTTAGTTTTCTTCTTCTTAATAGTTTATTAGGATTTACCCTTGTCCTTTTTTGAATTTGATTGATTATGTGAGGATTTCAGATAAAAAATGTAGAAAAGCTCTCTTGAGCCTAGAAATTCTAAAAAATAGAAGTGGTATTTTTTGTTTTTTTCTCTTGAATTTATCTTTCACTTTTTTATAACGATATAGCACCTGTATAATCTATGTGATATTTTAATAAGAAATACAGAACTTAATTCAGATTTTTTATTTTTGTAAAGAAAAGATAATGACAAAACTTATTCCATTAGAAGATCATGTTATTGTAATGCCTCTTAGTGAGGAAACTACTACTAAATCTGGGATTATCCTTCCAGAAAGTAAGGAAAAACCCAGCAAAGGTCAAGTTGTAGCGGTTGGAGATGGAAAAATCCTTGAAAATGGGTCAAGAGCTCCTGTTGATGTGAAGATTGGAGATGTTGTTTATTTTGCAAAGTATTCGATTGATGAACTAGAGATCGATGAAGAAGGGCAAAAGGTAAAATATTTAGTTATGAAGCAGAGTTATATTATGGCAAAAGAAGCCTAGTTTATTTCTTGTTTGATAGGCCATGAAAAGATCAATTGCTATAATGTTTATGCTAGCTTGCTTATTTTTTGTTGAAACTAGTTTTGCAGCAGAGCGTTCTCCGGCTTTTACTTGGGCTTATGAGCAAGGACTTTTGCAGAGGGATGCAGAGCTTGCTTGAAAAGCTCATTTAACGAGGGAAACTATAGCGCCACTTTTGCTTCAGTATATCAGTAAGGTCGCTCAAAAGGACTATAGTGATCGTTGATGTAATGCTATTGATCTTGATACAGCTGATTTTCATTATAGAGCAGATTTGCAAAAGCTCTGTTGATATGGTGTTATGCTCGGATATCAGAAAAAACTCTTCCCTAAAAGAGCTCTTACTAATGCTCAGGCTGTTGTATTAGTTATGAGAATTGTTGATGGTTTTCAGAAACAGGGCAGGTGAAGTCAACATTGGGCCATGCCTTATTTTGAAAGGGCGAAAAACCTTGGATTTGATGGGATTCTTCCAATTTATTATCAAAAGGAAAAGTTGATGAATTTAGAACATTTTATTACTTTTCTTTATAGTGTTGAACATCCTCACCAGCCTCTAACTCAGGATATTACTGTTCCAGGAAAGAGCTATCAACCGCAAAATACTCAATGATCAACAGATGTTCTTCTTAAATTGCTCGAAATTATGAGATCTTAGTTCCTACAGTGTGTGTTGTAGATATAGATAAAACATTAGTCTAGCTATACAATAATGTAATATGAAAAAAATCTGAATGCTGAATTCAGATTTCTTTTTTTGAATTCAAAATGTTTTAATGTTATTATACCATTCTTTTTAAAACTTTATAATCAATTTTTCCGCTTCAGAGGAGAGGAATTGCTCCAATTTTTTTGATAGCATTGATCTTAATCAGGTTCGAAACTCCTTTTTCTTTTAGATAGGTATTTACTTCTTTTAAACTAACCTCAAGATCCACACTAAAGAGGGTAATTTCGATTCAGTTTTCAGTTTCTTTTCCTTCTAGAGCTAGATTTGCCTCTTCACTATTTCATCGTTTTTCTTGCAAGAGATTCTCTAGGAAAGGAAGTGAGATCATTTCTCCACCGAGTTTCAGAAATCTTTTTTTTCTTCCCGTGATATAGAGATATTTGTCTTTATCAAGGTAACCTAAATCACCAGTTCTATACCAGATTTTTCATTTTTTTTTGATAAATGGACTTTCAATACTTTTGTCTGAATATCCATTGAAAACACTTGGCCCAGAATAATAGATCATCCCTTCTTGATTGGATTTTAATTCTTCTTCTGTTTCAAGATCTAAAATTTTGATTTCACTGTTTCCAATTGCTATCCCTACGGATTGAGCTTTCTGGTGTTCTATAGGGTTGATTGAAATAATCGGGCTACATTCTGTGATTCCGTATCCTTCCAAAATAAGTCCATCAGGGATCATTTTTTTGAACTTTTCAAAAATCTGTTCGCTACATTTTTCTCCTCAGGTAATGACATAACGAAGAGAAGAAAGCTGCTCTGGTTTTGCAATATTGAGGAGGTTTCTAAGAAAGGTTGGAGTTGTAGCAAGCAGAGTTGGTTTTGTGTGTTTAATGAGTTTTGTTGCAGTAAGAGAGTCGTTAGGATCTGGGGTGCTAATGTTTCTTAATCCTACAACAAGCGGTAGAATAGTATTTACTGTAAACCCAAAACTATGGAAAGGTGGCAGGTAGCAGAAAAATCTTTCATCATGCTTGATATTCATAATTTGTAGTGCTCCTTTAAGATTACAGATCAGATTTTTATGAGTGAGAGGAACTGCTTTTGGTAATGCTTCGCTTCCTGAGGTATAAAGTACTACTGCTGTGCTATCAAGAGTTTTGGGGAGAGGGAAGCTTCGACTTTTTATTACTGCTTTTAGTTTGCTGTGCAGAGGAATATATTTTAGTAAATCTTCCAAGAAAATAAAATCATAGTTATTGAGTCGTGGTATATTGAGTTTATTGAAAAAGGCTTTTGAAGTCAGAATTTTTTTTGTTTTTGAAAATTTTACACAGTGATCAAAAGCTGTTTCTGGATGGGTTCGATTCATCATAACGGGAATTTTTTCAGCAAGGTAGCTCGCAAGAATCAAAGTCCCTACACTTCCAATTGCTGGAAGCATAATCCCGATCTGTTTTCCAGGAATTTCTTTCAGGTAATCACTAATGAGCAGTGCTTTCAGTGCGATATCATGTCTTGTTTGTACTCCGAAGATGCTATCGTAACTTTGAGTTGCATGTTTATTTGCTTTCCATTGTTTTTTGAAATGGTCTAAGATGGTGCTATCTTCATCTAAATCTCGTTTTTCTTCCTGGATTTCTGGGATATTTCGTTCACAAGGGAGAAAATCTGAATCTTCGCTTTTAGTCAGTCCTGAGGCCATAGCTACGAGGTCGGCAACTGTTTTTAGTTCAAGAATCGGAGTATTTGATGCATCTGGAAAACGATTTAAGATCAGGTTTTTGATTTCAGCCATATCGAGAGAATCTAAATAGAGGTCAAGAATCAGATTTGATTCTAGTGGAATGTTTTCTTCTAGGGATAGGTCTTTAATTCTTCTGAGTTCTTGAATGATTTCTTTAACAGTATCTTCTGAAAATTTGGTAGTATCGTATTGTTGTGTTTGTTTGAGGTCTTGTATTGAGTGTCTGATATGAAGTGGTGATTTTTTGTTTTTTACATCGTTATAGTAGAAGTAATGAGGAATATAGCTGATACTTTCTTCGCCTTTTTCATTATAAAAATCTTCTAAAGTCTGATTGAAAGATTCTAGTGATTTGGTGCTAGCAAGTTTGATTTCTTCTGTTTTATCTACAAACTCAATTTGGACTTTTCTTTTTGGGAGGAAGAAAAAGAGGTTTGCTATCATTCGTCGTAGTCCTTTTAGAAGTCATCAAGTAAGGCTTGGTGCACCTCCTGTCCATGCGTTAGACCATATACTTCCTCGAAGTCCTCTCGTTCTAACGAGAATGATCTTTGTTTGTTCATTGAGGGATTTTGTCGCAAGGTAGGCTGATTTTTTCCCTCCTAAATATTCTAGACCTTGTCCAACAAGTTGACCAGAAGGGTAGAGAAGGACTGAATCTCAATGATGAAGTGCAAGAATTAAGTCGTCAAAAGCTTGTTCTATTTTTTTACTGCTTTGATTCAGGCTTTTTTTTTCTTTTGAGATTTCCTCTACAGTGATTGTTTCTAATGCTTTAAAAATTCGTCTTAAAAAAATGTTTTCAGAAAATCTGGAAGTTGCAACAGCTCTAAGTTTTTTTTGAGGAGCAAAGAGACACCAGATAAAAACTGGATCAATATAGGCGATATGATTCGGGAGGATCAGATAATTTGATTGTGGATCAAGTTTTGGAAGATTTTTAATTTCTAGAGTATAACGAGATTTTGCTATCCAGAGAAAGAGTTTCGCCAATCGTTTCATATTTTTTATTTCCTAAATTAAAAGGATGTTTTGAATATATCAAAAAAGTCAGAATTCTCAAGTGTTTTCTTTATGTCTTTTGAAATCTGCTTAAGATTTTTCAAGATGTTTTTGATTTTGCAAATATTTTATTTATATCCTTGTTTATAATGATATCATCAAATTCTAAATGTCAAGTTTTGGATTTTCTTTTTGCTTGCATTCAGAACTAGGATTTCTAATATGATAGTGAAAATGAGTCAGATTTTTTTATTTTTTCAAACTTTTTTCATGGACGAAAAAGAACTTCTTCAGCCAAGTAATGAAAAGCTGATTACCCATCCGATAGAAAAAGAAATCACCCAATCCTATATTGATTATGCTATGTCAGTGATTGTTTCTCGTGCTTTGCCAGATACGAGAGATGGATTCAAGCCGGTGCTTAGGAGAATCCTCTTTGGGATGTACCAAATGAATAACTTCTACAACCAGAAGCACAAAAAATCAGCGAGAATTGTCGGAGATGTGATGTGAAAATACCATCCTCATGGTGATTCTTCTATTTATGAAGCGATGGTTCGTATGGCGCAGCCATGGTCGCTCAGATATCCGCTCGTTGATGGGCAGGGAAACTTCGGTTCTATTGATGGTGATGGAGCAGCTGCGATGAGGTATACTGAGGCGAGATTGACCAAGATTGCAGAGGAAATGCTTGCAGATTTAGAGCAGGATACGGTAGACTGGAGAGATAACTTTGATGGATCGCTCAAAGAGCCTGTGATGCTTGCGACCAAATTCCCAAATCATCTCTGTAATGGAACGATGGGAATCGCTGTAGGTATGGCGACGAATATGGCTCCGCATAACCTGAATGAAGTGCTCGATGCGTCTTTGCTTCTCCTTCAAAAGGAAGGAAAAGAGGAGATCGTGACTGATGAAAACGGTGCTGAGATCAAAAGACCGATTTCGGTTTCTGTGGAGGAGATTATGGAGATCATCAAAGGACCAGACTTTCCAACGGGAGGAATGATTTTTGATAGCAATAATATCACTGAAGTCTATAAAAAAGGGAAAGGCTGAATCGTTGTTCGTGGGAAGACTCACGATGAAGTCTATGATGGAGCTCATGTGATTGTCGTAGATGAGATTCCTTATCTCGTAAATAAAGCCAATCTCGTTTCCAAGATCGGAGAATTCGTGGTAGACAAAAAGATAGAGGGGATCAACGATATCCGTGATGAATCCAACAAAAATAAGATCAGAATTGCGATTTATCTCAAAAAAGGGGTAGATCCAGATGCGATTTTGATGCAGCTTTTCAAATTCACCGAGCTTCAGACTAATTTTAATCTCAATAATGTGTCCCTGATTGACCAAGGAACTCAACCGAGACTGCTCAATATCAAGGATCTCTTGATGGAGTTTGTGACTTTCCGTAGAGGAGTCGTGTATCGTAGATCGGTTTTCCAGCTTAATAAGGCTAAAGACAGACTGCATATTTTGGAAGGACTGAGAAAAGCGATTGATATTATTGATGAAGTGATTGATACGATCAAGAAGTCAGAATCCAAAGCTGATGCGAGAACTAACTTAATGGAAAAATTCTGATTCTCTGAGAAGCAGGCGGAATACATTCTTTTGATGAGATTGCAATCCCTCGTTGGACTTGAGATTCAGAAGATTAGTGATGAAATTGAAGAAAAAATCAGACTTATTGAGGAATTGGAACGCATTATTTCTGATCCAGAAAAACTTGATGAGGTCGTAACTAAAGAATTCCTCTATATGAAGGAAAAATATGGAGACGAGAGAAGAACTGAACTTTCTAACGATCTCAGTGTCTATAATATCAGCGGAAGCCTCAAAGAATTTCAAAAAGCAGCAGATAGGATCAAGGAAGATGTGATTTGCTGGATTGGAAATGATTTTTCACTCAGAGTGCTGTATCAGACGAGAATTCAGAATATCCCTGAGGAAACCCTTGATCTCATCTATACTCACAACCAGGACAAACTCATCGTGATTACGGATATTGGAGAGCTTGTTGTGCAGAGGCTCAAGGATTTTGGAGCAGGAAATATGGCGAAACCTGCGATCAATCTCAAAGAACAATTCTGACTCAAAGGAAAGATCGTTTTTGCCAAGACCTTGCATTTCCAATATGACTACCTCGTATTCCTTACCAATCAAAATAGTATCAAAAAGACCAAAAAAGAACTCGTTTTGAGCTTCAAAAAATTCCCTACCACGATTATGGGACTTCAAGCAGGGGAAAAAATCTGTAGAGTTTTGCCAGTTAATGATTGAGATAATGTCGGAGTACTTACTCAGCAGGGACGAATGCTCCTTTTCAAGTCCGATGATATCAGACCGATGGGAAAGACTGCTGGAGGAGTGAAAGCGATTGAGCTTCAGGAGGGAGATCAGGTTGCCAATATGTTTTTGCATAATGATGAGCCGTTTATCTTGATTTACTCTGACAAAAACGGAAAACTTCTCTCACTAGAAGACCTCAAAATCCGAAAGAGAGCGAGAAAAGGACAGGTTGTAATGACTGGAAATGAGAAACTTGAAGGCGGAATCTCAATCATTGAAGGTGCAGTCAGAATTCGTTTTGCTGATGGTAGCCTCAAGACTTTGCATTCCAATGATATTTCGCTTGATGAGCCAGAAACTCCGCTTTACAAGATGGTAGATCAGAAAATTGATGTGGTTTATCGCCCTTGGGAAGAGAAGTCTGAAAATATGAAGTATAAAGAGGAAAAGAAAAAGGCTGAAAAAGCTGAATGAGGACTCTTTGATCTGCCTGCTAATCAAGAAAAAGAAGAACCTGCTCAAATTTCAGAAACTATAGAAACTCCTGAAAGCACAGAAACTTCTGAAAATCTACAAGACTAAAACAAGCCGAAAACTACTCTGATACCACAGAAAAGCCAAGGAGTAGTTTTCTTTTACTCACAAAAGCCTATGACAAGAATCAACCTTTTACCGCCTTCTGAACTCGCAGATCAGCACCTCGTTGCCGAATGGAGGGAATTACCGAGGATTTTTGGACTTGTAAAGAAAAAACTTGATGAGCAGAAGCCGATTCTCGTGTGAAAAAAATATACGATGGGGACAGGGCATGTCCGTTTCTTCTATGATAAACTGCTTTTTCTCCAAAAAAGGCATCAATCTTTGGTAAAAGAGGCTCAGAAAAGGGGATTTAAGCTCTCTAAGACTGAAAAATTTAGTTTACAAGCTTTTCCTAAAGTCTATTGTCAGGATTTTAAACCTTCAGAGGCAGATCTGGCGATCTCTCGGCAAAGAATCCAAGAAAAACTGAAGGCAAAGCCAGATTTTTATACTTTTTATGGAGAAAAAGTTTCGCTACTTAGTGGAAAGATTTTATTTTTTGAGTAAGAATAATGGGCTTAGCTATTTTAGAACAATTAGTATTTCCAAAAGGGGAGTTGTGCTTAGTAGGAGACTTAAAAGTATTGAGAAAAAGTGAGGATTGGGATCGTCTCGTTTCTCCTTCTATACTTGAGGATTTAATCTAAAAATTTCCAAATCATCTTAAAATTTCTCACTATGAAACCCAGATCTTAGTTTTTGATAATGATTTAATTTATATGGAAGTATAGAAAAAGTAAAAAAATAAGAGAAATAATATTTTCGTTAAAAATAGATTTG
>CAUTUR010000012.1:0-21250 GCA_963541585.1 uncultured bacterium | reverse complement strand
CCCTTCTCCGTATACGCTCCATTTCCAGCCAAATAAGCCTTCAATCTTTCCAAAGAATAAAGATATCCTTCTTTTTGTCCTTGAATTGTTTCATCAGCCCTCATTGACAATAAATCTTTTTCAAACTCTTCTAACGAAACCCAAATAAGTGGACAATCAGTTTCATATTCTGTTAACTGCTTTGGGACACGATGTTCTGAATTAAGTTTACAAAGGAAAGAATTTGCATTATTCTCTCTCCAAGTATTTTTTAGATCAGCATAGTAAAAGGACTGATTACAATCAAACTGTCCAATACAAGAAACATCATCATATCATGTCTCTTCTCTTATTTCTCTAAGAGTTCCTTCTAAAATCGTCTCTCCCTCTTCAATAGTCCCTCATGGCATCCAATACTTTTTATATTTTCCATTTTCTTCATATCCCACTAAAAGTTTCTTCTCTTTTTCATCATAAATGAATGCATAACCTGAAAGTTTAGCTTGAGCATTTGGATTTCTCGTTCCAAAGCTCTCTCCAATCACATAGTTGATTGGCAATCCATACTTCTTTGCAAAGTCAAAATCCCTTTCATCATGTGCAGGCACCGCCATTACCACACCGGTTCCGTAATTGGCAAGCACATAATCTCCGATATAAATCGGCACTTCCTGATTGTTGAAAGGATTGATAGCATAAGCGCCGGTGAAAACTCAGGTTTTTTCTTTTTGTAGTTCAGTTCTTTCTAGCTGTGTTTTGTGTTTTGCCTGTTCCTGATAGGCTTTTACAGTTTCTAGCTGTTCTGGAGTCGTGATTTTTTCCACCAAAGGATGCTCTGGAGCCATTACGACAAAACTCATTCCAAAAACGGTATCAAGTCTCGTAGTATAGACTTCAAAAATAAGTTTTTCACTGGATTGCTTCGCTTCGTCCGCAACAACCTGCATTTTGAATTGTGAACCTTCAGATTTTCCGATTCGGTTTCTCTCAAGCTCTTTCATAGATTCATCTCGCTCCAAATTTTCAAGCCCATCAAGCAATCTCTGAGCATATTTCGTGATCCTCAAAACTCGTTGTCTCATTGGTTTTTGCTCTACTTCGCTTCCACATCTTTCACATTTTCCATCATCCAGATCCTCGTTAGAAAGCCCTGTTTTACAGTGTGGGCATCGGTTGATTGGCTTAAAATCCAAGTAAGCAAGCCTTTCGTTATCCAAAATAAACCTGATTTCTGATTCAGATTTTCCTTCTTTTTTTAATTTTTCTTCCAGTTCTGAGATCGGCTTTGCCTTTTCCTCTTTCTCATCATAGTAGTGATTGTAAAATTTGAGAAAAATCGCCTGCGTCCATTTGAAATATTTCGGATCCGCAGTGCTAAAGCTCCTTTCTCGGTCATAAGAAAATCCAATATTTTCCAGCTGTTTGATATAAGTTTCAATGTTTTTCTGAGCTACGATCTGAGGTTTCATCTTGTGCTCAATCGCATATTGCTCTGTCCCCACTCCAAAAGTATCAAATCCCATCGGATGCAAGACATTGTAGCCTTCAAGCATCTTTTTCCTTGCAATGGTGTCTGATGCGACATAGCCTTTGGGATGCCCGACATGCAGCCCAGCTCCACTGGGATAAGGAAACATATCAAGGATATAGAACTTTGGTTTATCTTTGCTTTCTAGGGTTTGATAGATTTTGGCTTCAGTTCGCTTCTTTTGCCATTTTTCAGCAAGAGTGGTAATATCAATCGGCATACTATTTCAAAAAAACTAAAACTAGCTTTAAATGTAGAGTTTAGAAGAAAAAATGCAAGCGTTTCTTGGTATTAATCGATAAACTCCTCATCTTTCACATCGCCCAATAACGAATATTCTTGAAAACTTTTATCAATTAGTTATCATCACTGCCATAATTAGCCTCATTATTATAGATCATATTGAGGAAAATTTATAGGAATTCAGATTTTATAATTTTTAATTTCTTCCTTATGTCTTTTTATAAAAAATATTTTCCACACTTTTTATTAGTTATCTACTGTGCATTATTCATAATATGTGCAATACAGCCTTATAATAGAGCTGTACGATTTACAGAGAATTTACCTGTCGTATTAGCGGTAGTCTTTCTTGTTTGCACCTTTAATAAACGAAAATTTTCGCATAGCTCCTATTTCTTGATGAGTTTCTGGATCATCTTGCATACTATAGGAGGACACTATACATTTGAACTCGTTCCCTTTGAAAGCATAAATCAGCTTTTTGGTTGGGAAAGAAATATGTACGACAGGATAGCCCACTTCATGATTGGAGCTTATGCGTTCCCTATCATGGAATACCTCTGGAGATCGAAAGCAATACAGCAAAAGTGGCTTTTATATACTTTCGGTATCTGTAGTATTCTTACTATCGCTGGAGCTTATGAAATTTTTGAATGGCGATTTGCAATTATTGCAGATCCAAAAGCTGGACTTGCAGTCCTTGGATCACAAGGAGACATCCGAGATGCTCAGAAGGATATGCTGATGGATACCTTGGGTGCAATATTAGCAATATTCCTTTTTATTATAAGGGAGATTTTTATCAACAGAAAAAAGACTGACTAATGCACGAAGACGAGCTCCTTTCAAGTTATAACTATGAACTTCTAGAATCACATATTGCTCAGGTTCCAAGCATTCCTGCCCACTCTGCAAAAATGATGGTCTGCTCGATCGATCAAAAGGGCGATTGTAAAACTAAAGATCAGATTTTTTCTGATTTAATAGAAAGTTTAAATGACAACTATCTTCTTTTTCTCAATAGAACGAAGGTCTTTAAAGCAAGAATTCCTCTACATAATGTGAAAATTATCAGAAAAAGCGGGAAAGAAATTCAGCTTTTAGAAGGAGAAATCTTTGTTTATGCCATCCAAAGCCCAACTGAGTTTGAATGTTTAGTTTCTGATAGCAAAAATTTCAAACCAGGAACAAAAATTCTTTTTAATTCGACCACAACACTCCATTCTTTACATTTTACAGAAAATGGGATTCTCTTTACAATAGAAGGAGATCAGATTTTTTCATTTCTGGAAAAGATCGGAGAGATGCCACTCCCGCCCTATATTAGCTATGAAAAAGAAAAGGAAAAACGATACCAAACTTTCTTTGCTGAGGAGATCGGTTCTGCTGCTGCTCCGACAGCTTCTCTTCACTTCACTCCAGAACTTGTAAGAAAATTAGAAGAAAAAAAAGTCTGATTTCAATATCTTTGTTTGCATGTAGGACTAGGAACATTTAAACCGATCTATGAAGAACACATTGCAGATCAAAAGTTACATTTTGAACCGATGCTCTTGGATATGCAAATTTGGAAAACAATTGCTGATGCAAAAAAAGCAGGGAAAATCTTTCTCCCAGTAGGAACCACAATGATTAGGTATCTGGAATCTTTACCCTATATTTGGAAATTCTTAAAAAAGAAAAATCTGACTTCCCCGATTGATTCTACAACAAAAGCTCGGCGAGATGATTTAACGGATCCAATTGATGAAACATTGGTAGCAGAATTCATACCTGAACAAGAAATATCCGATGCAAAAATCTTAACAATCCAAACAAGACTATTCATCAGGCCAGAAATCCCTTTTCATCTAACCGACGAGCTGATCACCAATTTTCATCTACCAAAGTCTTCATTAATGATGCTAATTTCTGCATTTATGGGAAGAAAAAACCTCCTGAAATGCTATCAAGAGGCCATTGATAAAGATTACAAATTTTATAGTTTCTGAGATTGAATGCGAATAAGAAAGGAGAATTAATCGCTATGGTTCAAAGTTTCCAAAATATCCTGATTTGTAGTTTTCATAAGATTCGCAGAATGAAAAGCTTGTTCTCCTTCTTCTTTTTGAGCATTGAGTTGATTGAAAACCTTTCTATAAACGCTCCCTCGCTTCTGATGAAAATCATAATTTTGGTACCAACAATAATTTAAACAATCAAAGGTAAGCTTTCCTATGGTCCTTCCCATTTCATCTGAAAGTAAAAATGTTTCAGAAATAGGATTATTCTTCTCATCTTTTTCAGACGTGAAAACTTTACAAAGTTCAAATTCTTTCCCATTGACTTCAAATATCACACTCTTCCCAGAATGAAGTTTTTTTAACTGTTCTGTAGAAAAAGACAAGAGCTGAATATTTTTCTCCTCTCTTCCTAAAAAACGAGCAAATGTTTCTTTTAATTTCATGAGATAATAATGTTTATTTAATAAAACGCTTATATTCTACAAAGCTTCTCCTTTTGAGATTTCAAGAAGTCGGAATATTCTGATTTTGTATCTGATCTACACCAAACTCCTCTTTACCTTTATTGAGTTCTTTTTGCAACTCTAAGAGCTCATCAGCCCTTTCGTCAATTTCCTTTTCTACTTTTTCAATGGTCGCCTTGAGTTCTTCAGACTTATTGTAAACATTTTGATACCCTCAAATATCCCCTTTTGCTTGGAGAGCGATCATATCCTTTTTAAAGTTTTCATAGATATCAAAATACTGATTGTAGGCTTCAATCTCTGTCTTGAGTTTAGCTTTTTCTTGTTTAATTTCTAGCTGAATTTCTCAAGATTGATATTTATCAGCAGCTGAAGTACAGCTCGTCATAGAATTGAGCAAAAAAGCGGAGGTCGCAGCAACAACAAACGTTCTTCCTCTCTCTTTCATAGCTTCTGTAAACTGTCTTCAGATTTCCTTACGATTTGTCATCTTTCCCTAGTAAAAAGTTAAAAGTCTGATTTATTGATTTGGATGATCCTTTTTCCAAAGGGTATTAAGATAATGAACAAAGAATTTTCTATTATCTCCTGCCTCGATCGTTGGAAATTTTTGATCCATCGTACTTACAATAGGAAGCAAATTACTCATCACAACCTTTTGTCAATCATGTTTATTAAAGACTAAGCTCTCTGCTCATTTCCAGAGCTGATTAGCACCCTCTGCTAGAGCGAATGGTCGGGACTCTTGATTCTTTTTCGTATAGTCTGGAACCTCCGACCACGAATCAGCTTTCAGTTTATTAACAAAAAGGATGGTCTGCATTGCCTCTTTTAGCGATCCAAAAGGAATCTCTCTACCAGAAGCATCCTTAAATCAAGGGATCGTCTTCATCTTAGGATCAAAAAGCAGTTCTTTACCATGAGAAGCAAGTTTTATTTTTCCATCTGATTGAGCCTCGAGTTTAAGTCCTGCATTTTCTGCGCTTCATCTAAACTCATCGTACGCATTCAAAATTTCTTGCTTTTCTACTAAACTAAGATTGAAAGCATCAAGTGCTTTAGACTCTTTGGTTTCTACGAGCAAAATTCCTTCCGTTTGCATAGCTCTAAAATCAGATTCAGAAAGCTCTTTTGCATTCATTCTTTTTTCAAATTCAACTTCCTTTCCAGAAACAATCCTAAGTTTATTCTGTGCCTTAAATCTTTCCCATTCTTGTCTATTTTTTGCTGCCATCTCCAAACGAGCATCTAAAGTCAGATTTGCATTATTTGGATTATGAAGATCTGCAGCATTCAAATTGAGATTAAGAAGCCCAGCATTGATCATATCTCTTCCTGTCTGAGATCTAAGAAGTTCATCAATCGTAGAAATTTGACCATTAATGGTAGTAACCTGCTGAGTATCATTTGCCTGTTGAGCAAGAAGAAGTCTATTCTGATGAAAAGTTCTTAAAGCCTGAAGATCTATCGTTTCTACGGTTCAGATTTTTGGAGAGCTATACTGCGCAAGTTCAGAATAAGGAACTCAAAGAAGTGCAAACTGCAAACCTGATTGCTTCACTCCAAGCTGTTCTTCCGGCTCAAGACTCTTATACGTTTCCTCATTTCGTGGGGTCTTCCCAGTAGTAAGCCAGGTATTGAGCAAATCCATTGGTCACTTTCCGGTAAGAGCTTGAGAACCTACAGTAATCCCAAAAAGTCCGGCAGCTAAAGTTCAAATTCTTCCAAGAGAAAAATCAAAACTCCTATTTCCTTCCTTATCTTTCTTGGTAAAAAGCCATCCTCCGATCCCAACAATCGCAGCAACACTTGCTGCAACTCAAAGAATTCCTACAGCAGAACTAGCCTGATTTTTATTCATCTTAGTATTATTAGTAATCCAGTCTACAATCCATGGAGTTTTTTTATTAGAACAAGTAGCAAGACGCTCTACTCAACCTTGAAATCAAGAAGAAAATTGCTCTGTCTGTACAAGAATCTCTTGATGATTAGGAGTAATAATATTAAATACTCAAGGATTTCTTAACTTATCAGCATTTTTACAAAGCTCTATGATTAAATTCGTATTTTTTGGAGCAAAAGCCAGATGTTCATCCGTATATCCCCCTCTTTCAAAAAAAGAAGAATTCAACATTTCCATAAAAGCAACCCTACCTGCTTCATAATTAACTTGATTTTTCTCATTAAGATTTCTTGCCCGAGCTTCAGCGAGCTTTTTAAGCTGCTTTTTATCCTTTTTAGCTTCTTTAGTATCTTTATTGAGAGCTTTTCTCTGCTGCTTCCACAAATACCTCTTATCTGATCTAGAAAGATCGCCTTCTACAAGAGAAAAATCTGAGATCTCTTCCTGACGTAATGAAGATAAACGGAGTTGATTAATTTTTTCTATTGCTTGAAGTTGAGACAAAGAAAGAAGAACTCTTCCATTCTGTGGATTCTGAGTTTCCAAATCAGCTGAAAGAGAATTAAGTAAATCTCGGAGTTGCCTTGCCTTCTGATCCTCAGAAAGATTCTCAGTTTGAGTTGAAGTTGCTTCTGACTGAGTTGGAGTTACTTCTGATTGAGTTGATGTTGTTTCTGGCTGAGTTGGAATTGGAATCGTTTTTACTTCCTGAGTTATTTCTTGCTTTTGTTCAGTTTCTTTTTGGGATTCAACTTGAATTTGATCTGAGCTTCTTTCATCAATAGCTGAAGAAATCCTAGTTGAGGGAATACTTACTCCTTCCACAGATTGTGCTTGTTCATTGAGTTTTTTTATTGAGTCTTTTAGATCATCAATCTCTTGATTTGTTTTTGCTATTTGAGCTTCATAATCCGCAATTGTAGATTTTAAATCCTCCATTTCCCCAAGCAAGCTATCAACAAGTTCCTTTATTTTCTCTTGATTCTCTTTCTTATCAGAATCTAGCTTACTTTGCGCAGCATTTAATGTATCCTGTGTAGAAAATAATTTATCCCTAGTATCTTTTAAATTTTTTTCTAAATTGACCTTTTGAGCCTTTAAAAAATCAATTTTTTGAGTATCAACTCCTGCCATGATAATAGCACAAAATATAAAATTCTCTATCTCAATTATAGCCATAAAAATAAAAAAAGTCAAAAAAACTCTGACTTTTTTCTTTTTTTAAAGAATAAATTATTTTAGTACTTTTACCATATAAGTTCCCTCTAGTTCATACCCCTTCTTGCGATAGTATTCCCTCACTCCAACTCCAGAAATCACAGACAACTTTGAAAAGTCTGATTTTTGAGCGATTTTTTCTGCGGTTTCAAGGAGTTGTTTCCCCAGTCCGCTATGTTGAACTTTTTGCCCACTTTCTTCTTGATTTTTCAAACTCTGCAAAGAACCATAGACATGAAGCTCTCTAATCAAAGCCGTTTCCAAGCCAAGTCCTGCAACATCAATTCTTTCCTCAAGTTTTGGTAAAAGAAGTCTCGTAAATCCATAGAGATAGCCGAGTTCATCTTCATAACTGATGAAATATTCTTGTCCAACTGAACTTTCATAAGCCCTCACAACCAAATTTAGAACTTCAGTTTTTTCTTTTTTGTTTCTTACCTCTCTGCTTCTGGTATCAAGGCTCACGAAATGGCGAAAACTGGAAAGCTCAGGTGCTTTCCCGAGAAGATAGGTTTCGAAAGAAGCTGGCTGTGCGTCTTTGCGAGTGGAGTGAAGCAATCCAGTTAGAGCATTTTTTTGGATTGCCACACTTCACTTCGTTCCGTTCGCAATGACTGAAAGAAACTCCTCTTCATCACCAAAAACTTGCAAATTCTCATAGAGCCTGTGATAAAAAGCAGAACGGAAGTCTGCATCAGCTTTTTGATACTTTTTCAAAAGCTTTTCATGCATAAGCTGGGAAAGATTCGTAACATTAGACCCTGCGCTAATTTCCGTAGCAGGAATATCACGAATCAGCCTCTTGATCCTCGTATAGGGCGGGATAATCTCACGAAAAGTCGTCTCAATAATCTCACTAATCTCCTCTGTCGTGATCGGCTGATACTTCCCCTGCTGATACAGCTCATACAGTTCCGTTTGCGGGATAACTGAAGTCGGATAAAACTTAATTTCATCAGGCTTGAGGTAGGGATTGGCATACACATCACGAAAAGTCTGAATATCCTTTTCTAGCGTAGAACCGTAAAGCCCCGGCATAATGTGAATAGAAAACTTGAACGCATATTGCCTGAGCTTGTGAAGTGCCTTTTCTACCTCTGCGAGATGATGCCCCCTTTTATTCAAGTCCAAAACTGCATCATCAGTAGATTGCACGCCCATTTCAATTCTCGTTACGCCCATCGCTCTCCGATCTCTACAGTTCTGATCAGTCACAAATTCTGGTCTAGTTTCTATGGTCAGTCCGATAATTCTGTGCTGTGCGGTTTCGTTGATCTGTATTGCCTCTTCCAAAGAAGAAGAAAGCTGAATCTGATCTTGGTTTGTAATCTCAAAAGCGTATTTCCAATTTGCAGTTCCTGTCAGATTTTTGATTGCTAATGCACAAAAGGTATTGCAAGCATCATAGAGTTGCTTGATAAAGTCAATTTTGTAGTCTCTCGGATAAAAATCCCAAGTCCCTCCAAGCACAATCATTTCAATCTTATCGGTCTTATGCCCCGTCTGCTGCAAAGAGTAAAGCCTATTGTAAACCTGCTTGAGCGGATCAAACTGATTGAGAAAAGCCCTCATCGCTCCGGGCTCAGACTTGATATAGCTCTTGGGCATCTCAGGATCATTCGGACAGAAAATACATCTTGAAGGACAAGGGAAAGGCTTCGTCAAAACTTGAATCGGAACAATCCCTGAAAGCGAACGAATCGCCCTTTTACGCAGCAAAAGCTCAAAATCTGGATTTTTTTCTATTTTTCCTTCTTCCAAAAGCTGAAAATATGCTTGGAGAATCTGTGATTTACTCGGGAGGGTGCTTAAATTACGAGATTTGGCAAAAGCTCTCTGAGCATCTTTCAAGGATTCAGAAGTCAGATTTTTTTCTTGTAAAAGATTGAGAACGAGAGCATCATACTGCATAATTGCCAGAGCATTACAAACGAATTAAACAGCTCATAGTATACAAAAGAACACACGAAAAACAAGAATAAAGTTTTCCTTACTTATTTATCATTATAATAAAAAAACACAGCCTTATAGCCGTGTTCTTATAATGATTCACCTCTCTACTTCACAAGCAAATACCCCTGAAGATACTCCTCAAGCACAATTTTTCCATCTTCTCATTTCTCTCCTTCAAGATGAGAAATAATCAAACGATAATCTCCTTGATCAATAATAAAAGGCTTTCAATCCTTGCTATACCTCTCTTTTCCCTTTGCAGACTGAAGATAGATATCTTCCAGATAAGGCGTAAGATCCAAAGATTTTTTTTCTCCTGAAATGGTATAGCTCAACTTATTATTTACTATACGAGGATCAAGCCAACTCATTTCATAAAACTTAGCATAGCCGTCTATGGCGATTCCTTCTTTTTCAAAGAAATCATAAGGGATTCAAATTCTGAATCGGATTTCTTTGGATTCCTCTTCATTATCCCAGGTTCCATAATACTCTTGTGCTCCGAGATAGCTGCGGACCTCATAGCCATAAGAACTAAAATTATCTTTTTCTGAATATTTGCCATCAAAAAGCACTTTATTCCACTGCTCATACGGGAAAGTTCTTACGAAATCTGAAATTGTTTCTGCAAGCTGATCTGCCATCGCTCCCGTAAGATCTTTCAGCGCATGTTTTTGAAGTGGAAGAGCAAGCTGTTCTCTAGCGAGCATGGTTTCAATACGACTTTTCTGAACAAAGAAAGCGATATTTCTTGCACTGAGAGGACCATAGAGTGAAAGCAAAGTCAGTCCAAAGAGTAAAGAGATAAAAAGCCTGATTCTGTATTTGGAAAAGAAGAGTGCCAAAGCAGAAAATCCAACCACAAAGAGAATAAATAAGGCTACAAAATATCTATTGATCGTGATTCCATATTGGTTGATCCTGATTCCCAAGGCACCAATCATCATCAGCGCCACCAAGATAAAACTCATAAAAAGCACGCTACGAATCCAGTGAAAAAACTTTGTCTGCTCTGGGAAAGTAAAGTAATAAGTCAGCATTCCCCAAGCAAAATAGCCCGTTCCTAGCCAAACGATGATTCCCTTTGGTCGCATTCCAGTAATCAGAATTTTGAGTCCATAAGCAACAAAAATCAGAAGATACACCAGCGCAAGCGGAAGAAAAATATAGCTTCCAAAAATCCTCATCAGACGCGTAGAAAGAAGTTCAAGATCTGTTTTACTTCCCTTTGGAAGCTCCGCCACCACGAAAGTATAGTGATTAAGCATAAAGCTTCCTGCAAGAAAGATTAAACTAAAAACTCCAAAATACTGATACCACTCTCGTCTAAAATGCACATCAAATAACGCATTGATAGAGCCAATCGCAGCAGATAATCCCCCCCAAACAATTAAGCCTGCCAAAAGACCAAATCCGATCGCATGAAGCCAACTTGTCCATGAAAACCAGATTTTATTTTCTTTACTCTTGAAAATCCAAGCAATAAGCGTCAAAATCCCCAGCACAAAAAGAGGAAATATTCCGAGATAGAGCAAATTTTCAGCATAGCCTGGAGTAGTACTCATCCTACTAAGCATCCAGTCATAGCCTCCAATAAACAACAGTGAAAAAATCTGAATTCCTCGGCTGAAAAGATTGATTTTCTTTTCATTTCCCTCTGCATGGAGCGTAAGCAAAGGCCCCACCAAACTCAGCAAAATCCCTAGAAATCCAGCAAAAAATAGTTTCCGAGTATCATCTCCTGTCCAAGAGGTATTTACGAGATAGAATCCGTATCCTGTCAAGAAAACAAGGATCAAATGAGCAATTGGAAAAGTTTTGAGTGCAACAATCCAATTTCCAAAGAAACGAGTAAGTTTTCCCATGAAAAGATAATAAAAGATAAAATCACTCATAATGATGAAGATTCTCAGAGAAAAATCAAGAAGAAAAAACTGACCTTAGAATAAAGATCAGCTTGCTATATCTTTTAGGCTCTTAAACTTGCTCCTGTTGCTTCTACTTTCTTAATTGCTGATTGCATCACAGTATTGATCGCATCAGTTGTCATCGTCCCATCTCCCTTAATTTTAATCTGAACAGAAACGGATTTTTTCCCTTCTCCAAGATTTTCTCCTTGATAAAGATCAAAAACCCTGATCTCATCGATTTCTTTCATCTTCTGAAGTGTAGTAATAACCTGTTCAAAAGTTTCCTTAGCAGAAACAACGAATGAAAGATCTCTCCAAACAATCTGATCTTGCAAAGTTTCATAATCTTTTTCATTAGAGGTCTGATGAACAAAGGTTTTGAGAAGCTCAAGATTGAGTTCCAAGACACAAAGCTGAGCCGTCTCAGGAAACTTCATTGTCTTCATTACAAGCGGATGAAGTGTCGCAATCATTCCAATTTCAAGAGGAGTTGCTCCATTTCTAAGAATCAATTCTGCCTGCTTCTTAGGATGAAAATGAGAAAAATCTGACTTCTCCAAACTTAATTTTCCCTTAATTCACAGTTTAGCGATAAGCTTCTGAATAACTGTTTTTACTTTTAAAACCGGATCGTCTGACCAAGAATTCAAAGCCTTTTCATATCGACAAGCTCCAAGATGAAGTTCCTCACAGAAATGTTCTTGTGCATATCTCGGATCCAAATGATGAGCATAAAGCGCATCGCCTCTTTTCCGAACTTTCCCAAGATCAAAAAGCTTAAAGTCATCAAAGAATTTACTATTTTTTGCACAAATGCTAAGCAAATTATAACTCATCTCATCTCTCAAATAAGGGAACTCTGGATTAAGAGGATTTGCTAAAGTATAAAGGGAAGAAGTATCCTTTCCAAAAGTTTTAATTTGCTGTTCACTAACTCGAGGATAAGTTTCTACCTGATCAAAATGAAATTCTTTAACCATCATTTCTTCGATCTCTCTCAAAATACCAACCCCTTCACTAAAAGGTTGTGCTTTCGTTTCTGCAAGTAAAGGTTGAGCATTGATCTTTTCATATCCCCAAATTCTTGCAATTTCCTCGGCAATATCTTCCTGAATAAGAATGTCTTCAGGCCCTCTCCAAAGAGGAACAACAACCTGATTGGAAAGAAGATCAAATCCAAGATTTTTCAAGATCATTTGGGCTTTTTCTTCAAAATCTTCTTGTTCTTCTCCAAAAATAAGAGACTCCATCTGCTTCCATGAAACTTCAATCTGTTTTTTAGCTAAGGGATTAAGTTCTGGTTTAATATAAGAGGAAATCCCAGCGATTTCATACTGCCCAAGATCTTTCGCATAAAACTTTAACTCCTCCAAAAACAAGAGCAAAGCATACAAACTAAAAGCAGGAGAAATATTTTTCTCAAATCTGAGCTCTGCATCAGTTCTCAATCCAAGTCTAGTTCCTGTCTTTCTCACTACTACCGGATCAAAATTTGCAATCTCTACAATAATATTCTTCGTTGTATCAGAAATTCAACTTTCTAGACCTCAGATAACTCCGGCCAAAGCAAGCACTTTCTCATCATCAGCGATCACAAGATCTGTCGCTTTTAAGCTATGAACCGTTCCAAAAAGATCCGTAAAGACCTCTCCCTCCTCAGCATCTCTCACACTAATAGCTCCTTTGATTTTATCCGCATCAAAACAATGGATAGGCAATCCAGAAATATTCATAAAGAGATTCGAAAAATCTACCCAGTTATTGATGGGATTACCTCCAAGATCAAGAAGCTGTAAACGAGAAAAAAAATCTGATTTTTTAATTTCAATATTGCTAATTCCAAGCGCAATATAAGTATTAACTGCATTAGAAAGCCCCTTTACTTCAAGATTAAGAGGCTTCTCGGTATGTTGAAGTACATCCAAAATATTAGTATCACGGAAAGTCTCCATCCAAGTCTTGATCCCATTAAATCTTTTTTGACTCTCAGGATAGATCGCATTAAGCTCTACCGCAAGCCCAAAATGCCCAGTCAAATCTGGCCTATTCGTCAAACTTTTACTATCTACTTCAAGAACCGTTGCTTCTAACCATGGAAATTTATCACTCAATGGCATTCCAAGATCATCATCAGAAACCTCCACATCCTGAGCCAAATCCCAGATCCAATGGGTTTCTTTATCTTCATCAATTCCGAGTTCTCCTTTAGAACAGATCATTCCTTCCGAATCAACACCTCTCATAGCCCTTTTTGCAATCGTGATTCCTGCCTCAGGAAAAGGTGTCCCAACTAAGGCCACTGCTACAAAAATTCCTTCTGCAACATTCGTCCCTCAGCAAATAATTTGAAAATTTCCTTTATCTCCACAGTTAACCTGACAAACGTTGAGTTTATCAGCATCAGGATGCTTAGCAAGAGATTCAATTTTCCCGATAACAATCGTCTTAGGAATAAGCCTGGTCTTAACCTCCTCAATTTCACAAGTTTTGAGGATCAGGTTTTGAGCAAGTTCTTCAGGAGTAGTATCCACTGAAAGATATTTTTTGAGCATCGACAAATGATATTTCATAATAAGTTTTTAGAGAAGAATAAAAAACAAGGATAAAGTGTACTAATTTTATATTTTACTACAAGAGAAAATCTGATTTTATTTTTTTGCAGGAGCTAATCCAACTACAAACTCTCCTTTAACTTGTAATTCTTTTGCGAGAAACTTTTGCTTTAATTCAGAGAAATCATAGGTCCCATGCTCTTCAAAAAGCTTACTAATCTCTCTTGCAATGCTAACTTTTCCAACAAATCAAAGCTGATCCAATTCAGAAATCAGTTTTTCCATCCTATGAACCGACTCATAAAAAAAAGTTGGAATTTTGCTAAGCATGGCATCTTTTAGAGCGGTCTGCCTCCCTTTCTTCTGTGGGAGGAAGCCAAGATAACGAAATGATGAAGTATCAAATCACGCTCAAACTACTGCAGGGATGAGAGCATTTGCACCAGGAAGGATCGTATAAGGAAGGTGCTCTTCATTGCATAATTGAATCAGCAACTTTCAAGGATCAGAAAGTCCAGGAGTCCCTGCATCAGAGAGCATTCAGACTTCATGTTCTTTCATAAGCTTCAAATAATAGGCTACTTTCCCTTTATCAGTAAAACTCGTAAGCGAATAAAACTGCTTTTCTTGATAAGGAATATCATACATAGCAAGAAGCTTTTTCGTTATCCTCGTATCTTCACAGATAAGAATTGGCAATTCTTTCATTAATCTCAAAGCTCTAAGACTAATATCTTCCTTATTTCAGATCGGCGTAGGAATAAAATAAAGCATTGATTTAGTAAGAATAAGAAAACAAAAAATCTGACCTCAGTGTAGAGATTTCCTCGGAATTTACAAAGTAAAATATGTCTAATCAAAAAATTTCGTGTTTCACTTGATTTTCTTTTCTAAAAGAATACAACACAAGTAAAATAATGTTATTTATTTTTAGAATGAAAGATATGGAAACTTGGATTTATGCTATTACGAGTGCTGTCATCATCTCAATTGCCTCACTTGTAGGAATTCTTTTCTTAGGATTTCAAAAAACACTTAATCAAAAACTCATGGTAAGCTTTGTTTCTTTTGCTGCTGCCAGTATGCTAGGAAATGCCTTTTTACATTTTTTACCTGAACTTATAGAACATCAAGAACTGTCAGCCGAGGCAATGGGACTATGGATTATCGGAGGAGTTCTAATAGGACTTATAACTGAAAAACTACTTCACCGGAATCACTGCCACCATGGAGACGAGAAAACCCACCATCACGCTTTTGCACAAATGAGTTTGGTAGGGGATTTTGTCCATAATCTCATTGATGGAATGGTGATTGGAGCCAGCTTTTTAATTTCAGTTCCTGCGGGAATTGGAACTTCATTAGCAATTCTCCTCCACGAAATCCCTCAAGAAATCGGAGATTTTGCAGTACTTCTTCATGGTGGATATAGCAAGAAAAGAGCGTTGTTGTTGAACTTCTTGACTGCTCTTAGTGCTGTCATTGGAGTAATAATCACATTAAGTATCGGACATTTTGCTCACGAATTTCAGCATGTTCTTGTTCCAATAGCTCTCGGAATGTTTGTATATATCGCAGGAACAGACCTAATTCCAGAAATCAACAAACACAATGAAGACAGAAAATTCTCAGCGATTCAAGTCCTTATCTTCATTGCTGGAGTTGCATTAATGTTCTTCCTCTCAGGAATTGCAGAACATAGTCACTAAAAAAAAAGAGCTTCTTATCTTTCAAGAAGCTTTTTTAATACTTACATTTTTGATATCACCCATTTAATCACTTCTGCTAAATCTGAGTTTTCAAGATTTTCAGGATAAGTTGAAAGGACTAACTTGACTTGCTGACCATCATAACCAAGGTTCTGAAGAGACTTCACTACCGACTTAAACAGTTTCTGATTCTGATCCACTTCAAAGGCTTCGGAAAGCTTAAAACTTCACTTAAGTTCCAAAATGATTTTCTTCGCAAGTTTCGGTCCAATGCCAGGAATGCTTTGAAAAAGCTTAGTATCCAGCTGTTCAATGGCTCTTGCAAGCTCCTCAACTGGAATTTGAACGATCTGAAAAGCCGTTTTTGGACCGACTCCAGAAATTTTCAGCATCTGCTCAAAGGACTCCTTTTGCTCAAAAGTATCAAAAGCAAAATAAAAAACTGACTTCTTTTGTTCATCCAAATAGGGATAAAGGAAAAAATCCCCCTCGTTTTTGCTCCCTGCATAATTCACCTGGATTCAGAAACTTGGATTAACAAGGAAGGATTCAGATTTTATTTTTTTGAGTGCTCCTGTAAAATAATGAAACATAAGCTAAGAAAGAAGAAATAAAAAACAATAAGTATTCCGTTATATTAAAAGTAATTTTTCTGAAATCAACTAGCTCTATAAAGGAAAAGAATAGATAAGCTAATGCAGTATAGGAATCTTTTGATTGAAATCAAATCCAAAAAAACTATACTTCCTGACTCATTTATCTTATTTTTTATCAAAAAATGCATCTTGTAAACGACATTCCAACTTTTGTAGACGAAAAAAAAGGTTATTTCAATGTAGTCATTGATGTTCCTAGAGGTTCTAACAATAAATATGAATACGACCATCATCTTGGTTGTTTTAGACTTGATCGCGTGATCCATAGTAGTATGTATTATCCAGTAGATTATGGTTTTATTCCTCAAACGCTTTCTGAAGATGGCGATCCTTGTGACGTCTGCCTTTTAACGACCAATCCGACCTTTACTGGATGCTTGATCAAAGCAAGACCAATTGGAATTCTCTATACTTCCGATAATGCTGGAGATGATCCAAAGATTATTGCAGTTCCTACCTGAGATGTAGATCCAAGATGGGATGAAATTCATCATATTGATGATCTAGGGCATCATATGAAAGAAGAACTCTTCACGATTTTCAAGCAGATTAAGTTCCTTGAACATGAGAAGTATGACAAAGTAGAGGTAAGGGGCTTTGGAAGTATCTTAGAAGCACAACAAGAGATCATTACTTCTATGAACAGATTTTTTGAAACTCAGCATCAAAACTAATCTTTAAATCCTCTCTTACTGTCTATGACTCTGAAAAAAGAACAGAAAACGGACTACAAAAGAGTCTTTCAGTTCGCCTTTACGACCTATCGTCAATTTCCTTGGCTTGCGATTGGGAGTCTTTTAACTAGACTCTGTGCCACAATTAGTGTTCTCGTTCCTCCTATATTTTACAAAGAGATTATTGATATCCTGTCCTCATCAACGGGGATTACCAATGAACTAAGTCTGAATGCTATTGGAGTGCTGATGATTATTTTATGGATCAAAATAGCTAGTTTTATTGTTTATAGACTGTACGATTTTTGGGCAATAGCACTTGAAATGAATATTCAAGAGTGGATCAATAATTTTTTTCTACAAAAACTACAGTACCACTCCTACAAATTCTTTTCTGAAAACATGAGCTGATCTCTAATCAGTAAATTTAGAAAAGGAGTTTCTGCATTTGAAAAATTGAGCGATATTTTTTCATGGCAAATTCTTCCTTTCATAACTAATGTGACTATTATTTTAATAATTATAGGGGTGCAAAATATTTGGATCAGTACTTGAATTTTTATAGTTATTTTGATTTTTACACGATTACAATATGTGCTCTATAAGTATATCCATCCTTATCAAGAAAAAGCAAATGCCCTAGATAGCGAGCAAGGAGGGCTGCTTTCTGACCTGATTATCAATAACTATACTATCAAACTTTTTGCTTCAGAGGAAAAAGAAGAGAGAAAATATGCAAAACTGAATTACGATACTGCTCATGCTAGGAAGATTCAATATCATAAATCTATTTGGATTTGGGGAAGTTCTGCTGCTATTTGAATTATTCTAGAAGTAGGAATCATGTATCTTGCTATTCGTATGTGGGGAAATGGGACAATCTCTCTAGGAATGATAGTACTCCTCCAAACCTACATTTTGAGGCTGATTGACTTCCTCTGGGGAGTTGGACAAACACTTCGTCATACCTTCATTGCCATAAGCGAAGCTTCTGAAATCCTAGGAATCATTAAAACTCCACATGAAATCCAAGATAAAAGTGATAAAAAGCTGAAAGTAAAACAGGGAGAAATCCGCTTTGAAGGGGTAGATTTCAGCTACGGAGAAAACCAAATTTTCAACGATTTGAAACTCCATATCAAACCTAGTCAAAGAGTAGCCCTCGTCGGAGAATCTGGAAGCGGAAAAACCACGATCACCAAGCTTCTATTTAGGCTTTATGATATTCAAAAAGGGGGAATTCTGATTGATGATCAAAATATCGCTGAAATTACACAAGAATCTTTAAGATCCGCAATGTCTATGATTCCTCAGGATCCTATTCTCTTTCACCGTTCCATCAGAGAAAATATCGCTTATGGAAAGCCAAATGCGAGTAATGAGGAAATTATCGCCGCTGCGAAAATGGCAAGGTGTCACGAATTTATTTCTCATCTCAAAGAGGGTTATGAAACTTTAGTTGGAGAGAGGGGAATCAAACTTTCAGGAGGAGAAAGGCAGAGAGTTGCGATTGCAAGAGCGATTTTGGAAAACAAACAGATCATCGTAATGGATGAGGCGACTTCGGCACTTGATAGTGAGTCAGAATTTTTGATTCAAGAAGCGATGGAAGAGTTGATGAAGCATAAAACCGTATTGATCATCGCTCATAGACTCTCAACCATTATGAAAATGGATGAAATCATCGTGATGGACAAGGGAAAAGTTGTAGAAAAGGGAAGCCACAAAGAGCTCCTTGCAAAACCAGAAGGAATCTATAAAAAATTACGAGACATTCAGTCTGGAGGATTTATTGCTTAGAAGATAAAAGATGCGAACATTAGGGGTTTGATGTGCTTTTTTAATTCTCATTGCAGGATTACTTTTGAAAGATTATTTCAAAAAGAGAGAAAAACCTGAACTGATTCCGCTTTCAGTCTTCATTCCTTGCTATAATGATGCAGAAAGCATTGAAATAACAATCCAGAGCCTTTATACAAGCTACCCTCAAGAGCTTCTTGAAGTTTTTATTATCAATGACAAAAGTACAGATTCTTCTCTTAAACTCCTTCAAAAGCTGAATAAAACTTATCCTTTCCATCTCCTCAATAACGAAAAAAACCTAGGAAAATCTGCAAGCCTCAATCAAGCCAGCTTGAAAGCAAGTCACGAAACACTCCTTATTCTTGACGCAGATATGAAAATTTGTAAAAAAAATCTAATAGAAATGTTAAGGAGAAAAACAGGAAAGGTAGTTGCAGTTTCTTGTCCTTATGTCCCTTTGAATAAAGGATTTCGACCAACTATGCAAGCGATAGAATACGTAATGATGAGCCTCCTTCAGGCTTCTTATAATACACAAGGAGCGATCGGAATTTGGGGAGGTTGTATTTTAGTAGACAAAAAGCCCTTTCTAGAGGTGGGACAGTTTTCTCATCAGGCAATCATTGAAGATATGGACCTCGCTTTCAAACTTACCAAATCTGGCTACAAAGTAGAACAAACATTAATACCGATAAAAACCTATGTTCCAGATACATTTCAGTCTCGACGAAACCAAAAAATCAGACGAGGATCTGGAGGAACACAATGCTTCATAAAATATTGGAACGTTTGGATAAAAAATCCGCTTCATATCATTTTTCTCTCATTTTTTTGTCTGACCATTGGAGCTTCTGCATGGAGCTTTGTAAAAGATCGACTAATCATCGAGCCGATACTGGAAATTTCTCATTCTTGGACAAATATTTTCTTTGTACTAAGCCCTAAATGGCGAGCGATTACCCTTTTTACCAAGCTTTGATTTACACTTTTTTCTCTTCCTTACATCATTCCCATGATAAAAAACCGGAAAGAAAGCTGGAAAATCCTTTTGGTCATTCCATTTTCATTGATCTATATTCCTCTTTTTTCTTTTGTAAATGTGATAGCAGCGATCAAAATGCTCTTTATTTACAAAAAGCTTGAACACTGAAAAACAAGAGGACGATAATGTAGATTTTTAATTTTTTTTCATTACTATGATGAAACCTGGGGCACTGCCTATTTTAATGCTTGTGATCTCCATTATAATATTGTGGGTGCTTTTTCTGACAAGAGGAAACAATTTTACTCTAAAAAAATATCTAAAAATTTTTGCAGGCGTATTTTTGATGCTTGCGCGACCATTTGTCGTCATGTTTATCAACGATTTGTTAAAAAGGAGGTATAGCATTGATCTTCTTTGAGAAGGAGAGGAAGGAGGAGAACTTGATGAACTATCACAACAAACACTCTTTTTTCTCCCTATTTTTCTTTATCTTGTATGGTATTTTCTCATAAAAAGAAGGCGAGATGGCATTCCTATAGAAGCTCAAGAGAAAATAAGATGGCGGGTATCAAAATTTAAAAATTGGATTATTGGGCTATTTATTTCATTATTGATCTTAATTTGGTTTCTTATAAAAAAATAATAAATCCTCAAAACAACAAACCCACTTTTGCTATAAGAAGAAAAATAGTAATTTTTTTATGGATACTTATTATCTTTGTTTTCTGAATCTTTTGACTCTCTCTATGGATTGAACAAAGCACAAAAAATCAGATTTTTTTTCTTGATTCCTTAGAAACTACAGAAGAAAGCACACTTTTGATTCCTTGAGCCTGAATTTACGGCGATCAACCTTGACGCATCTATCAAGAAAGACTCAATACCGCACTTCAACTCCTCAAAATAAATCCTCAACTTACAATCCTCATCAGTGCAGACAATAGCAGGGAAAACTACAATGAAACCGCAGTTGGCTTGCACTACCTTCTGAAACACAAGGTTGATACTGGAAATATTTTCCTAGATTTTGCAGGATTTGATACTTATGATAGCCTGTATCGTGCAAAAGCTATTTTTCAAGCAGAAAAGCTGATCATTATTTCACAGGACTTTGCCTTACCAAGAGCCTTGTTTATCGCAAATCAGCTTAACATTCCTGCGATTTGAGTGATTGCCTGATCAGGGAAAGTCAGCTTTCGTAATTTTTTGAGAGAGAAATTTGCAAATATCAAAGCCTTACTTGAAAGTACGCGAAAGATTAAGCCTCATTTCCTTGGGGAACTAATCCCTTTAAGCTGAAAAAGCAATAGCTGGGAATTTTTAGAAAAAGCAAATAAGAAGCTCTTTTAACGCTTTAATTCAAGCCCTTAAACCAGAATGAAAGACTACAATCAGGCTCTCAAATATGAAATCTTCATCAAAGAAGAATACGCTTGTGCGAAAACGCTCATCAAATCTGCGAAAATAGTTTTTGATATTGGAGGTCATATCGGTCTTTTCTCTGAATGGTGTCTAAAACTCAATCCTCAAGTGGAAATTCACTATTTTGAGCCTTTTGAAAAATTGGTTCAAGAAGCAAAAGTCAGACTTCAAGCCTCTTCTTCTCAAATTGTTTTCAATCCTTTTTGAGTTGCGAAGATCCCTTGAGGCTATAATTTTCTCTTCAACCC
>CAUTUR010000011.1:0-22894 GCA_963541585.1 uncultured bacterium | reverse complement strand
AAATGAACGAGATCAGCTGTCCTCAAGCTCTTGAGAATCCGGACTATCCAAAGAAGGATCAATTTTTACTGGCTTTTTATCAGAATTTTCTTCCATTTTCGTATCCTTGAAAGTATTCGCAAATCCTGTGATTGGCACTCGCCAGGTACTTCCTGATCAAGCGATTTCACTTACTGTAGCATCAGTAATCTGCATTCCTGCGACAAAAGCTCTTTCTGAACTCGTATGCAAGGCAGATCAAGCGATACTTTTTGCAGCATCATAACTTAATTGTGGGATTAAGGTCGTATTTCCGCTCGCTTCCAAACCTTTCGCCATTTGCAAAAGCCCTTCTGCACATCTATCTCCCTGCAAATAATCATTGGTAAACACCTTTGACCAATCCAATTCCCATGATTTTTTAGTTAATTCATCCAAAAAAGCTGTTTTTTGACCAGTAGTCAAATTCAAATTCTGGATTTGATCCGCAACAGACTGAAGCTTCGTTTGATAAGCAGAAGGATCATTAAGCAAACTTCCTGCTTTTACAAGCGTAGCATCGGTTCCTGAACCATAATGAATCACAACCTTATCGCCTGCATCAGTCAGATTTTTGAGCTGTTCAGCTACTGAATGCTGAATATGATTTCCGCTAGCCAATTCATGAGATCAAAGTCAGAAGTGATCTGAAGTTGCCAATTGTTTAGCCACTTCTGAAGATTGCGAAGTTGCCTCTGAAGAAAACATTCCAGTTCCCATCATATATTGTAATCCAATAGCCGTTGCAGCTGAAACTGCAGCTGTTCCAACTCCGTATTTCCCTGCGAGCCATCTTCTTTCATGTCTAAACTTTTTAGTTGCATTATTATAGTCATCAAAAAGTTCCTGATAGATCTGATCATAAGATTGCTTTTCATCTCAATCTGGAGACTCAAAATCAAGCTCATCAATAGCATCATAGCTAATACCTAATTTTTCACAAGCAAGAGTAATTGCTTTATGGAGCTGATTCATATCTTGTTCTACGAGGTTAGGACTCTCAGATGCAAGAAAATTATGCCCCGTCTTCTGATAAGCTTCTAATCTTGCCTTTGCCTTCATTAAGAAAGTCAAAAGATTCTGCTTTTCAGTCTCCGAAAGTGTTCTCAAACTTGTTGCAAAGGACAACAAAGTCTGACTTACATCACTAGTTTTCTCCATATTTTGTTGAGTAGTCTCATCATAGAGTTCAAGCTGCCTCTGAGCATGATATCTTTTAAACCAATTTTTAGCTCCTTTAAGTGTCAAATCTTTTTGCCATTGGGCTTTTCTAAGTTGTTCATCCTCAAAACGATGAGTCAGACTTTTCTCATGAGTATTCTGTTCTTTGGTATGATGTGTCCATTTTTTGACAAAATTCATAAATCCCGTCGTTCCGGCTACGGTAGAAGTCGTTAGGATAGAAGTTCAAACCACTCCTAGTCCCAAAGGACCTCCAGCCAAAGTAGCAAGTCCAGAAATCCCTACCATTCCACCGACCTGAGCCCAAGCTGGCAATTTATCAAGTTTATGTCCGAGTTTATAAATCCAGCCTTTTTCACGATCAGTATTATCTATCTGATACGCAGCTTTTCCTCCTGTCAAAATGGAAAGTTTTACTTCAAGATTTTTCAAAGCCTGACTTCTGATGGCTTTTTGATGTTTAAAATACCTTTTTAGCCTCTCAAGGTCTTTTTTATCAAGGTCTTCTTGAATCGCATTGAGAAAGTCTGGACTTTGTTGATATTCTCACAAAAATTGTTCAATCTTTGCTTTAACATGATCAGTATTCTCTCCTTTATCCAAAGCTTGTGCTAATTCCTTAACAAGCTGATATTGAGCTCTTTCTAGCTTGAGCTTCTCAAGGATATTGGTTCCCTTATGCGACATAGCTTCCAAAGCTGCTTTAAGCATAGGATCATTTTCACAAAGAGAATCAAAAGAAGCTTGAAAAGCTGACTCATCAATACTTCCCTCAATAAAACCACGAGCAAGCTCATTCACCTCAGGAATGGGAATAACTTCCTGCTCATTTACAGCACCAAAGCCAATAGCCCTTTCTCTACTATGCCTATCTGCAGCTTGCTCTACTGCATTTCCAAAAGCAGAAGTAGAAGCTTTTTCCATAGAATCATTGATGAGCTTTTTTCTCATTTTTCCTCTTTGTAAAAAGAACTTTCCTCTTTTCCAAAGATTTCGTTTTCCTATTTGAGCATAATCATTTTGCAAAGCTTCTTCTGCATTGCGTTTTGCTTGTTCTTCGTCTACTGAAAAAGTATCCGAAATTGCAGCATTGAGACGGAAATCATAAGTATCATTTAATTCTTGCTGTGGTTCTTCTAATTTCATTTCCTCTTCTGGTTTCACTTCCTCTTCTGGTTTCACTTCATCTTCTGGTTTCACTTCATCTTCTGGTTTCACTTCCTCTTCTGGTTTCACCTCATCTTCTGGTTTCACTTTATCTTCTGGTTTCACTTCCTCTTCTGGTTTCACTTTATCTTCCGGTTTCGCTTCCTCTTTATTTTTTGCTGAAGAAATTGTCTGAATTAATTTATATTCTGTAAATGCTCCCGTATCTTCATGAGGATTTGCGCCTCATTTAATCGCCTGAAGTCTTAAAATATTCCCATCTGCATCAAGATAATCTATATCTGGCTCCATTCCCCCTCTCCAAGCAATCTCTTTACCATCTGCTCTTTTAATTCCATGAACTTTACAATACTTTGCAAAAGTCACTCCAAAATCTGCATCATCAAAAGTTTCTAGAACCTTAGATTCTTCGCTTTTCTCTTCTACTTTCCTTCCCGTAAACAACCATCAATATCTTGTAGCAGCTCCTACATCTTCATGCATCTCAGCCCCTCAATTTAATGCTTGAAGTCTTAAAATATTCCCATCTACATCAACATAATCTATACCTGGCTCCATTCCTCCTCTCCAAGCAATCTCTTTCCCATCTGCTCTTTTAATTCCATGAGCTTTACAATACTTTGCAAAAGTTACTCCAAAATCCGCATCATCAAAAATTTCTAGAGCCTTAGATGCTTTCTCATCAATCTGAGATCAAATCTCCTTTATTTGATCGTCTCCCTTATTTTCTTTTGAGCCAGTTTTTCACTTTTGATTTGTTAAGACTCCTTCAAGGTAATCTCACAACTCTTGCAAAAGAACACTTCTACTATACAGCCCACGAGATTGGTTTTTCATCGCCTGATCTAGCTCTTCGTACTTCTGCTGAGCCACAGGAGACTGAAAGTCAAATTTTTTTATCTTTCGTAAAGGGTCATCAGTTGCTTTTTGAAGCGCATTATTGATCAACACAAGGTCATCCTCTACTTCTTTCAAATCAACAAAATCAATTCCAAGTTCCTTTGCTAAGATTGAAAACAGCTCAATATCTTTTGCTAATTGTTCTTTTTCTTTTCCTTTTGCAGAAATGAGTTTCTTTTTAGATACTTGAAGTTCCTTTATCAACTCTTGTTTCATCGCTTCCTGATCTTGTTGATTAAGATTTGAAAAATCTTCAGAAAAACACTCTACCAGTGCATCTTTATGCCTCTTTTCTGTCTTCTGCCTATACATATTACGAGCATCTTGGAGAGAACTTTGAGAATTAAATGCGGTATTCATAATACATAAGATAAGATATAAAATCCTTACCTTATTATAAAGAGAAAAAGTAATATTAGCAAATATTTCCAACTTCCTTCCAAAGCAAAAGCTTGACATTATAAAAAAACTATCGTTTTACTTTTATTTCTGAGTTTCATTGCTTAGCCAAAGCAAAAGCTTGCTTCCTCCATGTTAAAATCAAAAAATCCCCTTGAGTTCAAAAATTTCCCTTTAAAATACCCGTTTCCGTAAGTTTTTGAGCTTGATCTGAAGTAATCTCTAGAGTATTTTTCTCTGCATAATTACCCAGAACCGTAGCTAATCCTTGTTGAGGAATTCGCTCTCATGAATACCCGATTTTAAAAATTGGAATTCAGAATTTTTCAATAAAAAGCTTTTTTGACAAATCCGAATATGCAAAATTTGTTAGATAAATCGCATGCTGCGAAGCCAAAAAAGAAAAACCTGTTTGTCTTTGAATTCACCAGTTTTTATCAAGAAACTCCCGAACCTGTTCTTGAAACTGAGAAGAGGTATCGAAAAGAGACTCTTTAAAAGTCCTTTTATCTTCTGATTTTTCATAAGGAAGAGGAGCTATTTTCTTTATTTTAGCAATAAAAAAGCCTCCCGTATGCTGAATATGAGGTCGAAACCTCGCTACTTTTTCTGAATCATTCAAAGAAAGAAAAATCTGATCCTTAAATCTGGCAAATCCTTTAGACTTTTGATCAATAGGCACTTCCTGAAGCTCTAAACTTTTTCAAAAAGTGCTTAAGACTTGACTAAGTACTCACTCATTTTCAAAGGGATTCAAAGTACAAGTAGAATACACTAAAGTTCATCAGACTTTTAGAGCTTTTAGCCCAGAAATCAGAAGTTGAACTTGGAGTTTAGCTAATTGATCTGCAGATTTTTGATCCCAAATATGAACCGTTTTATCATGTTTATATTGCATACCTTCTCACGAACAAGGAGCATCTACCAAGACTTTATCAAAAAATTCTGGTGCCAAATCTCCAATCTGAGTCCCATCATAGGCAGAAACTGCCGTATTAAGCATACCACAACGATTAAGATTGAAAATAAGTGCTTTTCTCCTAGCATTTGAAACCTCATTTGCGATTACATATCCTCATCAAAGTTTCAAAAGCTGATCCGCAAGCTGAATCGTTTTTCCTCCAGGAGCAGCACAGAGATCAAGCACCTTATCTCACTTCTCTAAAGATAAAACTTGAGCAGAAAGCCCTGCTGAAACTTCTTGCACATAAAAAAAACCTCACTGATGCAAAAAATAAGATCCTAAGCTCTTGGTATCCTCCTTTTCAACATAACAAACATCATCATAACATAAAGGTCAAAAAGAGAAGTCTGGAGCATTAAGTACCCAATTCTGCTCGTAAAAATAAGGAAAGAGATCAGATTTTTTTATTCTAAAAGAAATAAGCTTTATACTCTTTAGAAGTCTCTGCTGATAATAAGTTTTAAAAGCCTGAAACTCACTTTCATCAGCCAAAAGATCGCGAATAAAGTCTAAATAAGCGATTTTTTTCATTCTCAAATCATTGAATAAAAGCAAAACAATCCAAAACAGAAGTATATAAAAACAAAAAAAAAAATCAAGAAAGCGAAAATCAGATTTTTTCTTGCTTTCAGTCCTAAATTTACTAGACTAAGTACGATTTTTATTCTATAGATAAATCCTATGACAACCCGAGCAGAACTCGCAGACCAGCTCTTTCCTCAGGTGAAAGAAAGCATAGATGACCTTTTGGCAAAATACCCTCCAAGACCTGAGGGAAAAGTACTTCGTTTCGCACCAAGTCCAACCTGATATTTGCATTTTGGAGGACTCTATACCTCCTTTGTAGGCTGGAAATACGCCAAACAAAACGAAGGAAAAATGCTCCTCAGAATTGAAGATACTGATCAAAAAAGGGAAATTGAGGGAGCGACTCAGCTTTTGATTACTGCTTTACAAAAATTTGGGATTCAGTTTGATGAAGGACCTTTGAGCTTAGAACAAGAAGTTGGAAACTACGGTCCTTATGTACAGTCTCAGAGAAGGTCGATTTATGAGGTATTTGCAAAGCATTTGGTAGCTCAAGGACTAGCGTATCCCTGCCGAATAAGCGAGGAAAGACTGAATGAAATCAGAGAAATGCAGACTGCAAGCAAGCAAATCCCCGGAATCTACGGGAACTATTCCGAATGGAGAAATAAAACTCCAGACGAACTCCTAGAAAAATTCAATGCAGAAGGTCAGACTTTCCCTGTTTTGAGATTCCGTTCTCATGGCGATACGACCAAGAAAATCGTTTTCCAAGACCTGATCAGAGGCGAGATTTCCATGATTGACAACTATAATGATATTGTGCTGATCAAGGGAGATGGGCTTCCAACCTATCATCTTGCACACATTGTGGACGATACTTTGATGAGAGTGACGACGATTACCAGAGGCGAGGAGTGGCTGACTTCTGTTCCGCTTCATCTCCAGCTTTTCGGAGCATTTAATTTACCTGCACCTGAATACTGCCACTTGGCTCCGATCTGTAAGCTTGATGAAGGAAAGAAAAGAAAGCTGAGCAAGAGAAAGGATCCAGAGGCGAATGTAGAATTCTTTTTTGAAGCAGGATACGCTCCACAAGCCCTTTTGGAATACATTATGACGCTCGCGGATTCTAGCTATGAAGACTGGCAAAGAGCGCACGAGGATCAGACTTTTTTGGATTTTCAGTTCTCACTTGAGAAAATGAATGTCTCAGGAGCACTTTTTGACTTTGTGAAGCTCCAGAATATCAATAACGGCTACCTTTCGAAGCTCAGCACTGCCGAGCTCTATGAACAAGGACTCGCTTGGGCAAAGGACTATCACAAGGAGCTTGCCGAGCTGATGGAAAAGCACGCTGAGTATACCAAAGCTGCACTGAACATTGAAAGGCACACGGAAAAAGACCCGAAGAGATTTACCCTTTACAGCGATATTGAGAAAAATATCCTCTTTTTCTACGATGAGAAGCGAACTGAAATCAAAAAATCAAAACCTGACTTCCCAGAACAGATTCTTCTTGAGACTTGGAAAGCCTTTGCTGCCGATTATGCAGAAAACTTTAGTTTAGATGGCGAAGTAACTGAGCGATTTGATCAGCTTAAACTGATTGGAAAAAAGTATGGTTTCGCAACAAATAATGCAGAGTTTAAGGAGTGAGGATTTGTAGGAAAAATCGGAGATCTCGCAATGTTCCTCAGAATTCAGCTCTGCTGAGCAAAACAGACTCCAGATCTCTTTTCTGTGATGAAAGTAATGGGAAAAGAAAGAGTGAAAGAGAGGATTTTAGATGTGTAAGTATAGCACGTGAGAACGATAACAACAATTCTTTATCAAGATGTTCCAAGCGGAGTAAAAACAATTGAATTTACGAATAGGCTCGTTAAATGAATTTTTTTGCCGAGAATTGACATAAAAAATCTTTCTCAAATAACAATAGATGAGTTATCAAATACAGGAATTTATTTCCTGTTAGGAGAAAACGAAAAATGAGAAGAACAAGTATATATTGGACAAGCAGTTGATCTTAAAACTAGACTAGGACAACACAACAAAGGAAAAGATTTTTGGATTTGGGCAATTCTTTTTACAAGCAAAGAAAATAGCTTAACAGAATCTGACTTAAATTATTTAGAAAAGGAACTCATAAAAAAAACCATAAAAATAAATAGAATTAAAGTAGAAAATAAGGTCTTGGGAAATCCTTGCCTCATTCCAAATCACAGAAAAGCTGATATGGAAGATTTTCTTGAAGATTTAGAAATTTTACTTGGGAATTTAGGCTTTCCTTTTCTACAGGAATACAACCAAAAAGACGCTAAAAAAAATAATAATATGAATTATTTTCTTCAAACGAAAGGATCAAAAGCTGAAGGGTTATTGACTCAAGAAGGGTTCTTAGTCCTGGAAGGAAGTATGTGACCAAAAGAAATAACCCTTTCATGAAAAAAAAGATGAATTAATGAGAAAAGAGAAGATTTGATAAATAAATGAATCATCAGAGAAGGAGGTAATGAGATTATTTTCTTAAAAGATTATCTTTTCACTTCTCCCTCTACCTGAGCAACATTTATAGCTGGGAATCCATTAAATGGACGAATTGTATGGAAAAATAAAGATGGTAAAACTTTAGATGAGATAGAAAGAAATTCGTAAAATATGCAATTTTTCTTAAAAAGAATAAGCAAAAACTCGGTTGAAAAAGAAAATCAAACCTTTTCTTCCTCTTTTTTACAAACACTCACTCCTCCATATCTTCCACAAAAAAAAATTAAAAATCTGATCCTAAAAGAACACTTTCATCTCTCAGAAAGCGATCTCCAAACTGCAAACCAGCACCACCAGCGAAAATCAGATTTTTTTTCTGCTTCCTATAGCGGAGATTGGCTTCTACTTGGGATTAGCAAAGAAAAAATTGGGCTAGACCTTGAAATCATAAAACCCAGAGATGAAAGCCTTTTAAAAACACATAAAGCCGAATTAGAAACGCATTTTTGAATCGCAGATTGGAATCACTTTTATCTTCTCCGAACTGCGAAAGAAGCGGTTTTGAAAGCGAGTGGTAGCGAGAATCTTGATGCTATTCACAAAATTTCCCTTAACTCGGCAGAAATAAAGATTCAAAAAATCTGAGACAAAACATTCAGTCGAGAATTAATATTTTCATTCCAAAAGAAAACTTGGAAAGTCCGGAGCTTTGAAGACTGAGAAAAAGCTTATAGTATTACATTTTTCGCTTAAACATATCTAATCCAAAAGCTGATGAATCAATTCTAAAGCTTTAGACTGATCAAGAAAATAAGGAGAAGTCGCAACGGTAACAAGTTTCGCAGAAGAGATCAGATTTTTTACTTTTTCTAAAGTCGCTTCTAAAGCCTCAATCCCCATTTCCTCAGCCCAAAAATCTAAATCAATATCAAAAATATAGTCTTGCTCTGGAATGTGGAAGTGCAATAACGCATACTCACTTCTAATTTGCTGAACCTCGGAGACTAAGCCAGAATTCAAAGCCGGAAGAATAAAATTTCCGACATTACAACAATTATGACTAAAATCACAAATTGAATCCCAGTTTTCTTCCTTGATGGAAAAGGGGTTTTCATTCATATCTGAATGCTGATCCAAGTGAATAAGAGAAATCCTTTTTTGGATAGTCTTTTTAAAATACTCACGATACCAGAAAGCTAATGCATGATTATGATTATCAAAAAGATAGATCGGAATTCATTGTTTTTCAAAAAAAAGGAAATTCTGAAGCCCATTGAAAAGTTGAACTTCGCCTTGAGAAGTACATTCTGCAAAAACTGGTTGATCACCGAGAGATAATTGACCTAATCAAGCCGAAATAAGCTTGGGAACCCAGAGTTTTGAATCAGACTTTCTCTCCTGATATGCAAAAACATTATTACCAAACTCATTTTTCAATCGCAAACCTCCGTATTCTAACATTATTATCAGCAAGAGCATAAAGAATAAAACGAGGATATAAAACTGCTTGTAAATTACAATAAAATAGTTATTCTTAAGTCAGATTTATTTTCTATAAAAAAAGAATAATGAAAATACTTTCTCAAATGAAAAACAGACGAATTTTAGGAGTAGGAATCCTCACGTTTATTCTTCTTATCGGGATTTTTCAGAGTGCTTTTTGATGGAGTCGATTCCGTGCTAACGAATATCAACAAACTTTAGCTGAAGAAAAAGTCCTCCTAGACAAAACACACCAATTCAATATTGAAAGATTTGACAGAGAACTCGCCGTAAACAAGATGAATGAAGATCAAATGATGATGATCTGGAAAAGACTACCACTTTTCAAGCCCATGATAGAAAAAAAACTGAAAGCAGCAGAAGTTCCTACTGATATTTTTTATCTTGTACTTGCGGAATCCGCACTTAGAGAAACAGCCGTAAGTAGTGCTGGAGCAGCTGGACTTTGGCAATTTATGCCAGCAACTGCAAAAGGATATAAACTAAGAGTTGACGAATTTATTGATGAAAGATTTAACACTGAAAAAGCAACTGACGCAGCCATAAAATACCTAAAAAAAGCCTATGATAAATTCTGAAACTGGACTCTTGCAATGGCTGCATACAATAGAGGAACCAATGGAATTGTTAATGATATGGCCTATCAATTTCAAAATAACTATTATGATCTCTATTTAAATAATGAAACTTCAAGATATATATTCAGAATTTTAGCTTTTAAAGAATTATTTGAAAATCTGAATACCTATTTTGACACGAGTAAACGATGAGCACAATATTCAATTCCAGAAACCACCGAAATACAAGTTGGGAAGACAGATAATCTTGCGGCATGGGCAGTCAGTAAAGGATATACCTATCTAGAAATCAGATCTCTTAACCCATGGATTAGAAAAAATGCTTTACCTGAGTGATGGCGAACATTGAGAGTATATAAAAGATAAAAAGTCTGAACTTTCTCTATCATTAGAAAAAAGCCTAAGATTACTCTTGATAATGAGAAGCAAATTTCTATACTTCATTTCATTCGGAAAACTTTATATTTCTTAAGGGAAAATATGAAAAAAGGAATCCATTCTAAGTACTTCAAAGAGGTTCAAGTAAACTGCATCTGTGGAGCAACGTTTACAGTGAACACAACAGTAGAAGGACCAATCAAAGTTGAAACCTGCTATCAATGTCATCCTGTTTTCAATAAAGACAGAATCGTAAAAAAACCGGTTAAAGGAATGATGGAAAAGTATCTTGAAAAGCAAAAGAGAATTGAAGCAGCAAGAAAAGCTTCATAATTCTGAAAGGTATTCAACGTTTTTATTGTGGATTGTGGACTGATGTTGAGAAATGCAGTTATCAAGAAATACGTGAATGCCAAAGATATTCAACGAATCATTGGACATAGTTCTACATTATACCTAAAGAGGTCAATCTTGACGATTGTGCTTCTTTTTGTTGTTTTTGTTATCTTTACTCTTCTTAATCATACAAGTCCAGCAACATATTGGAAACGGATTTTCGGAGGGATCTGACTGATTCTCTTTGCTAAACGAACAATAGATTTTCTTGATGCTTATTTAGACTGTTTAATCCTAACAAAAGATTCTGTCATTCTCTTCCTTCGAGAAGGCTTATTAGAATATAAAACAGAAATTTTTTCTCGAAATAAAATTACCACAATTTCTCGAAATCAAAATTGACTGTGGGATAAACTTTTTGGAAAGGGCGACTTGCTGATTAAACTTGAATTTGATACTGAATTTCCTTTTGCTGATATTTCTGCCCCAAAAAAACAGGCAGGAAAATTAACGGTCTTAAAAGAAGCCTTTCTAACCAAGCAAAAGCAGACTATTGAAAAAGATTTATCAGAAGACAACGAAAGATTTAACGTTCTTGTTGAGGCAATGAGTGAAGTTGTCAAAGAATATATGGAAAAAAACAATACAAATTCATAAAAAATAGTTGACTCCACCTATCAAATCCCTATAACGAAGCTGAACCGAATATCGGAATTCAGTTTTTATATATTTAATTAACATCAAATGACTCTAGTACGAACCATTCTCGCAATCGCAATTGTAGTATGACTTATTATGATGGTACTCTACAATCGCTTAGTAACACTTAAAAACAATAGAGAAAATGCTTTTGCTGATATTGATGTACAGCTCAAACTCAGATTTGATCTTGTTGAAAATCTTGTAAACACCGTAAAAGGATATGCAACTCACGAAAAAGAAACCTTTGAAAAAGTAATGGCTGCTAGAAATGGATTTTTAAACGCTCAATCAGTAGAAAGCAAGGTGGAAGCAAACAATCAGCTTACTGGAGCCTTAAAAACACTCTTTGCTGTAGCTGAAAACTATCCTGACCTAAAAGCAAATGAAAACTTCCTTCAGCTTCAATCTGAGCTTTCCGATATTGAAAACAAACTAGCTGCTGCCAGAAGATTCTTCAACGCAACAACAAGAGAATTTAATACGGCTACTCAAACGTTCCCAAGCAATATCATCGCAAAAAATTTCGGATTTACTCCAGTTGAGTTCTTTGAACTTGATGATGAGGCCGCAAAACAAGCTCCTAAAGTACAGTTTTAAAAGACAAAAAAGAAAGTAAAATACTGATTTTAGGCTTTGATTAATAAGATGATACAAGGATTACAACATTCCATTTGGAGCAATAAAATGAAAACTTGGATGTTAATTTTTTTACTTCCACTTTTTTTGGGACTTGCTCTTTTTGTAGTCTTTTACCTTAATTCAGGAGATTCAAAACAATATGACGAATATGGAAATCTCATAGCCTATAAAGAAGTTTCCTCTCAAGAAAGACTCATGGTGGCAGAACAAGAAACAGGAGAGATCCTGGTTGTTTTATGACCGGTTCTTATGATCTGGATGCTCATTGCTTTCTTTTTTCAAAGGCAGTTAATCTTTTCGTTTTCTGGAGCAAGACCAATCACGAGACAAGAACATCCTGAAATCTATAATATCGTGGAAAATCTCTGTATTTCTCGTGGATTACCAACTCCAAAAATCTGAATTATCGATCAAGAATGAATGAATGCTTTTGCGCTCGGATGGAGAGCTTCAGATTCGCGAATTGTCTTTACGACAGGATTATTAGAAAAACTTGATAAAAGAGAGATTGAGGCAGTAGCCGCTCATGAATTGACTCATATTATCAATAAAGATACGCTATTGATGCTCGTAATGGTACTCTATATCTGAGCAATTAGTATGCTTGGAGAAATCCTGCTTAGAACAAGAACTGGAAGATGAGGCGGGAAAGGGAAAAATATGATTCCTTTGATTGGATTAGCATTAATGATACTGGGATATTTTCTCTATCCACTGATTAGATTAGCCATTTCCAGGAAAAGAGAATATCTTGCTGATGCTGGAAGTGTTCAGCTCACTAAAGACAATCAGGCAATGATCTCTGCTCTCAGAAAGATCAACCAAAAGCCTGAAGTTGAGATCAAAAATAAAGAAATGTCTGCAATGTTCATTGCAAATCCATTAGACAACGCTTTTTCTATTTTCCAGACACACCCAAGTATTGAAGATAGAATAAAAGCATTAGAAAACTATTAAAAAATAATTCTTTACTTTTATTTCGAAAAAGAGCAAAAAATCTGATGTTTTACCTCTGGAGAGAAGCCTACGACCCAAAATATCCAAAATTTTGTGTAGTCAAATTTCAAGAAAGGCTCGGTATGCAACAATATGAGAGGTATGAATCCCTTGATCAGATCATTGAACATTCGCTTCAACATCAAAATTATGACCACCATTTTTTACTAGACGATGGAAGATTTCATTTTTTCCGTTTTGATATTTACAAAGAAAAGGACTCCCCTTTCACAATTGAAGATTTCAATACCATAATTGATGAAAGACTCGAATATTTAAGAAATATTACACAGGAAGAACTGCTTTTCACAAATATTGATACGATTTTTGTCAATGGAGAAGAAAAAAAGTTTCTTATTGGAGCCAAAGGTCAGATTTTTTTCCGCCTCTATTTTGTATATCTGAATAGAAATACCCTCCTAAGTTTTAATAAATCCTATGGAAACGTTTTTAATCAAAAAAACCTCCATCTTCGACCAGAAAGTCTAAAAACCATCTCGTTTCTAAAAAGAAAACTTGGGCGTGATTCGTTTCTTCTTCTATATATTAAGGAAAATTATTGCAAAGTGATTGCTGTAGAAGATGGATTCTATAAACAAATTGAACACATTAATTTCGGAATCAATTTTTTGATGCAAATGTACAAAGATAATCAAATCGTAAAATATTGGTATAAAAGCTCAGAAGAAATTGATCAAAATCCATTAGCTAAAAATCTGGTTTTAGAAAGCATTCGCTTCTATGTAGAATATCTATGTAAATGGCTTAATGAGCTCCACCTCACAGAAAAAGATATTTTCCTCATTTCCCCAATTGTAAAAAATGGGAATTTCATGGAAGAATTCAATAAATCTTATACAAGTTTTCATAACAAATACATTGTTCCTTTCCATCATTCGAGTCAGTTAGAGCTTTTTGGAAAACATCGAGCTCCAGAAGACATGGACACCTTAATTTTCTTAAACGGGGGGAAAATAAAAAAACACATTTTAGGGCAAGCTTAATAGTATCTTACTGCTTGAGCTCCCATTCAAGAACCCTTAAAACCTGAAGGAAAAGTCCATTTCTTTTCCCTTTTTCAAATTCTCAAGGCATCTTTTCAAAAAAATATCTAGGAGCTGCTGGCAAAATATTACCATATACCGTTCATCAACTTAATCCATTATACAATCCTGCAAATTTTAAGAGATCTGTATAATTAATACTCTTATAACTAAGAGTAATTGGAGTTGAAGGATTTTTACCATTATACCAATCTATTTTTTTTTTGGAAAACTCCAGAAAATCTTTGATTGTTTTTTCAAAAAGTTCTTTGCTAATCGTTCAATTCCCATAATCCTTACTTACTATTTGAAAAGGACCATCCCCATTTTTTGGCAAATAATAGCCACATCCACTTTCTCTATATCGGACAGCGATCGTTAATGCTGTAGGAAAATCATACGCAAAACTCAAATTATCCAAAGTCTGATACCATCCAATACAATTTTGACTCAAAACTTCTGCAGTTTCCAATCCAGAACCTTGATACTGAGCAAGAAAATCTAACTTCAAAGAACTACTCTCTGATTTTGCAAGATCTTTCCTGGTAAGAAACTTCGTCAAAAAAGAATCCCTCAAATGTTCTAAATAATAAGCCGTCTTTTCTTCCTTGAAATAAGGATGTAAATCTCTTGCCTGCTCATAGAAACTCCATAAAGCATAATTATCTTTCTCTACTAAAGGAGCTATCTGACTTTTTAAAGAAATAAGCTCTTCTTGTTGCTGTTGATTAGGTTCAAATGCAAAAGCTGAAACTCAAAAAGCAATCATAAAAAGAAGAGTTCCCAATAAATAATTTCTGATTTTCATGTTTTATCTCTCCAAAATTCTAAATTAGCGTCCTTTAAAGATTACTCCAAAAGTCCCTACGATCACATACATATCCAACCATAATGACCAATTCTGAATATAGTACAAATCCAATTTCGCCTCCTGATCAAAACTCAAAGAATCTCTTCAAAAAACCTGTGCATACCCTGTAATTCCTGGCTTGATACTCAAGAGTCTTTTTTGCCAAGGAGCATAATTCTCCACCTCATGCTCAAGATGCGGTCTTGGACCTACAAGTGACATCGTCCCCCACAATACAGAAAAAAGTTGAGGCAATTCATCAAGTGAAGTCTTACGAAGAAACCTTCATACTTTCGTTACTCTTGGATCATTTTCAATCTTCGCAAGCACTCCTTCCCTGGTATTTGCTTCAGAATTAATGAGCTTTTTATAAAGATCCTCAGCCTCTTTACCACCATACCCAACGCTCAAATGAGTATACATCGTACGAAATTTCAAAAAGGTAAAAAGCTGACCACCTGTTCCAACTCTCTTTGACTTATAAATCACAGGCCCTTTACTATCGAGCTTAATCAGGATTGCAATAAGAAGAAGCAAAGGTGAAAGCACAATAATTCAGAAAAATGAAGCAATTAAATCAAAAAGCCTCTTTACGACAAGAGATCGCCCATCGAGCTTAGAATGTTTGTACTCCAATGCAACAATATTCTGGATAATCTCTGGCTTATAAACAACATCTTCAAGGAAAAATCCCTCACTAATATGGAAAAACCTCGTATCATGGAATCTCGTCTTCTCAAAAATCGCTTGAAGCTGATCTTTTTTAAACGTTCAAACGACGACGCACATTTCATATTGAGAAAAATCTGTTTCTTCTGCCTCATCAGGAGTAATAAATTCCGTTTTTAGAGAAAAGTTTGCTTTTATTGTCTTTAAGACTTCGTAAGTATCAATCGTTTCACTAGAAATAATCAGAATTTTTCTTCAGGATTTTTTTTGCTGTTGATATTCCAAAGCCCTCCAAGCCTGATCAAAAAAGAAGAGCACAAGATAGGTAAGAATACCCGAAAAAATCAGAATAAACCTAGAAATTCAAAAGAAAAAGATAAACCCTTGACCAAAATACGAGAGAAAAGTAATTGAAATAAACCAATAAATCCATGTCTTAGAAAAAGTTTGAAAGTGATTAATCACCCTCTTATTCAGACAGTAAAAATCCTTGATAATTCCAATCCCAATAAATCCAGCACTTGCAATAAGCGAAAAAATAGCAAGTTCAGTTGCATTAATAAACGGGATAGGAAGCTGAATCCCCGGAATTAAATCGGTCCACAATCTGACCTTATACGTAAGGAGAAAAAGAGCATTGATCAGAAGAAAGTGGAGAAAAGGTCTACTTAGACGGAGTTTGAACATCGGCAAAGAAAGAAAATAAAATCAATTCTTTTGTAAGGAGCCTTTGTTTTTTTGGAGTATAGGATTTTTTAGAAAGATTTCCAGTGAATATTTTTAGATTTCCCTTGCAAGAGAAAATAAGATAAGTATCTTTTAACCAGTTTTTATTTCTTTTCATTTTATGACCGAGGAAAAAACGATCATCATTGAAAATTCACGGAAACAAGTCCTAAAAGAAGAATTTGAAAAACCATACTTTTCTGCAATAAAAGAGACCTTGAAAAAAGAAATCTCCTCTGGGTATACCATTTATCCTCAAGGGAAACAGATCTTCAATGCTTTTAATTTAACACCATTTGACGAGGTAAAAGTCGTAATTCTTGGACAAGATCCCTACCATTGAGAAGGAGAAGCTCACGGCCTGAGTTTTTCTGTGCCTGAAGGAATCAGAATTCCTCCTTCTTTGAGAAATATTTTTAAAGAACTAAAAACTGATCTCGACATCAATCCTCCTCTCAATTGAAATCTAGAAAAGCGAGCCAAACAGGGAGTTCTCCTCCTCAATGCAAGTTTAACCGTAAGAAAGGACAGTCCAAACTCTCATAAAGATATTGGATGGCAACTTTTTACTGATGCAATCATTAAAAATCTTTCCGATAAAAAAGAAGGCATCATTTTCATCCTCTGGGGTGCATTTGCACAGCAAAAAGCAAGCCTTATTGATACTGATAAACATTTTATTCTCAAATCAGCACATCCCTCACCTTTCTCTGCAGATAGAGGCTTCTTCTGAAGTAAGCCCTTTAGTAAATGTAATGAAATTCTTGAATGTATCGGCAAAAAGCCGATTAAACGAGACTTAAACTAATAATAACCTTAATAAAGACATAAATCTCAAAGAAATTTGGAAAACACTTTGAATATTTATTAAAAGATCGATATAGAATAATGCAAAAAAAAGAAAAATCAGATTTTATCCTAGTAATTTCCTGATGAGGAGCAAAAGGAATGTATGCCTGCTGAATCCTAAAAGCCATCGAGGAAATGGGATTAAAATCATCTATCAAGGCTATGTATGGAGTCAGTGCTGGAGCTTTAACGGGCGCTTATTGGCTTAGCGGATGGAAAGCTGATGAAATCGTACAAAACTACCTCAATAGCGAACTCTTTAGTCTCAAAAATATTGCACTCCCTCCAACTCAAAGTCTCCTAAAACGCTCCGTCGTAGAAAAGCTTTTGAAAAAAGACTTAAAAAAAACTTTTGAGCAACTAGAAAAGCCTTTAATCGTTGGAACAACGGACCTCCGAAAAGGGAAATCAGTTTTTTTTGAATCTGGAGATCTCATTAAACCAGTACTAGGAAGTATGGCAATCCCTGGAGTATTCGCTCCTATTGAACACGAAAAACATTTACTTGTAGACGGAGGCGTAACCAATAATTTCCCTATCGATTATGCTAAAAAACAGAATCCTAATGCTAAAATTATTGGAATCTTACTTGGGAAGTTCAAAACAAATCAGAAAGTTAAGAACATTTTGGATACTTTAATGGTTTCTTACGAGATTCTCCTAAGAGGACATTTAAATCCGACGATTAATAAGGCAGATATTCTGTTCTACAGGAATCTTTCTATGAGTCCCTTTGAAAGTAATGAAAAAAAACTGGTCCAACTTTTCGATCAAGGATATCATGATGGACTGACAACCTTTAAATCCCTGACAAATACCTAAATATACCGATAACTTTATTCTGATTATTTCAGTATTAACAGCAGTAAAATTATAATTTTATTCTATAAAAAAGAGAGTTATGAGCAATGAGTATTCCCTACTGAGAGCTTGTATACCATGAATAATCATACTGATATTATCTTTAATAAGCTACTTTTCAAGAAATAGTAAAATAAAATATCTCTATTTAATAAGCATAATACCTTGGATAGGCATCATCATCTCAGAGTTTATAATAATGAATCATCCCATTTGATATAATGATCCAAGACCTTGGATGCAAGCAATGCCTTTTATTCGACTTATATCTTGGCTTATTGGTGTTTTTATGACCATAAAATCTATAGCAATTTTCATAGTAACTCAGGCACAAAAACATTTGTGGGCAAAAATAGCCATTATAACTATAAAAATAATAACAATTCTTGCATCCATATGATTTGGATATTTCGTTATACTAGGCATTTTATCATTAAAAAGTGGATAAATCACAACCTACCTAGAATTTTAATTATCACAACTCGCTCTAAACAATGTTCAATTTCAAAATTCCTTTTCTACAAAAAAAGAAAAAAAACCGTTTCGTTCTTGTAATTTCATGAGGTGGAATGAGAGCTTTTTATGGACTGGGGATTCTCAAGGCCTTAGAAGAACTTGGATATAAAAACAGAATTGATGCACTTTATGGAGTGAGCGCTGGGGCTTTGCTTGTAAGTTATCGATCAGCCGGATATTCAGCTGATGAAATACTAAAACGCTTTCTTAAATCAGATTTTTTAAAACTTTCCAAAAATATTAACCTTGTCCCCAAATCTTCTCTCCTTAAAAACACAATTTTAAAAAAACAAATGGAAAAAGAATTACCTAAGAATTTTGAAGATCTTACTATTCCAACCTTCATCGGTTGCACTGAAGTAAAACAAGGAGAAAGCCTGATCCTTTCAAGTGGTGAACTTACTTCTGCCCTACTTGGAACCATTGCTATTCCTTGAATTTTTCCAGTAATCGAAAGACACCATCAACTCTTAATAGATGGAGGAGTTACCGACAATTTCCCGATAGAAACCGCAAAAAAAAGCTTTCCTCAAAATAAAATTATTGGCATTTCTCTGAATAAATACCGCTCTCACCCAAAAATTAAAAATATTTTCGATAATCTAACAGTTTCCTTTGAAATTATGTTAAGAAAAGACATTCAAGAAAAAGGAACTTTGAGTGATATCTTTTTTTGTAGAAGCCTTGATACACCAGTTCTAGAATTTAGAACAACAAAACTCAAAAAACTTTTTGAACTTTGATATCAAGATGGAAGAGAAAAACTAAAAAAATTATAATCCCTCCTTATTTTTCCCTTCTAAATTTTTCAGATGATTGGCAAGATTAGCAAAAATCTGATCAGCTTTATTTCTCTTTTTTATATCTCCTAGAACTCGATCTAAAGCTACTTCTAATAATTCTCCGATAATTTTTCCCGGCTTAAGATGAAAATGCTCCATAATATCTTTCCCTTTAACTGCAAGGTCTTTGGCTCTAAATTGTCCTTCTTCTTGTTCTAGCTCCAGAAGAAGTTTTTTGAGATACCAAGAATCACTCAGATCGCTTGCATTCTGAAGAGGGTTATACATTCCCATTCTATCTGCAATATTGATGTCAAGGAGGTTATTTACTCTTTCAAACCCGGCTTCAGAGAGGAGTTTTCTTAGTCTTTTGGCTCGGTTCTGAGGATTTCAAAGGAGAATTTCTCAAGGAGTGTGGTGTTCTCTGATATATCGCTGAATCTCTTCAATCTCCTTGTGAGAAAATCAAAGTTTCCTAAAATCCTCTTCAGCAAGCACTGCTGAACTGAATCTGTGGTTGAGTGGACCTGCCAGAAGGGTTCTGATTTCTTCTTTTGAAAGATTTTTTCCATATTCCGCATATTGACCGACTTTTCCAACATCATGATAAAGCATAGAAAACCTGACTAAGTAATTTGGGTTAATCGCCTGAAGATGATAGAGCGTCAAGATAATATGCGAATAAATATCAAAAGGATGATACCTGATCGGCTGATCAACATGTTTTGTCAGTGCAAGCGCAGGGAAAAGAATCGCCAACATTTCTGCCTCATCCAAAAGTCCAATAAGACCAAAAGGATTCCCTTGAGAAAAGGCTTTTGTGAGTTCTTCTTTGATTCTTTCTTTAGCGATAGTTTTGAGAAGAGTGTGATTGGATTTGATAGATTTCCAAGTCTCTGGTTCAAAATCAAAAAGTCTGACTTTATCGGTAGGATCAGGTTTTTTCTTTTTGGCTCTAGTAAGGAGCTTTTGATTCAAGACATTGACAAACCTCAGTCCTCTCAAGAGTCTGAGCGCATCTTCTTGAAATCTCGTATCAGGATTTCCAACGGTTCTTAGTTTCTTTAGCACAAGATCTTGGATTCCCAACGCTGGATCAATGAGAATGTGAAGTTGAATCTGTTTTTTTTCTTTTCCCTTCCCTTCTCAAAAAGTGTAAGCATAAGGCTGAATATCTAGCAAATAATACAAAAAATCAGTATCAAGTTTTGCATTTGGAATAAGCTGAGAAAGAAGTTTTTGATTCTGAACGATAAGGGTTTCACTATTCTGAAGATAGATAAAGCCTTCTTTATTCAAAATTTTGAGAAACGATTCCTCGTTGATTGTCTTCTCTTGCTCATATACTGGTGTTTTTAGTTTCTGTTGGGAATAATAGATTGCATTGATCGTGAAATCCCTCCTTTGAACATCTAAAAGCAAATCATCACTCCAAAAAATTTCCTCTGGATGCCTGCAATCTTGATAGCCCGTCTCAGCACGAAGAGGAGTCAGTTCGTATTTGAGTTCATCATCCTGATCTTTGGGCATCAAAGTAATAGTACCATATTTCTCGGTTATAAAATGAAAAATCCCATCTTTATCAATGTTTTCATAGATTTCTAAAGGATTCCCAGCCATCGTAAAATCAATATCAAGAGGATTTTTTGTTGTTCCAAGGAGGATTTCCCTCACACAACCTCCCACTAAGAAAAAGTCTGATTTCCCTATTTTTTTAGTTAGAAAGGTATGATGAGGAATAAGTTTTTTAAGATTATGAAAGTGAAGCATCTTCTCTATCCAATAAGTAAACATTTTTTATATTTAACTTTTTACTCGATAGATACAAGAGAAGGCTCGTTTAACTTTCTTAATTCATTATTTTTCCTATATTCAAGAACCAAATCCCTATCCCTAAAAAAAATCCAGACCACTTTATATTGAAGCCAAAAAATCAGATTGTATTTCTCAAGGATTTATCTATTCTCAAGAGAAAGTTTTTACTTCTAATCCTAGATGAGGGGAATTGTTCAAAGCAAACCATTTGTCAAAAGATCCCAAAAAAGATTGTCATCAGGTACAAACTTGTTTTTTTCAACAAAAAAGAGAAGAGGGAAAGACCAACATTCCTTACTTTTTCTTTTTTTAAAAAAATGGGGAGCTTTGATCCTTATCATCTTTCTTTCTTTATTTTTAGCGATCTTTTTACTCAAAGGTACTCGATATAACCCAGCATACTTGATCAAAAAAATTGAATATTCTGACGAAACAAGAAAAAATTATGGAAATACTGAACTTTTTGTCCTTGCATCAAAATTTCTTAGAGGGAAATATTATAATACCTTAAGAGTTAATTGAGATAAACAGCTTACCGATCGAGTGAAAAAATCCTATCCTTTCGTAGAATCAACAAAACTTACTTTTCAAGGCAACCAAACACTCAAAGTAGATATTACTTTCTCTGAACCAGAATTTTTGGTAAAATTAGGAGATAAAAAATTCGGTATTTGGGAAAGCGGAATAAGTGATGAATTAGACGATCAACGATCCCTGGGGAAAACTGGCTTTATCGTAGATACTCCATCCTATCTAACAGGGACAACTTCTCTTTCGGGATTTTTTTATGAGGTAGATTATCAACGATATAAAGACTTTTTACCAGCTATTCAGGAAGCCTTTCCTCATATGAATCGTTTCGTCTACTTAGCAGGATCAGCAAGTTTCGTGATTTTTGAAGAAAACAAAATGATTTTTCTCTACAGAGACAATCCTCTCTATCAACTTCAAAAACTCGCTTGGCTTAGAAAATATTATGCAGAGTATAAAGATCTAACAACTATCGACCTTGGAAGTCTAACTCAAGAAAAAATCGTAGTCGGAAAGTAGTCTATTAACAAATAAAAAATCCGACATTAAGCCGGACTTTTTTATTACAGAATAATATTGATAATTTTCCCTTTTACGAAGATCACTTTCTTTAGCTCTCAAATGAGGTAGGAAGCCAGCTTTTCATCTTTTTTGATTAGCTCCAAAACTTCTTCTTGACTAGCATCAGCGGAAACTTGTAAGGTTCCTCTCATCTTTCCATTAAACTGCACCGCAAGCGTGATTTCTGAGCTTACAAGGAGCTTTTCATCATACTGAGGCCATTTCCCTGTCGTAAAGATTGAAAACTGATTTCCGAGGAGGTTCCAAAACTCTTCCGCAAGATGCGGTGCAAAGGGAGCAATCAGCATCACGAGCTTCTCAAAAGTGCTTTTAGAAAGTTTTTCCGTTTCACTAAGAGTATTAACCAAAATCATCAGCTGAGCAATGGAAGTATTGAACTTAAATTCATCAATCTCTTGAGTCAGTTTTTTAATCGTTTGATGAAGAATGGTAAGGATTTTCGCTTCATCTTGATAGTTCTCATCTACCTTATCAAAGAGTACAATGATCTTATCAATAAATTTTTTCACGCCCTTCATTCCTTGGGTATTCCAAGAAATCGCCTGATCAAAAGGTCCCATAAACATCTCATAAGTCCTGAAAACATCAGCTCCATATTCAGCAATCACATCATCAGGATTCACGACATTTCATCGCCTTTTTGACATTTTACGACCATCTTCCGCCATAATGAGTCAGACTTTTTGATATTTTTGGAAAGGTTCATCTTTACTTACCAAACCGAGATCATAGAGGAATTTCTGCCAAAATCTCGCATAGATAATATGCCTCGTCACATGTTCAGCACCACCGACATAGACATCTACATTTTTCCAATACTGCTCCCTCTCTGCTGAAACCAACTCATTATCATTCTCTGGATCCATATATCTCAGCCAATATCGGCTTGATCC
>CAUTUR010000010.1:0-22969 GCA_963541585.1 uncultured bacterium | reverse complement strand
CGGTCTTACGGGGAATCGAACCCCGATTAGAAGATTGAAAGTCTCCTGTCCTAGCCGTTAGACGATAAGACCATAAAAGTTAGAGTGGCGGGATGGAAGGGACTCGAACCCTCGACCTCCTGCGTGACAGGCAGGCGTTCTAGCCGGCTGAACTACCACCCCAGCTCCGAATATCATCTAACTAATGGAGCCAGCTGTCGGAATTGAACCGACAACCTACCGCTTACAAGGCGGTTGCTCTACCAATTGAGCTAAGCTGGCATTTAAAGTCCCTAATGGACTATTTCTTGAGAGTATCAAAAGCTTTTGAAACTCTTGCCTTCTTTCTAGCAGCATTTCTTTTTTTGATAATTCCTACTTTAGCTGCCTTATCAATAGCCTTATATACCTTACTCAAATCCTCAATCGTCAAAGCTTCTTTAGCTTCTACCCCTTTGAGGAATTTTTTCATTGCCATTTTCATCCTTAATTTGAAATCATAGTTTCTCTTTGCGAGAACTTGAGATCTATTCATAGCTTTGACTGCGGACTTCTTGATTGGCATTGAAAAAGAGATAATGAATAAAGTATAAACTCTCCGAGGGTGGGGATCGAACCCACGACCAAATGGTTAACAGCCATCTGCTCTACCGCTGAGCTACCTCGGATTGAGATTGACGAGAGCTACTATACAAAATTCAGACCCATTTTCAAGAGATTTTTCACTTTTTATGGAAGATATTTCAATCATAGGGCAAGAATACCAATCCAAAAGCGACAAAATCTGATTTTATCCTTGTTAATTAACCAAACCAACTACCGGGAACAGGACTTGAACCTGCACACCGTAAGGCACTTGGTTCTAAGCCAAGCGTGTCTACCAGTTCCACCATCCCGGCAGAAGTTGATTTTAATACTCGGGAGATAGGACTCGAACCTATAACCCCCAGATTCAGAGTCTGATGCTCTACCAATTAAGCTACTCCCGATTATTTGGTTGCGGAGGATGGAATTGAACCACCTATCTTCGGGTTATGAGCCCGACGAGATACCGTTTCTCTACTCCGCATTAGTTTAAGACCTGGGGAACCAGGATTCGAACCTGGACAAACGGAGTCAAAGTCCGGTGTCCTACCATTAGACGATTCCCCAATCATCTCCAAATTCGCGCTTGAACTTATACTGTTTTACCAAGAAAATGCAAGAGAAAATAAAAAGGAAAAAATCACTTGTATTTTTTAGGAGAAATCATAGAAGGAAGCTGATTTTATTTCTTTTTTGAAGAGCATGAATTTGGAAAGAACACTCGTTATTTTTAAACCTGATGCAGTTTCTCGTGGGATTGTTGGGCAGGTTTTAACTCGTTTTGAACAGGTAGGGCTTAAGATTGTAGGAATGAAGATGTTACAACCTGATAGAGATTTCTTCTATCATCACTATGAAACGATCGGAACAATGATTACCCGCCGTGGAGAAAAAGCTTTTAATCTCAACCTTGAAGCAATGCAAAGAAGCCCCGTAATTGCTATGGTACTTGAGGGCGTAGAGGCAGTAAGCTTAGTAAGGAAAATGGCTGGAGCCACTGAATCTAAATCTGCGGCACCTGGAACGATTAGAGGAGATTTTTCTCATATGTCATTTGTGTATGCCGATGCAAAAGGAATAGGAGTTCCTAATGTAATCCACGCTTCTGGTGATTCTCAGGAAGCGGAACTTGAGATCAAGCATTGGTTCAAGGAAGAAGAAATCTTCAATTATAAGAGAGCTGATCAGAATTTTGTGAGTTAATATTTTCAGTCCCGCTCTTTAATGTTATTACTCTTATATATGATAAATATCCCCCTTCCTAATAATCGCCTTATTCTCAATGGGCATAGAATCTTTACTAAAGAACAATTATTTCTTTATTTGAGTAAAAAATTAAAGACTGAAGTCAGCAAGGAGCAAGAAATTCAGGAACTATTGAGTATGTATAAAGAATTGAAGATCGCAATTTGGCATGGAGATACTTTTTTACAGGAAGAAAACTCAGAAACTCAAGATATGATCCTTAAGGTACTAAGAAATTGTGGTGAAGTAAAAATCACAAGACGCCATCTAAAGAACTAATTGATTGATAATTCCTGAAAAGGTCTCTGGGTCTAAAGGAGAAAACAAGCCCTTTTGAATACGAGCCATTTTAAAATTAGGAATCGAAATCTGGATTCCAGTTCAGGTTTTGCTTATTTCTAATCCAACAAGAAGAGGAAGATAGGTAGGAACTGTCTTCCTTTTTAATTCGTAATCATAAATATAATCAAATTGTTTCTTGGTAGCCTTCTTTCATCGATCCTGATCAAAAATAAAGTTCCCAAAAGAATAGAAAACGGGCTTCCCATTATAGATTTCATAGGATCAAGGGACGTGTGAATGTCCTCCGAGAAGAATATCCGCCCCAGCATCTATCAGTTGATGGGCAAGTTCCCTCTGTGATGCATTAGGTTTAATGCGATATTCTGCTCCCCAATGCAAACCTAGCACTTTCACATCACAGGCTTCTTGCTTCATCGTTTCTAAAATTCCTGTCATGAGAGCAATATTCAAAGGATTTCGAGCTAGTGGCGCTCCTCCATATTTTCCATGTCTTCCATCATAGGAAAAAGCCTGAAAGCAGAATTGGATTCAGTTTTTTTGAGTTTTATAGATTTTTTCTGCTTCTCAAGTAGTATTTCCTGCTCAAAAATGACCGATTTCATGTGCCGAAAGCCATTGACGAGTAAGCGAAACCCCAGCCGCTCCAGCATTATTAGTATGATTATTAGCGAGCGAAAGGACCAATTCATTGTTAGCCTGAAGATCAAGTAAGGTTTGAATATTCCCTGTATTAGAACGGAATAGGAATCCTGCTTTAGGCTGATCATTATCTTTAGCAGAAAACATACTCTCTAAATTAAAATAGAGCAAACAAGTTCCACTACTATAACACGGGAATTGTGAAAGTGGATTGTAGTTTTCTCAAGAAAACATGCGGCCATAGCCCTCATTTTTTGCCCATCGCCCAATTCATCTTGAAAGCATGATATCTCCTCACACGACCAATTCAACCTTTTCTGGAGAAGTAGAGGTTGAAGATAAAGCAGTTATTGCATCATCAAAAAGTTGTTTAGCAAAAAACGACTCCACAAAAAAAAGGAAAAATCAGCATAAAAACAAAAGAGCAGTAAGTCATAATCGTATTTTCTTTCTCATCCTCATAGTATACTTTAAAATAGCCAGACTCTAATAAACCCACAAACAAAATCAAGAAATTTTCCAAAATTTGCATCTTTCAAAAAAATAGCTATACTTGACATACTCTTTTATTTATCATTATTGTAAAATTAAATATGGATATAAAACAAGCTCTTTTAATAGGAGCTACTGGATATTTCTCCGAAGCAACCTCTTCTAATATACCATTTTCTGATCAAACAAAGAAGGTGATTATAGAGACACTTAATCCTAAACAAGAAAAACAATCAGATCCTCTTGTATGTACCACAACATTCAAAAACAATCCTAGCTGCAATCAAGTAGAAAAACTTTCAGATCAAGCAGTTCAAAAAGTTACTATACAAGATTTAGAAGAAACACCTTTTCGATGAAAAAAAAGGATAATTAACCCAAATTATTGAAATCTTCTGGGCTACTCTCAGGCAAAAGCGATTATGGAAGACTACAATGATCTATCTTCTACCGATCCTAATCAAAAACTTCTCTGAAGTGAAGAAATTACTTTTCCTTTGATTTATCCAGAGTTAGAAGCTTTTTTCCCGAAAAATCTTGAAACCTTATTATTATATCCGAGCTTTGAAAAATACAGCAATCAGATGATGAAGCACACGATAATTGTGAGTTGCTGTGAGAATGGGAAGACCGCACTTGCTTACTATGAAAACTGAAAACTCAGACTAGCAACCTATGTTTCTGTATGAACCAAAAATCATAAAACCATAAAAGGCAAATACCCACTTAATCATAGTTCAATCTATCGCAGATCCCAAAAATACAATAGAGCTCCTATGCCGTATTCTCTTAATATTAATTGAGGATATTTTCTTCATCAATGACAAAGTAATGGAAATCCACAATCTCATGGCTGTATAAGAGTTCCTGGATTATATATTAAATGGCTCTATGAACACTTACCAAGAAGCCAGGGAGAAGCTATTATCATTTTAGAAGATCTTTATACTCCAACACTTAAGAAAATAGGAAATAAAAAATCTTCTAACTAATAGCGGAATTTTCTACTTCACTACTAAATTTTTTCCTTTGCCTTTTGATTATATAAAGAAAAAAATCAGATTTTAATTTTATGTATCATCAAAACAACGAGGAAAAAGAAAATAAAACATTTGTCCTTGTAAAATACTAAGGCATCTTTAAAAGGGAATTATCTCTTTAGATAAGATATTTTTTTATGAGCAAAATAAACACAAGCCCCTATCTTTCTATCGTTATTCCTTCGAGGGCAAATAATTTACAGCTTTTAGGGAAGATTCTGACCTGTCTTGCACTTCAGACTTTTCAAGATTTTGAGATTCTTATCGTTTGTGATAGAGAGTTTACAGAGCCTGAACGAAAAATTTTTCAAACAGCATGCAAAAGTTTAGCTTTTGAAGGCGATGAAGAAAAAATCAGATTACTTTCTCATCGAAATACCGATTTTGTTCCTCATCATCCGTGAGCTGCAAGTTATGTTAGAAACTTTTGAATCAAATCAGCAAAGGGAAGCTATATTCAGCTTTTTGATGATGATAACGAATTTGATGCTCATTACCTTGAAAAGGTTCTTGAGCTTCACAAAACAGCAACAAAAAAATATCAGAAAGAAGTTTTTATCACTCCAACTTTAATATGGAGAAATAGCGATATTATCCAAAACCAATGATTTTCAGATTATAGCTACTTCCTAGCACGTCCTAAGATTCATTTTCTCAAGCCCGAGGAAAACTTTGCTGAGATTAAAATGTTCAGTGGAAATGGGATTTTTGGGAAAGCAGAAATTATGAAAAAAGTGCTCTATGATGAAGAAATTGCTTGGATAGCTGAAGATCTAGATTTTATCTATAGTGTGCGAGAGCAAGGGACGCCTATCCTTGTTTTTAAAGCATTAAAAATCAGACATCAAGAGAGAGATAAAACCTATCTTGAAGAGGCACGAATTGGAACCGCATCTTCTGCAGAGCAAAAAATTAAAAACCTTTTCCTCTGGGTAAAGAAACATGGAAATTTCATTCAGACATTAACTTTCTTTGTACGAAGTTCTCGAGGAATCTGTGGTCGACTTTGAGTAAAAGCGCTCCTCTACTGAAAAGAAGCTAGATGGAGCATTATAGGTGGTATTATCAAAGGTTATATCAGATGATGGGAATTATTTTTTAGGAAGAAAAAAGACTAAAATCAGAATTTTCAATTATTATTTCAATCCATAATTTTGTGGCCAAAAGAAAGGAGAATGTGAGCATCACTCTGTCTTGCACATAATTGAAGAAATCAGTGTTTTTTCATTACGATCTACCAAGGTCATTTCCCAATCTTCTTGAAAACTTTGACCTGGTTGAATCGTATATTTGAGGACATAAGAATACTGTCTGGTATGTTTTTCTGTATTTGTGGAATTCGGGATAAGAAAAAGATCCTCAAGCACTACACTATCCGATAAATGTTTAGTAAAAATCTGAATATTCTTTTTATTCCAATGATTCGCTCGAACAATTGAATTCTTCAGAGGACGATCAACGAGTTCATTCATTTTGGTGATCTCATTATTCGCAAGATAGTCATAAAAACTCTGAATCAACTGTGTATCTTTTGTCATTTGATCTTTCTGAGAAGCTCAGGTTTCTATTTGATTTTCAGGGAATGACAATTTTTCTCATGAGGAAAGCTCTGATTCGTCATAGAGAGAGGAAACATCAATACTTTCTGACTCATGATAGCCCTGACCATAAATAAAAGCCTTATACAAAGCAAAAAGGAAAAACACTAAAGAAAAAAGAAAAAGCACCATAATCCAAGCAGGGATTCTCTTGTCTTTATTGATCTCAATCTGATTTCTCTCTATTTTTCTAGTCTTTTTTGGAGTAAAGCTCACCTCAAGAGTTCTTTCTTCTTTTGGTTTAGAAGTTTTTTTTATTCTGGAAGAAGTCGCCGTAGCTTTCTTTTTTTGTTCTGTCGCTCTAGAAACTTTTTGAGTTGAACGAGGTTTTGTGGCTTTTACGGTTGGTTTATCTAATTTCTTTTCTACCATTTCAAAGAAGAAAGGGAATAAAAACTGAGTTCAGTTAAGATTTTTTTCAGTATAGAAAGTTTTTAGAGGAAATCAAGAGCTTCTCTCCGTAGAGTACTCTTACTTTTAAAGCTAAAAATAAGCTTATTTAAGGAGTTTAACAAAATAGAGCTAACTCGAACTTGCTTTAATTGCCTTTTGGAAAAGGTCACCCTTTTCTTCAAAATTTTTCCAGATACTATAGCTCGGAGATGCCGTAGAAAGCAAACAAATTTTCTCTGGCTCCGTATACTGAAATGCGAAAGCAACTGCTACCTGCATATCATCAGTATGCAAAACTTTTCCCTTAAACTCTGGAACTAATCTTGCCATTTTCTCTCCTGATGGGGGGAAGAAAACCAAATTCTGAATTCAGTATTCTTGCACCTTTTCCATCAAAAGCCTAAAATCATAACCTCTATCGGTTCCTCCGAGAAAAAGTGTTCCTATCCTTTTTCAAAAGGTTTTTAGCGCTTCTAAAGTACTTTCTGGAGTGGTAGAAATCGCATCATCATAGAAATGAATCCCCTGAAACTCACCTACAAACTGCAGTCTGTGAGGCAATCCTGTAAAATTTTTGATCGTATCGTGAATAACTTCCATCGGAACGCCAATCTTGAGCGCAACTGCAATCGCTGCTGCGATATTTTGGATATTGTGTTCACCGAGAAGGAGTTTATCCTCAGTCGGAAAGAGTTCTTGCATCTCATGGATAAAATAACCGTTTGCCCAAGAGGTTTTTCCTCAGATTCAATATGTTTCAATATTCTCATAAGCCGCCGCAAGCTGATATTCTTCCACGGTTTTTTGCAGGACAATATTGAATTCTGATCCCTTGAGAATGTTCAGCTTGGCTTTCGCATACTGCTCAAATCCTCCATGCCAATCCATATGTTCAGGAAAAATATTTCCCAGCACCGAGAGATAATTTTTCTTTTCTAAACGCTCCAACATATAACTTGAAAGCTCACAAACTACAAAATCTGCCTCCTCCGCAAAGTCAATCTCCTCCAAAACAGGATTCCCGATATTTCCAACGAGTTTAACTCTATATCCAGCATTTTTGAGGATAGAGAAAATAAGTGAAGTCATCGTTGATTTCCCCTTACTTCCTGTGATAGCGATAACTTTCCCTTCATAGTTCCTGAAAAAAAACTGCATCTGAGTCAGAATTTTATCTTGATAGCGGAGAAGTTCAGGACTATAGGGCACTCCAGCAGACTTAAAAATCACATCAAACTGATCCAAATGTTCCAGATAATGTTCCCCTGTCTCAAGGGCAATCCCCATCGTTTCTAGTCAAGGCTGAGCCTTCATATCAAGGACCGAGAGCTTATTGAAAGCAAAATTATTATTGAGTAAGAAATTGAGCGTAGACTTTCCCTCAAGTCAGAAGCCGAGAATCGCGATATTTTTGCCTTCAAATTGCTTGGTGTCCATAATTGTAGAAAAGAGGGTAAAAGCTAAGAAAATTTGAGATAGCTTACTTTTTCTTGCTTGCAGTCTTTTTGGCTGGAGCTTTTTTTGGGCTAGCTTTTGTGGAGTCTTTCTTTAGTCCGATAAGAGCTAAACAATCCTCTAAAGTCAAATCGCTCGCATCTTTTCAGCCTTTTGGAATTTTATAATTTTTCTTGGCATATTTGATATAAGGACCATAAGGACCGTTTAAAACCTGAATTTTCTCCTTTTCGTAGTCAAATTCATTGATATACTTATTTTTCTCTGCTTCCATTTTCTCCTGAATCATCGGAATCGCCTCCTCCAAAGTGATAGAAAAAGGATCTAAACCTGAATCTCTCTTGATGGAAACAAAAAGGCTCTTGTATTTCACATAAGGGCCAAAACGCCCTGTAGAAGCCAAAACCTCTTCCCCCTCTCGCTTCCCTAAGCTCCTTGGCAAAGCAAAAGCCTGCAAAGCCTCCTCAAGTGTAATCGTCTCAATCGTTTTCCCAACAGGAAGTGAGGCGAATTTTTTTTCGGGATCATCTGGTTCTCCAATCTGAATCATCGGTCCATACCTTCCCATTCTCGCGATAACAGGTTTTCCGTTGCTTGGGTGCTGACCGAGGGCTCTTTCAGTATTTACTCTTTCTTTCCCTGTCGTTTCCACGACTTGAGCATGAAAAGGACCATAAAATTTCTCCATCATCTGCACTCGCTGGAGCTTTCCCTCAGCGATTTCATCAAATTCCTGTTCCACATTAGCAGTGAAACCATAATCCATAATATCAGCAAAATTCTGATCCAAAAAGTCTGTTACGATCATACCAATATCGGTCGGAAACATTTTTTGCTTTTCAGCCCCCGTGATTTGTTCTCTTTCGGTTCTCGTGATTTTACCGTCTAAGAGCGAAAGTTCCAAATAATTTCTCGTTCTTCCTGGGCGATCTTCTTTGACCACATACCCCCTCTTCTGAATTGTAGAAATAGTTGGAGCGTAGGTTGAAGGTCTTCCGATTCCTTGCTCTTCAAGCTTCTTTACGAGGCTCGCTTCGGTATACCTCGGAGGGTGTTGCTTGAATTTCTCCGTTGCTAAGATGCCGTTTTCTTCTAGGTTTTCTCCGACCTTCAAAAGAGGAAGCATACCCTTGATTTCTTCATCATCCTCTTCAATATCAGTAGATTCCATATAGACTTTCAAAAATCCATCAAATTTCAGCACTTCTCCACTTGCTATAAACTTAAGCTTATCAGTCGTAGAAATCTGAATTGTTGCCTTGGTTTTTTCAAGTTCAGCAGGTGCCATCTGGGAAGCGATCGTTCTTTTCCAAATCAGCTGATAAAGCTTCTTTTCGCTCGGATCTGCCCCTGCAATGTGGTTCTCCATATGCGTTGGTCTGATACATTCATGGGCTTCTTGTGCTCCTTTTGCCTTGGTCGCATAATGGGTTGGTTTGGAATAATTTTCTCCATATTCGCTGATGATCTGTGCTTTTGCTGCCTGTATCGCGAAATCAGAGAGATTTACTGCATCAGTTCTCATATAGGTAATATGTCCTGCTTCATAGAGCTTTTGAGCAACCTGCATCGTCCTTGCAACAGAAAATCCGAGTTTTCTACTCGCTTCTTGCTGGAGGGTAGAGGTCGTAAAAGGAGCTGATGGTGATTTTTTCCCAGGCTTCACCTCAATATCACTCACTTCATAGGTCGCTCCTGAAAGGGATTCCAAAAATTTTGTAGTTTCTGCTTCATTTTTGAGCTGTTTACTGAGCTCAGCAGTCAGATTTTTCTTTTCATTGGTCAAAAACTGAGCTACAACCTTGAAAAAAGAATGAGCCTCAAAAGCCTGAATCTCCCTTTCTCTCTCCACAATCAATTTCACAGCCACAGACTGCACCCTTCCAGCAGAAAGTCAGGTTTTGATTTTCCTCCAAAGCACTGGCGAAAGCTCAAATCCCACCAATCTATCCAGCACCCTTCTCGCCTGCTGAGCATCAACGAGATGCATATCAATCGTTCTCGGGTTTTTTACCGCGTTTTCTATCGCCGTTTTGGTAATCTCGTGAAAAACTATCCTCGGTGTCGTTTTTACATCTAATTTAAGCTGATTAGCAATATGCCATCAAATCGCCTCTCCCTCGCGGTCCTCATCGGTTGCGATCCAGGTTTTCTCTGCAGATTCAGAGAGTCTTTTGAGTTCAGAAAGCACCTTTCTCTTGTCAGGAGAAACGACATAGTCAGGTTTGAAGCCATTTTCAATATCAATTCCCATGCCTTTGGTCGGAAGATCTACCGTATGTCCGTAGGAGGCCTTTACTTCAAAATCAGGTCCGAGAAATTTCTTGATGGTCTGCGACTTCGCAGGCGACTCAACAATCACGAGGTTTTTTGCCATTAGTCTGTCGGGTATAAAAGTTTTCGCTTCTTTGTATAGGGAAATTTAGCTCAAGTTCAAGGAAAAGTAAAACCGTGAGGCAGTTTAGAAAAAAGTAAGAAGTTATTTTCCTTTTATGCAAAAGAAAATCGGTAAAAGCTTCTCTTGATTAAAACTTGGCTGGAAAAAAGAACGGCTTGTAAGTGCCGTTGATGGTCCTCCATCAAGGTTGATCGCATCGCTAAAACCTTGCTTCTGAAGCCAAAGTGCCGTATCGTGTAAAGTACTCCCTTTATGAAAAAGGACAAGAAAAGTCTGACCTCCCTTTTTGGCAATAAGCGTCCTCCAAAAGCCAAAATTCCAATGAGAAATGAATTGTTCAAGTTCTGGGTTAATTTTTCCATTTTGAACAAGTCGCGGTCAAGCATTAAAAGTAATTGCTCAACTTCTACTTTCAGCTCTTGCCTGATCAAAGAAGAAGTCAGCTTTTTGACTCTTTTGATAAAAACGAATCGTATTGGTTAAGTTAGGATCAAAAGGGTGATTTTCTCGTGAGAAAGCTTGTTTACCATCGTCATACCAGATTCCTGCAGGATAAAAAGTTCCGGTTTCCTCGCCTCAGAAATAGCTTCCATTCACTACAAAATCACAGTTAAAGTTTTTTTGGACTTCTTTAGTCGTGCTTCCTTGAGGGAAGAAAAAAAGCTCGCTAGCATCTTTGAGAGGGATGGTAATGATCTCGGCTTGTTGGGTTTGCTGCCATCAAAAGAAAAGTCCAGCTCCGATGAGGAGAATTATCATCAGTAAACTTCAGATTTTTAGTCCTTTTTTCATGCTTATCCTTGAGGAAATAAAAGAATCGTTCGTATTTTAACATTCTCAGAAAAAAGAAAAAACGAAAGCTGATTTCCGTTTCTGAGCTTCGGAAGATTAGGGATTCGAACCCTAGATACGGTTGCCCGTATACATGTACTCCAAACATGCGCCTTCGACCGCTCGGCCAATCTTCCATTGATGAGTTTGCCCCGACCCGGAGTCGAACCGGGGTTACAATCTTCGCAGGATTGTGTCCTATCCACTGAACGACCGGAGCAACGAAGTTGACTATACGAAAGTTCTAGAAAAAAACAAGTCAAAGCCGAAAAATCTGATTTTTCCTTGTTTTCTTGAAGCAAAAAGATACATTTATTTCCTGAGAAAAAAGAATTCTCATATTTTATGAAATGAAAAATCTGAATGCATATTCCAGCGATTGTTGCCCCAGGAGGCTCCCATCAAAAAGCTTTAACGGCAGCTAAATATTGAGCAGATGAAGTCTATATGGGAGTACCCTTTACTTCACTCAGAATGAGAGCGAATAAAGTTAGAGATTTTGAAGAGCTAGGAAGGACCGTTAATGAAGTTCATAATCTAGGAAGTAAAGCGCTCTTAACCATGAATATCTTCCCTAGAAATATTGATATTAAAATTTTTGAAGCTGTGGTAGAAAAAATTGCAGACCTTAAAGCAGATGGAATCATTTTTTCTGATCCAGGGACTTTTCATGTTCTAAAAAAATATGCTAAAGATACCCCCTTACATCTGAGTACTCAAACGACGACACTCAACTATTCAGCTGTTCAATTTTGGAGAGATTTAGGGGTTAAGAGAATAGTTTTGGCTCGCGAACTCCATATTAATGAGATAAAGGAAATTAAAGAAAAGGTTCCGGAGATGGAACTTGAAGTGTTTGTACAAGGAGCTATGTGCATGGCTTACTCTGGGAGATGCCTTCTTGGTGATTATATGGGAGGAAGACCAGGAAATAAAGGAGAATGTAATCATGCCTGTAGATTCAACTATAAAATATGGTTAGAAGAGGTAAGAAGACCTGGACAACTATTAGAAATGCAAAGCAATGAAGAAGGAGGAAATTTTATCCTTTCGTCAAAAGATCTTTGTACCATTAAAAGACTCAAAGAAATCATTCCCTACGTAGATGCAATGAAAATTGAATGAAGAAGTAAATCAGAATTTTATGTATGAGGAATGGTTAAGGCTTATAAACATGTAAGAGATGCTATTATTAATGGAACTGAAATTGATCCTAGCATTCAAGATTTAGTTAATGTAATTCCTCATAGAGAATACCGGGATGGATTTTTGTTTAATAAACTTCAAGATTATCCTGATAGAGAAATTGAGGAGGGAAACTGAACCTTAGAAGAAGGACAAACTCCTCACTTTCAACAAGACGGCACAACGACAGAAACAACTCCTGGTCCGCTCTTTGCAAGAAATTATTTCGGAATTTTAGAAAAAGAAACCCTTTTGAAAGAAGGAAGGGAATATAGGAAAATCACTCCTAAAGAAACTATTGTCCCATGAATGCAACTAAAATTCATTACTCCTGATGGCTATGGAGAGCTAACGATCACTGACATTTTAGATAAAAAAGGGAAAGAATTAGAAAAAGCTGATTGTAATACTTCAGAAGTCTTTATTAGCACAGATCAGGAAACTGAAGCTGCTATGCTCCTTTATTCTTCAGATCAAAGTAAAAGATAATCTTATTCCAGATTTACTTGTTTATATCTACTTCCTATGTTCATAAAAACAAAAAAGAGATATTTCTCCCTCCAAAACATTGTAGCCATTTGATTTATCCTTTTCCTTATTGGGAAAATACTTCTTATTGGAACAATGTACTCCTATGCCTTTTCCCAAGTAGGAGTTTTTTCGACGTTGTACTACTTTTTCACACTTCTTCAATCTGATTTCTTACTTTTAGGAATTAGTTTATGAATAGTTTGGTGAATTTCAAAACAGCAGTACCTCGCGCTCAAATGGCTTCTTATTGCTTGCATCATCATCCTCGATGGAATTATGCTTGCAGACCTCTTAACTCTCTATTTTTTCCAGCAAAGGCTTGCACTTGTAGGAGGAGGAAGCTTTTTCTCAGCTGGATCAAGCCTTATCTGACTTTATCTTACGATTTTTCTTAGTATCTTTGGACTTCGATGAGGAGTGAGTTTTCTGATCGATAGATTTATTCCCTATAAACTCAATAAAAAAGGATTTCAGTGGATCATTATTGGAGCCTTTCTTCGGTATGGACTCCCTTTCCCTCAGCTTGAAGTATTAGGAATAGATTTACCGGAAAGAAATGTGTTAGATTATACTTTGAGAAGCAACCACGAGATCTCTCTTTCTGAGAAGAGGGAAGATAAAGCTCTTTCTGAAAAAAGAAAAAAATTAGAACTTCCTGAAGCTGAACTTCAAAGGCTCGCCAAAAAAAAGCAATATTGGCTCTCTATCGCAAAAGAAAATCCTGATCTCGTCTTTCAGACTTTTGACTATTCTCCATTAAAGAGACTTACTGATGAATATGGAAATTCCTACGTATTTGAGGTTTTCTCCACCGCAGTTAGAGAAAAACCTGATTTAGCATTCACTCAACTTTCGGCTTATCAAGACTGGAGAGATGAACAGGGGAAAAGTATCGTCAAACCACTCCTAAAGGTAGCCATTGAAAAAGCTCCAGAACTCGCATTTCGCTATTTGGATCGCTATCAATTGATCATTGAAGATAATGAAAAAATTGCAAAGTCGCTTTTAACCTATGCTCTCCAAAACTACAAAGATCCTCTAAGTTTCTGAGATCTTTTCCAAAATGTTCAAGGAAGAAAGAATAAAAAGAACCTGATTTTAGTCTTTTTAGAATCTGCTTCGGTTGTAGATTCTCGTAAATTTTGAGGGCTTAATGACAGACTCCCAAAAATTGATAAAGTCAGTGATGATGGAGTTTCTTTCACACAAATGTATGCCAATGGAACGACATCTGAGATGGGACATATTGCTACTTTACTCGGGGTAGAACCTCTCGTTTTTTCAACTACTACTGGCTCAAAATATCAGAATTTCAAGGCTTACACCGCTCCACTTGCTAAGTTCTTTAACCAGCTTGGTTATGTAAGTACTTTCATTAGCACGGCAAGCCTCGATTTTCTTTGACAGAAGGACTTTGTTAATTATGTAGGTTATCAAAAAGTCGTAGGACCTGAAGCTTTCTCTGGGAAACAGCACTATACCTTTGATGCGGCCCCTGATGAGGACCTTTATAGTAAGACGATTGAAATCGTGAAAAATCAGACTTCTCCTTTTTTTCTGACCTTGCAAACGATTTCTTCTCATCTTCCTTATAATACGCCTTATGGAAAAAGTGAAGAAGCAATGTATCGCTATGAAGACGAAACGTTCTCAAAATTTTATCAAGATCTCAAAGCTACAAACTTCTTTGAAAATGGGATACTTGTAGTTGTTGGTGATCATCGTAAAATGGTTCCTCTAGAGGATAGTGAATTTGAAAAATGGGGTCCAAATGCTTCTTCTAAGATTATTGCTTTTGCGATCTGAAAGGGACTTACTCCTCATTCACTTAATGATCATCTCTACCAACAAACAGATCTCTTTTATTCGCTATTGAGCGAATTTGCAACAGGAGAGATCAAGGTTCGAAACCAGTATAATGATCTCTTCACAAAAAACATAGTAAGAGACTGGGCATTAAAACACTCTTATGATCAAAGAAAAGCCAATCTTGCAAATTCAAGAGGAGATCACGGATATATTGATCTCAACCGCATGAAAGTCGTAGATGGAGCCTCATATTTTCCAAGTGAAGAACTCATCAACTATCTCAAACTTTCTATTGCTTTTCAGGAGCAAGATCAAGAGGAAAAATCTGAATTCGTTTCTGATGCAATTACTGGGAAAGCAATGTATCTCATTTCCCACAGATGAGATACTACAGATGCTACTGAAAATTCTCTAAACGCATTTAGAGCAGCTCGTGATGCCCTTGCTGATGGCTTAGAATTTGATGTGAATGTTACTAAAGACGGAAAACTTGTCGTATTTCATGGCCCTAAAATGGCTTATACTACGAGCTGTAGGAAAGAAACGAGAGATATTTGTGAGATGAATCGATCTGAAGTCCAAAAATGCCCTTTTAAGGATTGACAGACGATTTTAACCCTAGAAGAAGCTCTTTCTAAGATCAAGAACTGGTTTCCACTACTCTTCTTGGATTTCAAAACCTCAGAAAATCCTAAATGTAAACAAGATATTCCTTCTCTCCTAGAACAATTAGCAACACTTATTCAGGCTCACCATATTGAATCTAAAGTTATTGTTTCTTCTTACAACCAACAGTTTACTGAGCAACTCGGAACTAGAAATGATCTTCTTTCAGCTTTAGATACGCATCATTCAAAAGATATAGAAAATCTCTCCTGAAGTAGCTTCTCCTATTTTATGACTGATCATGCGAATTTTACTCCAACACTTTTAGAACAAACTCAACTTGCTGGAGTAGATGCCGTAGCCTATACGGTTAATTCCGCCTCAGTTGCAAAGAAACTAAAAGAAATATGAATTCGTTTTCTTATGACAGACAAACTCAAAGAAATCAGGAAAGCACTTGAAAAGTAGCGTTTATTGATTATAGTTATTTGCTGGATTTATTTTTAATCTTTTTAAAAAATGAGAAAAAAAATTCTGACTTTGTTGATGTTTATGATTCTTCCTTTTGTATGAAATATAGTAGGAGCGAATGACAACTCCACAACATATACTTACTTTTATGGGCAAGGATGTAGCCACTGTATTAAAGTCGAAAACTACTTTACAACGACGAATATTGATGAAGAAAATAACGTTGAAAAATATGAAATCCGATTTGATCAAAAGGGACGCTCTGTTTTGGAAGAGAAACTAAAACATTTACCTCTCAGTTTAGAAGAGATAGGGACTCCATTTTTGGTTATTCAAAAATGAGACAATTATAGCTCTCTTATGTGAGATACACCAATTATTAACTATTTTAAAGCATTAGCATCAGAAAAGAAAACAGATATAGCAAGCTGAACTACTCTAGAACAAGATCATAAACCTACAAATACGGATCAAACTGCGGGCAACAAAAAAGATCAAGATAAACCAAGTTCCTCTTGAACAAGAATTTGAGAAGAGAACGAGAATGTAACAGAAGCCACAGGCACACATCTTACTGGAACTTCAGATCAGAAATTGGCAGAACAACCAGCAAAATTCATCCCACTTCTCCTTTCTGGAGCACTCTCGGATAGTATCAATCCTTGTGCTTTTGCAGTTATGTTGCTTCTCCTTGCAACCATTTTATCTAAATCTAAAAGTAAGAAAAAAACAATCTTTGCGGGACTTCTCTTTTGTTTAGCTATTTTTGTGTCTTATTTTTTGATGGGATTAGGCTTCCTCAAACTCATCATCCAAGAGACCGTTCAATATACGATGATTTTCAAATGGATTATAGGTATTTTTGGAATCCTGATTGGATTAGCAAATCTTAAAGACTTTTTTTGGTATGGAGAAGGTTTTATAATGGAAGTTCCTCTTGCTTGGAGACCAAGAATGATGAAAATTATTCAAGCGGTAGTTTCTCCTTTATGAGCATTTGTAGTAGGGATTATCGTAAGTCTTTTTCTCCTTCCGTGTTCTGCTGGACCTTATGTTACCGTACTTATGCTTCTTGGAGCTGAAAGTTCTGAGCTTAATCATTTAGGAATTTTCTATCTTGTGCTGTATAATTTGATTTTTGTACTTCCAATGCTGGTAATTACTTTTATGGTAGGAAGTGGCTATACTTCAGCAGAAACTATTGGGAAGTTCAAGAATAAACATACCAAGCTGATTCACCTTATTGTAGGACTTCTTATGTTAGCTTTAGGAGCATATATTATAGGAAGTATGTATCTTTAGTCTTATAGTGTCAAAAATCAGATTTACTTTTTTCGTACGTATGAGTCAAATTAGGAATTTTTGTATCATCGCCCATATTGATCATGGGAAATCTACACTTGCTGATAGAATGTTAGAGATCACGTGAGCAGTAAGAAAACTTGAGCACTCACAAGTTCTGGATCGTATGGATATCGAACAGGAAAGAGGAATTACGATTAAACTCACTCCTGCTAGAATGCAACGAAAGGGTTATGAATTTAATCTTATTGATACCCCTGGACATGTAGATTTTCAATATGAAGTATCTCGTTCGCTTGCTGCAGTAGAGGGAGCGATTTTGCTCGTGGATGCAAGTCAAGGAATCCAAGCTCAAACCTTATCCACCCTCTATCAGGCTATTGATCAAGGTTTAGATATCATCCCTGTACTTAACAAAATAGACCTTCCCGCAGCCAATCCAGATAGAGTTGCAGGAGAAATAGAGAATGTTATCGGAATTTCCAGGGAAGAAGTTATTTGTGTATCAGGAAAAACTGGAGAAAATATTGACCTTGTTCTAGATGCAATTATTGAGAGATTTCTTTCACCGGAAGAATTTAAGGCAAAAAATCCAAAAAAATTCTGACTTTAAAAACTCTTTACAAAGGGAAATAAGCGTTTATTTGAATGCTTATTTTTTCTTTTTCAAAGGACTAAAAAAAATTAAAGAAAAAAAGTAGGTATTTTTTTGCTTTTTTTATTTTTTAGCATATACTTAAGTATACATTTTTATTTAGTTATGCATATTGCGATGAAAAAACAGCTTTCTTTACTTACCTTGCTCGCATTAGGAACTTCTGTTGTAATGGCAGGAGATTTGGAGCTTAGTCAGGTATTTAATAAGTCGCTTGAGTATGGATACACTGAGAATCAGAACATCTCAGTCGTTGGATTTCAATCTGGGATCAATGCTCAAACAAAGGAATTCCTTATTAAAACCCCAATTCTAATTAGTAATGGAGATTCTCCCGTAGGAGATTATTATGTTCTTCTCGGTAAAAAACCGATGATTAACTATGAAAAAGGAGACAATGTCCTCAACCTCAAAAATGAACTCTTAGAACTTCCTGTCTATTCTACGATGGATATTGAAGGTAGTGTTGATATTAAAATTACAGCCGAACAAGCTTCTGGTAGTACTTACTATGGAATCGTAGTTCCTGTAGATGATAATGTCCTCTATGGTAAACATTCAAAAGAATTCTGTTTCAATTTTTCTACTCAGAAATATGCAGAAGGGGAAGCTTGTAGCACATTTGATAATCCAGGAGGAGTAATGGTAGCAAATACAAACGCCACTATTCCTAGTGATGAAGAAGATTCAGAACATGATGCTGCTGGAGCTAATATGGCACTTGCCGATATTTCTCACACAGTAGAAGGAAAGAAAATTACTCTTAGCTGGACAGCTCTTCCTGGTTCAGACAATGTAGAAATTAAGCTCTTTGATAAAGCAAAAGCTGACTACGTAACCCTTGCAACTGTTCCTATGTCCCAAGAAAAGTATGAATATACTTATGACGATGCTACTCAAGAGTTCCTCTTCGCCTTTATCCCTAGAGACAGTAAGGGAAAAGAAATTAGGTATGATGTAAATGTGAGAGAAGAAACTGATGTAAAACCAGAAATCACAACTGTTCCTGCAACAGGACCTGTTGAAAATATGCTCATTGTAGCTTCTCTAACCGTACTCCTCTATGCAGGATATAAGTTTTTAGCCAAGAGACAAGCTGAATAAAAAGAGCTTTCTTATAGAAAATTCCTCTTAAGAAGAGGAATACTGAAACCTCTCAAAAAAAGAAATCTCAGATAAAAACTTTATAGTATACAGTATATAATTTTAAATTAAAAATCCTAGAAATAAAAATTATTCTGGGATTTTTCTTAAAAAAAAGCCCTCGTCATCTCGACGAGAGCCCTCAATAAAATTAAAAAATAAATGGCAATACATTTTTATTTTTACAGTTTACTTATACTTAACTTCCACCAAAATTCAAGAGAATTTAAAAAAAATCTGAATAGCATATCAGACTTCCTTAATTAATTTTAAATGTATAATAACTATTGAAGCTCTTTTGAATCTTCAGAAAGATGATTTGCTTCTGAAAACTCCATAGAACTATCTGAGGAGATATCTCAATAGACTCTCTTTTTGATATCAAAAATCGTAAGAATCCAGCCTCCAAGATCAGCATAAAACATTTTCCACCTTTTTTCTTGAAGTAAGTTATACGCATATTCTCCTTTCCAAGCCTTAAATACCATAATCAACAAGATTACAAGATTTATAAGCACAAAAAAGAAAGGTAACCACTTCACAAGTGGAATCCACACCAACATTAACTGAAAAAGCAGAAGAGTCATCGTGGACATATACCACCCAATCGCTTGTTTGTAGTGAAAGTATTCATAGACTGTTAATTCCTCTTTGCTGGAGAAAAAGAGCAAACCTACCAAAAGGTAAGCGGTGATCGCTCTTTTTCTCTCAGACGAACTTGGCAAGTAAAGTTGTTCTTGCATAGGAAATAAGAGGAATAAAGATCAACTCCGTCATCACGAAGAAAGTGAAGCAATCCAATTACTAAGCAAATTTACTTTTAAGTGGATCGCCACGGCTTCGCCTCGCGATGACAAAAGTCCCAATAAGGTTCTCTCTTAGAGGAGAATAGACTTCAAAACAAAATCCAAACTCTGATAACTATTGATATTCGTGGTAATAATCTCGTTTTCTGACCAATATCTTGAGAAGTTGGTTCCTGCGATTACGATCGCTTCAAGTTTTCCCTTGAGGTTCTCTACTTCATCAATAAGGGTAGAAAGCATATTTCCATCCACAATAATTACGAGTTCTGGTCTCTTCTTGAGTTTCGTTACTCCTTTGTAGACCTTATTTGCTCTTTCAAAGTTTCTTTTGTACACGAGCTGCTCTTTCTTGGTCAAAGATGCGAAAGCATCAGACTCCATGTAGCTTACCATTTCATTGATAGAATCAATCCTTTTTTTGAAGGTATCAAAGTTCGTTAAGAACCCTCCAGAAACCTTGTAGTTGAGAAATGCAACGCCAGCCTTTTGAGCTAATGCTTCAAGTTCTTCAGCATACATTTTTTTCTCACATACAACCAAGATTTCTTTCCCAGCAGCTTTCGCAGCAGCAACCTGTGCTTTTGCAGCTTCAAGTTGTTCAGCAATCACTTCTGGATTGATCACTACCACTCCGTTGGTTACCTCAGACCAGTATTTACTTGTCTTTGGATGAGCTTCATTTTTGAGCGTCCCAATATGAGCTTGTGCAGCAACAATATCTTGAACAGATACAGACATCCGTAGTGCTAAAATCAAAATAAAATATCGGCTTTGCCGACTCTTTCATCTTCTTCAAAAGACAAAAGAAATCAAAAATCTGATTTTTGACTTTTAGTAAGCCTCAAATACTATTTGAAGTTTACAGTAGCTCCAGCTTCGCTAAGCTTAGTTTTCAAAGCTTCAGCTTCATCAGCTTTTGCGTTTTCTTTGATAATTACAGGAGCCTTTTCTACTAATTCTTTAGCAGCTTTAAGGTCAAGTCCAAGAGCTTCTTTAACCACCTTAATTACAGCGATTTTCTGCTGTCCTGCATCAGTAAGCTCAACATTCATAGCGTCAGAAGCTCCAGCATCTGCAGCGCCAGCTCCAGCAGCAGCACCTCCAGCTACTACCATAGCAGCAGCAGTTACTCCAAATTCTTCTTCTAAAGCTTTTACAAGCCCATTAAGTTCAACAGCATTCATCTCTTTTACAAGATCCAAAATCTGTTGTTGGTTTTTAGTTAATTCCATTTTCTACGATAAGAATAATAAATAAAAGGAATTTCGGATAAGAGAAAGCCTATCCAGCTTTTTTTGCAATTTGGTCAATCACACAAGCAACTGACTGTAAAGGGTAATTGAATAGGTATGCCAATTTTGAAAGCAACTCTTCTCTTGATGGGATATTTGCAAGTTCAGTAACATATTCTGCATTATGCCACTTCTTGTCATACCACCCTCCAAGGAACTTGATAGAAGCCTTAAGCTCCTTATCAGCTGCAAATTCTTTTGCATACTTATTAACAACCTTCATTGGACCGTATTCATCTCCATTTGCATAGAGAACAACTACTGATCCCTCAAGATCGCTTTCAGCTACATCTTCGTAACCAGCTTCCTTGAGCGCTAGTAGGAACAGCTTTTTTCTGATGACATTGAATTTACCATCAGCTTCAAGAACTCCTTTTCTCATCTGAGTAGCTCCCACTACTGGGATTCCAGACTGCTGAAGGACTACGACATTCTTTGCAGATTGTAAGTCTTGAACATACTGTTTTACGAGCTCTACTTTTTTCTCTTTTGAGATTGTCATGAGTAGTGTAAAACCTGGAAATAAAAAATAACTCATTGCCAGAGTTATCTCATGTCTTGAAAGAAAAGATAAAATCTGATCCCTCAAATAGTAAGAATAACCTCGGTAGGAACAGTTTATATCCCAAAGGGACGACCTACGGTCTACGGCAAAGATAGTGAGAGTATATAGTTTTAGGAAAAGAAATCAAGAGAAAAATACTCTAAGTAGAGTATAAAAATCAAAAAAGACCAGTATCAAAACTGATCTTCTTATATATATATTCTCAAAAATCAAAATCCTAGATCTTCTTGCCAAAGTTAGCTCCAAACCCTTTGATTGCATCGAGGATTTCTATAGGCATCATCCAGATTGTCGTATTAGACTGATCAGAACTAATGTCGTTGATCGATTGTAAAGTCCTCAAGTGAAGTGCACCTGGAGCTTCTGCAAGCATTCTTGCTGCTTGTCTAAGATTCTCTGCACTAGCTAGTTCTCCTTCTGAAGTAATAATCTTCGCCCTCTTTTCTCTCTCAGCTTCTGCTTGCTTTCCAATTGTTCTTTTGAGATCATCTGGCAAATTAATATCTTTGAGCTCTACAGACAGCACATCTACTCCCCAGGCATCAGATTTTTCATCTACTATTTCCTTAATTTTAGAAGCTGCCTCCTCTCTTTTGGCAAGTAACTCATCAAGTTCAAACTGACCAACAATGTTTCTCATTGTCGTAAGTGCAAATTGAGTCATTGCATAGTCTAAATTTCTTACATTAAGGACTGCTCTCTCTACCTGATCTTCTTTGATTCTATAATAAATCACAGCATTAACGGTACATGAGATATTATCCTTTGTCATTGCCTCTTGAGAAGGAACATCTACTGCCTTTTCTCTAACGTCTACGTTCATTGTTGTTTGAATAAAAGGAATAATCAGGTTTAAACCTGGTTTTAAAGTTCCTGTAAATCTTCCGAGAGTAAGTACCACTTTCCTCTCATACTGATTTACGACTCTTACCATTGTAAAAAAAAGTACTACAATGGCAAATAATACAATCCATCCCATATTTTATATTTAAAAAAAATAAAAACAATACTTACTCTTTCAATGATGTTTTTACGGAGATAAAATCACCCTTTTTATGCCTACTATTAGCAATAAGTAATTCTGGCTCAGTAAAAGATTCTTGATCTGCAAAGACTTCAATTTTTCTTTCTTCATCAAAACCTTCTCCTTCAGAAGTTTCAATCTCATTGAGTTGACCAAGAAAATCAACAATACTCTGAAGTCATTTTTGAAACTTTTCCTGTTCATCAAGGGTTAAATTTAATTTGGAAAGTTTTGCAAGATGTGTCAATTCTTTATCAGTAAGTTTCATTTCATTTAATAAAAGTAAATCCTGATTTGAAAATATAGATTACCTAGGGAAAAGCAAGCAAAAAACAATTTATAAATAAAGAGTGTTCGAAATAGTAGAAATCTTATATAATTTCTAAACGTTCCTGAAGATGATCTTCGTTGCAATATCTACGAAAGTAGAAATCTTATATAATTTCTAAACACTCAGAAGGAATCGCCTCTTCATCAGTATCTACGAAAGTAGAAATCTTATATAATTTCTAAACTTTTTTTGGAGATCCTCATTGGTTGCGAATCTACGAAAGTAGAAATCTTATATAATTTCTAAACCTTTGAGCTTCTCCAGATCCTGACAAATCTACGAAAGTAGAAA